>NZ_VBVX01000013.1 GCF_005981925.1 Streptomyces albidochromogenes
GCCGTCGGCTCGTCGGTGGTCCGCGGGTCGAGCTCGTGGTTCATGCTCGCGAGAGGGATGAGCCAGGCGCCCCGCCTGGCTCATCCATCTGGCGAGCATGAACCACGAGCTCGACCAGTGGACCACCGACGAGGCGACGGCGTGGCTGCGCACGGTCACCGAGGTCTACCGGCCCGGCCTGCCGCAGACGTGCCGGGTGCCGGGGACGCTCTGGATCTTCGCCGTCATGCTGACCGGCAGCCCGGGGCAGCTCTACGAGGTGGCCAACAAGACGGTCGACGCCTGCCGTGAGTTCGGCTACGTCTGGGAGCTGGCCATGGCACTCCAGCTGCGGGCCAACCTCCTGGCCAACCGCGGCGACTGGGCGGGCGACGCGAGCCGCGACGCCGACGAGAGCCTGGAGATCTTCACCCGGCTCGGCGACGTGTGGGGCGAGGCCGAGGCCCTCGCCGCGCGCGCCGAGTCGCGCGAGCGCAGGGGCCAGTTCACCCTCGCGGCCGGGGACTACCGGGCCGCGATCGGCCTCGCGGACCTGCTCGGCGCGCAGACCCAGGTGTCGCTGCTGCGGGCCCGGCTCGCGGGCGTCCTGGTGGAGACGGGCGACGGCGACGAGGCCGAGGTGATGCTGCGCGACATCCTCGCGAAGGTCGAGCGGGGGCACGAGTCGGAGCCTCCCGCCCGCATGTTCCTCGCGATGTGGCTCGCCCGCACCGGGCGCACCGACGAGGGGCGGGAGCACCTGGACGCGATGCGCCGCGCCTTCAACCACTCGAACCTCGCCATCTTCGAGGGCTTCGTCATCGGCCTCCTCGCCTGGATGGACAACCTCGACGGCCGGTACGACGAGGCGCTCGGCCGGGTCCGCCACGCCCTGGTGCGCGCCCGCGAGCCGCTGGCGCGGCTGGTCGCCCCGCAGATGCCCGCCGTCCACCTGATGACGGCGGCCCGCGCCCTGGCGGGCCTCGGCGGCCCCGAGCCGGCCCGGGACGCCGCGAGGCTCCTCGGCGCCTACGGGGCGCTGCTGCCGCCCCGCCACTTCGCCACCACCCAGGAGCGGGAGGCGGTGGCGGACGCCGAGGCGGCGGCCCGCGCCGAGCTGGGCGACGCCGCGTACGAGGCGGCGTACGCCGAGGGCGGCGGCCTCACACTGGAGCAGGCCGCCGCCCTCGTCGACCGCTGACGCGGCCGGCGCGCGAACGTCAGGTCTTCTTGCGGAACTTCGAGATGGCGAGCGGCGCGGTCACCACCGTGATGGCCACGGCCCACCCCACGACCATCCACACGTCGCGGGCGATCGGCCCGCCGATGAACAGCCCGCGCGCCGCGTCCGCGAGGCTCGACAGCGGGTTGTAGTCGGTGAAGGTCCGCAGCCAGCCCGGCATCGTCGACGGCGGGGTGAAGATCGAGGAACCGAACTGGAGCGGCATCAGCACGAGCATCGCCATGCCCTGCACGGCCTGGGCCGTCTTCACGGACAGGCCGATCAGGATGAAGATCCACATCAGGGAGGCGCCGAACAGGAGCGAGAGCCCGACGGCCCCCAGCACGTGCAGCGGCGACGTCTCGACGGACATGCCCAGGATGAAGCCCACGGCCAGCAGGATCGCGAAGGCGACCATCATCCGGCCGACCTCGACGACGATCTTCGCCACGAGGACGGAGGACCGGGCGATCGGCATGGTGCGGAACCGGTCCATCACCCCCTTCTGGAAGTCCTCGTTGATGCCGGTGCCGACGGCCATGGACACGTTCAGCCCCATCATCGCCATCAGGCCGGGAACCAGGTAGCTGACGTACTCGTCCTGCCTGCCGTTGCCCGCGACCGCGCCGCCGAAGACGAAGACGAAGAGCAGGGTGAAGACGATCGGCATCAGCAGCACGTCGAACATCGACTGCGGATCCTGCTTGATCTGCAGGCTGTTGCGCCGGGCGAGCGCGCCGATGTGCCGCAGATTGGCGCGCAGGCCGATCCGGCCCTCGCCCTCGCGCGCCTTCACGGCGGTGGGCGCCGGCGCCGGTGGGGTCACTGTCGCCGCGCTCATGCCGCGACCTCCTCGTGCTTGTCGTCCGCGACGGGCGCGGTGGGCGCGGTGGGCGCCGTGGATTCGCCGGACGCGGTGGACCCGGCCGCCGCGTCGCTCGTCTTCTCGCCCGTGATGGCCAGGAACACCTCGTCCAGGCTGGGCAGATGGGTCCCGATGTGCGCGATGCCGAAGCCGCGCGCGCCCAGCAGACCGACCACCGCGGTCAGTTGCTCGTCGCTGAGGATCGGTACGTACAGCAGGCCCTCGCCCGCGTCGACCTTCGAGCCCGCGATGCCGTCGAGCCCCGCCTCCTCCAGCGCCCGCGCCATGTCGGGCAGCAGCGCCGGGTCGGTCGGGCGGACCTCAAGGGTGCGGCCCCCGACCTTCGCCTTGAGCTCGTCGACCTTGCCGCCCGCGATGACGCGGCCGCGGTCGATGACCGTCAGCTCGCTCGCGAGCTGCTCGGCCTCCTCCATGTACTGGGTGGTGAGCAGGACGGTGACCCCCTCGCCGACCATCCGCTTCACCTCCTCCCACACCTCGTTGCGGGTGCGGGGGTCGAGTCCGGTCGTCGGCTCGTCCAGGTAGAGCACGGCGGGCTGCCCGATCATCGACGCCGCCAGGTCCAGGCGCCGCCGCATGCCGCCGGAGTACTGCATCACCGGCTTCTTCGCGGCCTCGGTGAGCGAGAACCGCTCCAGCAGCTCGTCGGCGCGCCGGCGCGCGTCCTTGCGGGACAGATCGAGCAGCCGCCCGATCATGTAGAGGTTCTCCCAGCCGGCGAGCTTCTCGTCGACCGAGGCGTACTGGCCGGTCAGGCCTATGGTGCGGCGGAGCTGCCGGGGCTGCCGCACCACGTCGTACCCGGCCACCACGGCCGTGCCGGCGTCCGGCTGGACCAGGGTGGACAGGCAGCGTACGAGGGTGGTCTTGCCGGCGCCGTTGGGTCCGAGGACACCGAGCACGGTGCCTTCCCGGACGTCCAGGTCCACGCCGTCCAGTGCCTTGGTCTCGCCGTAGTGCTTGACCAGTCCCCTTACCTCGACGGCGTTGGCCGCGCCGCCTGTGGGGCTCTTGTCGAATCGCGTCATGCCGCTATGAGAGCAGCCGCCACTGACAACGCGCTGACAGCCTGCCGACAGCCCGCCGACAGCCGGCCGGCCGGCACCGGCAGCGCCGACGAGCCGCACACGCCGACAGCCCGCCGATGGGGGATGTCGGCGGGCTGTCTGTGGTGCGGCAGTGGCTCGGTGAGTCCTAGTGGAAGGTGTGCTCCTCCTGCGGGAACGTTCCGCCGACGACGTCGCCGGCGAACGCCTTCGCCGCGTCCCCGAGGGTCTGCCGCAGGTTCGCGTACTGCTTGGTGAAGCGCGGCACCTTGCCGCCGGTGAGGCCCGCCATGTCGGTCCAGACCAGGACCTGCGCGTCCGTGTCCGGCCCGGCGCCGATGCCGATGGTCGGGATGTGCAGCGAGCGCGTCACCTCGGCGGCAAGCTCGGCCGGTACGAGTTCCAGCACGACCGCGAAGGCGCCGGCGTCCTGCGCGGCCTTCGCGTCCCGCACCAGCTGGTGCGCCGCCTCGTCACTGCGGCCCTGGACCCGGTATCCCATGGTGTTCACGGACTGCGGGGTCAGACCGAGGTGCGACATGACCGGGATGCCGGCCTTCACCAGCAGTTCGGTCTGGGCGTGCGAGCGCTCGCCGCCCTCCAGCTTCACCGCGCCCACCCCGGCGTCCTTGATCAGCCGGGTCGCGTTGCGCAGGGCCTGCACCGGGCCCTCCTGGTACGAGCCGAAGGGCAGGTCGCCGACGACCAGGGCGCGCCTGGTGCCCCGTACGACAGCGGCGGACAGCAGGGTCATCTCGTCCATCGTGACGGGCACGGTGGTCTCGTAGCCGAGGTGGCAGTTGCCCATGGAGTCGCCGACGAGGATGACCGGGATGCCGGCCTCGTCGAAGACGGAGGCGGTCATCGCGTCGTACGCGGTGAGCATGGGCCACTTCTCACCGCGCTCCTTGGCGGCGGCGATGTCGTGGACGGTGATGCGGCGAGTGCCCTTGCCGCCGTACAGCGCCTTGCTGCTGTCGGCGGATGTCGTGCGGGCAGCCTGAAGCGTCATGACCAACGGCTCCTTCGAAATCTCGAGGCGCCCTGACGGCGTCCCCGGACCACGTCCATGGTGGCATCCCGGTGGCGCCCACGGGAAGTGGGGCCGTGTGGCGGTCCGCACGCACTGGCTGGTTTGTGCGCGTTTCGTCACAGCGTTCCTCCGACGCGCCCGAACCGGAACCCCCCGCGCCGCCGTGTCGTCCTGGTGGCAGTACGGCCGTCGTGTCACGGCGGCCCGGAAAGACGGCGCCCATCCCCTAGGGTCAGACGGGGAGCGGGCGGTGTGCAGGGCAAGGCAGTCAGTGAGGGCAGCGGAATGGCGCAGGCGTACATGACGGACACGGGGAACGGCAGCTCAGGACCTGAGCGTCCCGGATCTCGCCTCCTGCGCCGCCTCGGCAGCCTCCGCCACGACCGGGGCATCTGGCGGCGCGGCATCCTCCTCGCGCTGTGCGCGGTGCTGCTCACCTGCCTGATGGTCTTCCACGCGCAGATCCCCAACACGATCGGCAACCTCGGCAGCCTCACGGAGACCTTCCTCCCCTGGCTCGGCCTCGGCGTCCCGCTGCTGCTGGCCGCCGCTCTCGTGCGCCGCTCGGCGACCGCCCTCCTCGCCCTGCTGCTGCCGGCCGTGGTCTGGCTGAATCTCTTCGGCGGCCTGCTCACCGACAAGGCGGGCCCCGGCGGCAATCTCACGGTCGCCACCCACAACGTGAAGGCCGACAACACCGACCCGCGGGGAACGGCCCGCGAGCTCGCCGATTCGGGCGCGGACGTGGTGGCGCTCCAGGAGCTGAAGGCCAGCGAGGTCCCGTCGTACGAGGACGCCCTGTCCGGCACCTACAAGTACCACTCGGTGCAGGGCACGGTCGGCCTGTGGAGCAAGTACCCCATGACCGGCACCGGGCCCGTCGACATCAAGATGGGCTGGACGCGCGCGATGCGCTCCACGGTCGCCACCCCGGCCGGCGACGTGGCCGTGTACGTCGCCCACCTGCCCTCGGTACGGGTCAAGGTCAACGCCGGTTTCACCGCCGGGCAGCGCGACGACAGCGCCGACGCGCTGGGTGAGGCGATCGCCCGCGAGCCCGTGGGCAAGGTCGTCCTCCTCGGCGACCTCAACGGCACCATGAACGACCGCGCCCTGAACGCCGTGACCTCGCAGATGCGGTCCACGCAGGGCGCCGCGGGCGACGGCTTCGGCTTCAGCTGGCCGGCGTCGTTCCCCATGGCGCGGATCGACCAGATCATGGTGAAGGGGATCACACCGGTGTCGTCGTGGGCGCTGCCGGAGACGGGCAGCGACCACCTGCCGATCGCGGCCCGGGTCGAGATCTGACACCGGGCACGCCCGCCCGCAACCCCGCGTTCACACCGCGGAACATTCCACCTGAGAGACTTTGTTCAGTACGGGAACGTACTCGCTCGCGCCCCCAGCCACTGAAAAGGTCCCTCCATGCCCAGGCCGCCCCGGCCCGTAGCCCTGCTCGCCCTCGCCGTCAGCGCCTTCGGCATCGGCACCACCGAGTTCGTCATGATGGGCCTGCTGCCCAATGTCGCGGACGACCTGGGGACCTCGGTGCCCACCGCCGGGTACCTCGTGTCGGCGTACGCGATCGGCGTGGTCGTCGGCGCCCCGCTGCTCACCGCGCTCGGCTCCCGCGTTCCGCGAAGGCGCATGCTGCTCCTGCTCATGGCCCTCTTCACGATCGGCAACCTGGCCTCCGCCCTGGCCCCCGGATTCGGCTGGCTGGTGGCGGGGAGGGTGCTCGCCGGGCTGCCGCACGGGGCCTTCTTCGGCGTCGGCGCGGTGGTCGCGGCCCGGCTGGTCGCGGACGGGCGGCAGGCGCGGGCCGTCGCGACGATGTTCCTCGGCCTCACGGTCGCCAACATCGTCGGCGTGCCGGCGGCCACGCTGCTCGGCCAGCACCTCGGCTGGCGGGCGACGTTCCTGGTGGTGGCGGCCATCGGACTGGTCGCGATGGCGGCCCTGGCCCGTCTGGTGCCGCACCTCCCGCTGGACGGGCGCCAGAGCGTACGCCGCGAACTGCGCGCCCTCGGCAGCCGTCAGGTCCTGCTCGGCCTGCTCACCGCCGTCTTCGGCTTCGCCGGCGTCTTCGCGGTGTACTCCTACCTGGCCTCGATGACGACCGAGGTCATGGGCTTCGGCGAGTCCTCGGTGACCGTCGTCCTCGCGCTCTTCGGCATCGGCATGACCCTGGGCGCGCTGGCGGCGGGCCCCCTGACCGACCGGGCCCTGCGCCCCACGCTCTACGGCTCACTGGGCGCGCTCGCGCTGGTGCTGCTGGCCTTCGACCACACGGCGCACGTGCGGTGGGCGGCGCTGGTCACCGTGGTGGTGCTCGGCGCGGTCGGCTTCATGACCACGACACCGCTCCAGATGCTGGTCATGAACAAGGCCAAGGACGCGCCGACCCTGGCGTCGGCCTCCAACCACTCCGCGTTCAACCTCGCGAACGCGGGCGGGGCCTGGCTCGGCGGCATGGCGATCGCGGCCGGCTGGGGCTGGATGAGCCCGACGCTGGTCGGGGCGGTGCTGGCGGTGGCGGGTCTCGCCATCGCGGTCACGGCGGGCCTGCTCGACCGCACCACGCCGGAGTCCCGCTCCCGCGTGGTCGCCTCCGCCGCGGCGCCCAGCGAACCGGCCCGCGACCCGGTGTCCTGACGGGCCGGTCGCCGCGTCGCCCCGCCGCCGGATCGCGACGAGCCCGATCGCCCGGCGGCCGTCGGACCCGGGCGACCCGGCCCCATCCGTCTCAGACGATCTCGCGCCACCGGTTCGTGATCGGCAGCCGGCGGTCCTTGCCGAAGCCCTTCGCGGAGATCTTCGTACCCGGCGGGTACTGCCGGCGCTTGTACTCCGCCGTGTCCACCATCCGCAGCGTCTTCGCGACCAGCGCCCGGTCGAAACCGGCGGCCACGATCGCCTCCATGCCCTGGTCCCGGTCGACGTACAACTCCAGGATCCGGTCCAGAACCTCGTAGTCCGGCAGCGAGTCGGTGTCCACCTGCCCCGGCCGCAGCTCCGCGCTCGGCGGCTTGGAGATGGAGTTCTCCGGGATCGGCGGGGTCTGGCCGCGCTCCTGGGCGGCCTTGTTCCGCCACCGCGCGAGCGCGAAGACCCACGTCTTGTAGACGTCCTTGATCGGCCCGTACGCCCCCACCGAGTCGCCGTACAGCGTCGAATAGCCCACCGCCAGCTCGGACTTGTTGCCCGGCGCGAGCACCATGTGGCCCTCCTGGTTGGATAGGGCCATCAGCGTCGTGCCGCGCAGCCG
Source organism: Streptomyces albidochromogenes (assembly GCF_005981925.1). Taxonomy (GTDB): domain Bacteria; phylum Actinomycetota; class Actinomycetes; order Streptomycetales; family Streptomycetaceae; genus Streptomyces; species Streptomyces albidochromogenes. The sequence goes on from NZ_VBVX01000013.1 coordinate 7,435, forward strand.
CGACTGCAGGTTCTCCTCGGCCAGGCCGGTGAGTGAGAGCGCGTCCATGTACGCGTCGAACATCGGCTCGATCGCGACGGTCCGGTGGTTCAGCCCGGTGCGCCGGGCCAGCTCCGCCGCGTCGTCCCTGGAATGGTCCGAGGAGTACTTCGACGGCATGGACACGCCGTACACGTTCCGCGCCCCCAGCGCGTCGCACGCGATGGCCGCCACGAGCGCCGAGTCGATGCCTCCGGAGAGTCCGACCAGGGCCGTGCCGAAACCGTTCTTGGCGGCGTACGCGCGCAGGCCCACGACCAGCGCGGAGTACACCTCCTCCTCGTCCTCCAGGCGCTCGGCGTAACCGCCCGTCAGCTCGGGCTCGTACGCCGGCAGAGGCTCCTCGGAGAGGATCACCCGGTCGATGTGCAGCCCGTCGTCGACGACACCGGCCGGCGCCCGGCCGGCCGGCTGCGCCGCCGGCAGGTCCAGGTCGAGCAGCATGCTGCCCTCCGAGAACTGCGGTGCCCGGGCGAGGACTTCGCCGTTCCTGTCGCAGACGATCGAGTCGCCGTCGTAGACGAGCTCGTCCTGGCCGCCGGTCATCGCGACGTACGCCGTCGTGCAGCCCGCCTCCTGGGCGCGCTTGCGCACCAGTTCGAGCCTGCTGTCGTCCTTGTGGACCTCGTACGGCGACGCGTTGAGGGACACCAGCAGACCCGCCCCGGCGGACCGGGCGGCGGGCACGCGGCCGCCGTCCTGCCACAGGTCCTCGCAGATGGCGAGGGCGACGTCGACGCCGTGCACCCGGACGACGGGCATCGAGTCACCCGGCACGAAGTAGCGGAACTCGTCGAAGACGCCGTAGTTCGGCAGGTGATGCTTGGCGAAGGACAGCACCACCTCGCCCCGGTGCAGGACGGCGGCGGCGTCCTGCGGGGAGCCGGCGGGCTGTCCGTAGCGCGGCTGGGTCTTCTCGCAGCGGTCGAGGTAGCCGACGACGACCGGGACCTCGCCGAGGCCCTCGTCGGCGAGGCGCGCCGCCAGCGCGCGCACGGCGTCGCGCGAGGCCTCGACGAACGACGACCGCAGCGCGAGGTCCTCGACGGGGTAGCCGGTGAGCGCCATCTCGGGGAACGCCACCAGGTGGGCGCCCTGGCCGGCGGCGTGCCGGGTCCAGTGGACGATCGACGCGGCGTTGCCGGCCAGATCACCGACGGTCGAGTCGATCTGATTCAGAGCGAGGCGTAGTTGAGGCACCCGCCCAGTCTAATCGTCTGACTGACGCGATGTCCTGGGAGACGGGGGAGTTCCGCCCGGACCGGGCGCCGGACGGTACGGCTCACTCGACCGGGCCGGTCCAGAAGGTGTCCTCGTACTCCATCACGTCCGGGCTGAACTCCACCCGTATCCGGTCCGCCGCGTCGGGCGGCAGGGAGTAGGCGTACCTGCCGACGGACCGCTTCCCGGGCAGCAGGTTGCCGCTGAGGACCTTCTGGCGGCCGCTGCCGTCGATCAGCAGCTCCGCGTCGGCCTCGTCGGCGTCCCGGACGCCCGGCAGCCCGGTCTTGAAGTCGACCGGCTGCGCGCCGCCGTTGACGGCGGTCACCGTCACCTGGAGCGCCTTGTTGCCCTTCGGGTGGCCGAGGGCGTAGTCGTCCGGGACGTACGGGCGCGGCGCCGAGACCGTGATCCTCAAGCCGTTCTCGTAGGTGTACGTCTCACCGAAGGCCAGGTGCCGGGCCGCCTCCGCGGCGGCTGAGGCCGACGCCTCGGCCGAGGCGGACGCCTCCGCGGACGCCCGGGCGGTCTCGGCCTCCTCCCGCACGCCGTCGATGAACTCCGTGGCCTTCGAGACGGTGAACACCCCGCCGCCGACCGCGAGCAGGAGACCGGCGACGCCGAGGACCAGCCCGGTGCCCGCCATGCCCCTGTTCGTCGCCGTGCCCCGGCGGACCTGACCGAGGCCGACGATGCCGAAGACCAGCGCCAGCAGCGCGGGCAGCCAGGACATCCAGAACAGGAACACCGCGAGGCCGAGGACGACACCGGTGATGCCGAGCACGAGGGCCGTGACACCCATGCCGTTGCGCGGCCGCATCTGCGGGTACGGCGCCGGGTACCCGGCCGGCGGCGGTCCCCACGGGTCGGCGGGCGGCGGGGCGGGCTGGCTCATCGGGGTCCTTCGGGCATGGCGAACGGGAGTTCGGTGAGACTAACAGCGCGGCTCGTCCGCCCCGCCGGCCCGGCCGCGGGGCCGGCGCCCGGACCCCGGGGGCGCCGTCCGGCCACCGTCGCGCCGCCCGTACGACTTTCCGAAGTAGCGTTCATCCCACTATGCCGAACGCGTTTCTCCGCCGTACGCGGCCCGCCGCCGTCCTCCTCGTGCTCGGCGCCGCCGCGTACAGCGCCTGGGTGCTCGAAGCCGTCCTCGCGACCGGCCTCGATCCCCTGCGCACGTACGTCAGCGAACTGGCCGCCTCCGACCAGCCGTTCGGCGGCCTCTTCCGCTCCACCGACCTCGTCGCGGGCCTCCTGATCCTCGCCGGCGCGCTCGTGGCCCTCGCCGGGTACCGGCCGCGCGGCCGGTGGGACGCCACCGGCTGGGCGGCCCTCGCCCTCTTCGGCGCCGCCACCGCGGCCGACTCCCGGCTGCCGATGAGCTGCGCGACGACCGCGGACGCGGCGTGCGCGGCCCGCGAGGCGGCCGGTCTCGTCCCGTTCACCCACGCGGCTCACACCTGGAGCAGCAGCGTCGCCTCGACCGCGGCGGTCGTCGGCGTCGTCGCGCTCACCGTCGCGGCCCGCTGCCACGGCCGCCCCTCGTCCCTGGCCCGTTTCGGACCGGTCCTCGCGGCGGCCGAAGTGGCGGCCACCGCCTGGACGCTGGCCTCGATCGCCGCCTTCGAGGCCGGCCACGGCACCTGGCTGCTGGGGGCAGGGCAGCGGCTCCAGGTGCTGACCGCGGCCCTGTGGCTCGTCGTACTCGCGTGGTCGGTGGCACGCGAGAAGGTGTACGCGTGACCTCGACCGGACGTTTCCTCCGCATCGGCGGCGCGGCGCACCACGTGGTCGTGGAGGGCGCCGGCCCGGTGTGCGTGCTCAGCGCCGGGCTCGGCATGAGCTGGTTCGACTGGGACCCGGTCGTACCGCTGCTCGCGCCCTTTCGCACCGTCGTACGGTTCGACCGCCCCGGCCACGGCCTGAGCGCCCCCGCCCCGGCCGCCGCGCCGCCCACCGCCGAGGGCGAGGCGCACCGTGTCGCCGCGCTCCTCGACGCCCTGCCGCCGAGTGCCGCACCCGTCACCGTGGTGGGGCACTCCCTCGCCGGGTTCCACGCGGAGGCGTTCGCCCGGCTGTACCCGGCCCGGACGGCTTCCCTCGTGCTCGTCGACTCCAGCGTCGAGGAGCACGCGCGCGTGCCCGCCGCCCCCGGCCTGCGCACCGCCGCGACACGGGTGCTCGGCACGGCGCTCCGCGCCGCCGGTCTCCCGGCGGCGCTCGGGCCGCTCGCCCGCCGCGCGGGCGTCCGGGCGGGCCGGGCGGACGCGGCCGGCGGCCGGGGCGACCCGGCCCCCGCCCCGCTCGTACGCCGCTGCTACCGCACCTCCCGCGTCCTGCGCGGAGCGCTCCGGGAGAACACGCACTACCGCGCCGTCGCCGCCGGGCTCCTCGCCCTGCGCGAGCACCACCCGCTGCCCGACGACCTCCCGGTCACGGTCCTGGCGGCGTACGACGGCCGAGGCAGCCGCGGCGGGCTGCGCTGGCTCGAACGTCAGCGCGGCCTCGCGAGCACCCTCGGCGCCCGCTTCGACATCGCCGAGCCCTCCGGCCACCTGGTCATGCTGGACCGCCCGGACGCGGTGGCCCGGGCGGTCCTGGCGGCCGGAGGGCCGGGCCCGGTCACGGGCGGAGGGACGCGCCCCGTTCTTTGAGCAGGTCGGCCATCAGCGCGATCTCCGACGCCTGGGCGTCGACCATGCCCCGCGCCAGGGACCGCTGCGCACCGACTTCGCACCGGTCGGCGCAGCCCCGGGCCATCGTGACGCCGCCCTTGTGGTGGGCGGTCATCAGCTTCAGGTACAGGATCTCCGCCTGCTCGCCGTCCGCCTCGCGCAGCTTCGCCAGGTCGGCCCGGGTCGCCATGCCGGGCATCAGCGCCCCGTCCCGCGCCTCGTGGGCCCCACCCGCACCGTGCGTACCGTGCCCGCCGTGTCCGCCCCCGTCCGTGCCGGCGCCGGCCATCCAGGCCATCGGCTCGTCCGGGGAGGTCTTCGGCAGCTCCCACAGGTCGAGCCAGCCGAGCATCATGCCCCGCTGGTTCGCCTGGGTGTTGGCGATGTCGTACGCGAGCCTGCGCACGTCCTCGTCCTTCGTGCGGTCGCGCACGATGAACGACATCTCCACCGCCTGCTGGTGGTGCACCGACATGTCCCGAGCGAACCCCGCGTCCGCGGAGTCCTCACCGGGCGTACGGGAAGCCGCCGAGGCCGCCCCGCCGTGACGCTCGTTGCCGTTGCCCGCGGCGACCGTGACGGCCCCCGCGGCGAACAGCAGCGCGAGTACGACGGCGCAGACGGCGGCCCAGTACGTACGCGTCATCACTGAGCCATTCCACCTGTGCACGCCGCGCCGGGCTCGGGCGTCTGCGGCCCCTGCACGTACTTCGTGAAGAACTGGTCGACGCGCGGGTCCGTGGCGCTGTCCACGGTCACCTGCTTGCCCCACGCGCTGAGCATGAGAGCGCCCGCCTGGTCCTCGACCGGGCTCATCAGCGAGTAGGGGGTCTTGCCGACCTTCTCGGCGAGCTTCTTGACGTCACCGTCGGACGCCTTGTCGTTGTACGTCACCCACACGGCGCCGTGCTCCAGCGAGTGCACCGCGTTGACCTCGGGAATCGCCTTCTTGTAGACGTCTCCCTCGCAGTTCATCCAGACCTGCGAGTGGTCACCGCCCACCGGCGGCTTCATCGGGTAGGAGACGGCCTTGGTGACGTGGTCGCGCCCCAGCTTCTTCGCGTCCCAGGACTTCTCCTCCTTCACCGGCGCCTTGGCCTGGGCGGCCTTCTGCTCCTTCTCCTCCGACTCCTTGAGGAGGACGTACGAGCCGAATCCGACCAGACCCGCCACGACGGCCGTGCTGAGGCCGATCACGAGGAAGCGGGTTCTGCGCTCGCGGGCCTGCTCGGCGCGGCGCATCTCTTCTATTCGGGCCTTGCGTGACGCGTTGGCGGTCTTGTTGGAAGCCATGGTTTCAAGTCCTTCGCCTGCTGAATGTGGGTAGGGATACGGAAGGTCCCGGGCGCGGGCGGCCCGGCTACGTCCGCATCACCTGAAGGACATGGCGTCCCGGCGCCCGCGCGGGCGCCCCACAGCCGCGCGCCGGACCGGCGGCGGCCGGCCGTGCGCGGTACAGCGGCTCGTCGGTCACCGGCGCGGCCGGCGGAGGCACCGTCAGCACGGCGGGGGACAGGTGCGGGAGGACGCCGCAGTGCGAGGAGTCGTACGGGCAGACGTACGCGGGCTTGTCCGGCGCGGGCGGGACGGCCGTCACGGCGGCGGCCACGCTCCCGCCGCCGGACCTGTGGTGCTCCCGGGACTCCGGACTCATGCCCAGGCACACGAAGAGCGCGGCGAGGAGCGTCGCCACGGCGCTCAGCAGCGCCATGGGACGTCCCATGCGCCTGGTGCGCCCGGTGCGGGATCGCCGCCGTCCCCTCATGGGCGGAAATCGTAGTGCGCCGCGAGGCCCCGTTGGCCATACGGGTCGCATCCCGTCGCGGCCCGTGGGGCGGATGTTTTGCGGCCGGGCGAGCGGCAACCCGTCGTTCATGGTGCAAATCGGATACACGATGATGACCGAGCAGGCTGGGCCCCGAGATCTGGTCGACCACGTCGTCGCCGCCGAGCGGGCCGGCTTCGACTTCTCCGTGACCTCGGACCACTACTTCCCGTGGCTGGCCGAGCAGGGGCACGCCCCCTACGCGTGGAGCGTCCTCGGCGCCGCGGCCCAGGCCACCTCACGCATCCCCCTCATGACGTACGTGACCTGCCCGACGGTCCGCTACCACCCGGCCGTCGTCGCCCAGAAGGCGGCGACCGTGCAGCTGCTGGCCGAGGGCCGGTTCCGGCTCGGCCTCGGCTCCGGCGAGAACCTCAACGAGCACGTCGTCGGCGGCGGCTGGCCCGCCGCCCACGTCCGCCTGGAGATGCTGGAAGAGGCCGTGGAGATCATCCGCGCGCTGTTCGCCGGCGGTTACGTCAGCCACCACAGCACCCACTACGACGTCGAGAACGCCAAGCTCTGGGACCTGCCCGACCCGCTCCCGCCGATCGGCATCGCCGTCTCCGGCGAACGGTCCTGTGCGCTCGCCGGCCGCCTCGCCGACCTGGTCGTCGCCACCGAGCCCGCGCGCGAACTCCTGGACGCCTTCGACCGCAACGGCGGCACCGGAAAGCCGCGCGTCGGCCAGCTGCCCGTCTGCTACGACCCCGACCGGGACGCGGCGGTGAAGCGGGCGCACGAGCAGTTCCGCTGGTTCGGCGGCGGCTGGAAGGTCAACTCCGAGCTGCCGGGACCGGCCGGCTTCGCCGGGGCCACCACGTACGTGCGCCCCGAGGACGTCGCCGAGTCCATCCCGTGCGGCGCGGACGTCGAGACCTTCGTCGAGGCGGTGCGGCCGTACGCCGAGGCGGGCTTCACCGAGGTGGCGCTCGTGCAGATCGGGGGCGAGCACCAGCGGCCGTTCATCGACTGGGCGCAGAAGGCGCTGCTGCCGGCCCTGCGCGAGCTCTGAACCGGGCCGGCGGGCCCGGTCACGGGCACCGCCGCCCGGCCGCGTCAGCGCGGAGCGAACCGGTGGGCCAGGGTGAAGGAGTGCCCGGCCGGGTCGGAGTACACGCGTTCGTCGCGCGGTCCGCTGTTGTCCTTGGTGTCCACGGGCCGCGCGCCGAGGCTCACCGCCTCGCGCTCCGCCTCGTCCATGTCGCCGCGCTCCACCAGGATCCGCAGATGGGCCTGTTGCGAGTCCTCCGGACGCGGCCAGCTGGGCGGCGCGTACCCGTGGTCGCGGCGGATGGCCATGATGACGCCCTGATGGCCCACGATCTCGACGAAGTCCGGGTTGGTCCCCGTCCGGGCCTCCCCGTCCAGCAGCCCGGCGTAGAACTCCGCCAGCACCTCGGGTTCCGCGCAGTCCAGGACAAGAACGCTCTGTTTCGCGACCGTCATGTGCTCTCCCCAATGTCCGTGGCGCCGAGGTCCGGCGCCAGGGTCCGCGACGGGCCGGGAGGCCCCCCTGACCCGCGTACCCCCCGGGTGCGGCGGCACACGGACCGTCACGGGCGGCCGGACCGGTGGCATTACGGCCGGGGGAGCGGGTACCCGCTGCTCGCTGTCTCCGGTCGCGCTCGCGATCCCGGCGGGCGAGCCTGGGGATCGGCGACGACGAGAGAAAGAAGCCTCACAGTGAACAGCACGGAACACTCCGGAACGCAGGTCCTGGTGGAACTGACGGGCAGCTCGAAGGAGGACGCCAACGCCGTCTTCGGCGCGCTGTGCACCGCCTTCGCGTCCGACCGCGAGGTCGACGAGGAACTGCACAACGGCGTCGACGGCCGCCCCATGGTCTGGAGCGCGACGTACGACGTGCACGGCATCCGCGAGCAGGCCGCCCCCGCGCGCCTGACGGCCCCCGTCAGCGTCACCCTCCAGGGCGGCTACCGCGCGGTGGACCAGGTGCGCGAGCAGCTGGAGGTGGCGTTCGCCGTACAGGAGGAGGGCTCGGCCTCCGGCGACCAGGAGAGGGAGCTCCAGCTGCGACTGGAGAGCGGGCCCGGGACCTCACCATGACCGGCGGGTCGGGCGGTGCCGGGGGGTCCGGCGGGTCCGGCGCGGTCGGCGGGTCCGGCGCGGTCGGCGGGTCCGGCGCGCAGGACGCGGCGCACGGGCAGCCGGGCACCCTCCGCCGGGGCCGTCACGAGACCGAGGACGAGCGGGCGGACCGGCTCTGGGCGGAGCTGCTGCAGGAACTGCGGGTCGCCCAGACCGGCGTACAGATCCTCTTCGGTTTCCTGCTGACCGTCGTCTTCCAGCCCCGTTTCACCGAGCTGTCCCCGACCGACAAGGACATCTACGTCGTCACGGTCGTGCTCGGCGCGGCGACGGTGGGCGCGCTCGTCGGCCCCGTGTCGCTGCACCGGCTGGTCACCGGCCGCCGGATCAAACCGCAGACGGTCAGGTGGGCGTCCCGCCTCACCGTTGTCGGCCTGGTGCTGCTGCTGTGCACGATGGCGTCCGCGCTGCTGCTGATCCTGCGCGCGGTCCTGTACGACACCACCGCGCTGTGGCTGGTCGGCGGTCTGGTGCTGTGGTTCGTCCTGTGCTGGTTCGTCCTGCCGGCCTGGGCCCGGCACGCCAGTGCGGGCAGGAACTGACCGAAGCCACTCCCTGCCCGCACTGTCACGCGTTCCTGCCGTGCTTACGCCGTTCTGCCGTGCTTACGCCGCGCCGCCACTGCTCCGGCCCGCCGCGCTGCCCGTGCCGCTGCCGCCGTAGGACCGGCGGCGCGCCTGCGCCGGAGCGCTGCGGCGCCCGCGCTGCGAGGACGCGCTGCGGGCCGGGCGCTCGCGGACCGGCGAGGAGATGACGACGGGCACGCCGGACGGCGCCTGCGCGCCGGTGATCCGGCTCAGCTCGGCGTCGCCCGAGCGGACCTGCGCGGTCTGCGGGGTGATGCCCGCGGCCTGCATCAGGCGGGACATCTCACGGCGCTGGTTGGGCTGCACCAGCGTGACGACGCTGCCGGACTCGCCCGCGCGGGCGGTACGGCCGCCGCGGTGCAGGTAGTCCTTGTGGTCGGTCGGCGGGTCGACGTTGACGACCAGGTCGAGGTTGTCGACGTGGATGCCGCGCGCCGCGACGTTGGTCGCCACCAGCACGGTCACATGCCCGCTCTTGAACTGGTCGAGCGTGCGGGTCCGCTGCGGCTGCGACTTCCCGCCGTGCAGCGCGGCCGCCCGTACACCGCTGGCCAGCAGGTCCCGGGTCAGCCGGTCCACCGCGTGCTTGGTGTCCAGGAACATGATCACCTTGCCGTCGCGGGCGGCGATCTCGGTGGCCGTGGCCTGCTTGTCGGCGGGGTGGACGTGCAGCAGGTGGTGCTCCATCGTCGTCACCGCGCCCTGAGCGGCGTCGACCGAGTGGACCACCGGGTCGGTCAGGTAGTTGCGCACCAGCTTGTCGACATTGCGGTCCAGGGTGGCCGAGAACAGCATCGTCTGGCCCTCGGGCGCGACCTGCTGGAGCAGCTCGGTGACCTGCGGCATGAAGCCCATGTCGGTCATCTGGTCGGCCTCGTCCAGCACCGTGATCTTCACCTGGTCCAGGCGGCAGTCACGACGGTCGATGAGGTCCTTGAGCCGGCCCGGGGTCGCTACGACGACCTCGGCCCCGGTGCGCAGCGCGCCGGCCTGGCGGCCGATCGACATGCCGCCGACGACCGTGGCCAGCCGCAGCCGCACGGCGCGGGCGTACGGCGTCAGGGCGTCGGTCACCTGCTGCGCGAGCTCACGGGTGGGTACGAGCACCAGCGCCAGCGGCTGGCGCGGCTCGGCGCGCCGGCCGGCCGTCCTGGCCAGCAGCGCGAGCCCGAAGGCGAGCGTCTTGCCGGAGCCGGTGCGGCCGCGGCCCAGGACGTCGCGCCCGGTCAGCGTGTTCGGCAGGGTGGCGGCCTGGATCGGGAACGGCACGGTCACGCCCTGCGCGGTGAGCGCCGCGAGCAGCGCCGCGGGCATGTCGAGCTGGTCGAACGCCTCGACCGCCGGCAGCGCCGGCGAGGTGCCGACCGGCAGGGCGAACTCGCCCTGCGGTCCGGACGAGCGGCGCTGGGAGGACCGGCCGGAGTAGCCGGCCGAGCGGCTGGGGGCGGCGGGGCGGAAATGCTCGCCGCGGTCGCTGCTGCGACCGGCGTGGTTGCCGCCGGCGCGGGTACGGGCGAATCGTTCACGGTCGGTGGAACGTGCTGCGCGGTTCATGTGAACCCTCCTCGATGGGCACGTATCGAGGAATCCCGGGCAGCGGTGACCACGCGGGTGACCGTTGCAAGGAATCGCAAGAACGAGCCGATAATTAAAAAGCCGAAATGAAGCCGGTGGAAAGGTTTGAATTCCTTTGTGCCGGGAGCTTCGAAGTGGCTGCAGTCCGCACAGAAGAAAGCGCGGACGGGGCGGGGCGACGAGAATCGTGGCCGGCCGCTCAGGAGTCGGCCGCGCGATAGGGGCGGCCGAGTCGGGGCAACGATTCAAAGCAACGAGACGGGGCCCGCACCCTCAGGTGCGGGCCCCGACCGTGTGGTACGCGTCAGCGTCAGGCGGGAACGATGTTCTCGGCCTGCGGGCCCTTCTGGCCCTGCGTGACGTCGAAGGTCACCTTCTGGCCTTCCTGGAGCTCACGGAAGCCCTGGGTGGCGATGTTGGAGTAGTGGGCGAAGACGTCGGCGCCGCCACCCTCCTGCTCGATGAAGCCGAAGCCCTTTTCAGCGTTGAACCACTTCACGGTGCCAGAAGCCATGTCATTCTCCTTTGGAGCAGTGCCGGAGACCGCCCTGTGCGGAATCCGAGTCGCGTTGCCGCGATGATTGCCCCGTCCGGAACAAAGCACCGGAAATACGAAAGTGCGCCCGCAACGGTGTGTCGCGGGAGCACTTGAAGTTTGGGAACCACAACTGCAACTGAGATCAACAGTAGCACGGTGCGGCGGACTCGCCAGAGGTCTTTCGTCACATCTGCCGTGGCGCTATAAACCCTCCACGCCCGCCGCTTTAAATTCTATAGCTGCCGCACTAGGTATTTTGCTCGCGCAGTTGCTCGTTGATGCGCAGGGCGTCTTCCAGCTGGTCCTCGAGGATCACGATGCGGCAGGCGGCGTCGATGGGGGTGCCCTGGTCGACCAGTTCGCGGGCGCGGGCGGCCACGCGCAGCTGGTAACGGGAGTAGCGGCGGTGGCCGCCCTCCGAACGCAACGGGGTGATCAGCCGTGCTTCGCCGATGGCCCGCAGGAAGGCGGGGGTCGTACCGATCATCTCGGCGGCCCGGCCCATGGTGTACGCGGGGAAGTCGTCGTCGTCGAAGCGGTCGGCCTTGGAGGTCCGATGGGTCTGAGCGGTCACTTGCACCATCTTCTGTAGCGCGCGGGGCGGACACTACGAGTGTGGCATGTCTGCTCCGGCCGTGGCAGATTTTCCCCCGCCGGCGCCCGAACACGGGTCCGTCCGGGCGCGCCGTGGGCAGTATGGGAGACAGCGGCGGACGGGCGGACACGGGCGTTCACCCGTACGGCGCCCGATGTCGGCCACGGGGGCCGCAACGTGTTGGTAACCGTGTGGTGGGATGCTCGGGTGCCCCGACGTGCGTCCGAGGCGTGGGAGCAGGCGGCTTGACCGGCAAGGATGGGTAGGAAGACCAGATGGATAAGCAGCAGGAATTCGTGCTCCGTACGCTCGAGGAGCGCGACATCCGGTTCGTGCGCCTGTGGTTCACCGACGTGCTCGGCTTCCTGAAGTCGGTCGCGGTGGCCCCGGCCGAGCTTGAGCAGGCGTTCGACGAGGGCATCGGCTTCGACGGCTCCGCGATCGAGGGCTTCGCCCGCGTGTACGAGTCGGACATGATCGCCAAGCCGGACCCGAGCACCTTCCAGATCCTGCCGTGGCGGGCCGAGGCCCCGGGCACGGCCCGGATGTTCTGCGACATCCTGATGCCGGACGGCTCGCCGTCCTTCGCGGACCCCCGGTACGTACTGAAGCGCATCCTCGCCAAGACCTCGGACCTGGGCTTCACCTTCTACACCCACCCCGAGATCGAGTTCTTCCTGCTGAAGAACAAGCCGCTCGACGGCACCCGGCCCACCCCGGCCGACAACTCGGGCTACTTCGACCACACCCCGCAGAACGTCGGCATGGACTTCCGCCGCCAGGCGATCACCATGCTGGAGTCCATGGGCATCTCGGTCGAGTTCAGCCACCACGAGGGCGCCCCCGGCCAGCAGGAGATCGACCTGCGGTACGCCGACGCGCTCTCGACGGCCGACAACATCATGACGTTCCGCCTGGTCATGAAGCAGGTCGCGCTGGAGCAGGGCGTCCAGGCCACCTTCATGCCGAAGCCGTTCTCGGAGTACCCCGGCTCCGGCATGCACACCCACCTCTCCCTCTTCGAGGGCGACCGCAACGCCTTCTACGAGTCGGGCTCCGAGTACCAGCTCTCCAAGGTCGGCCGGTCCTTCATCGCGGGCCTCCTCAAGCACGCCGCGGAGATCTCCGCCGTCACCAACCAGTGGGTGAACTCCTACAAGCGCATCTGGGGCGGCTCCACCCGCACGGCCGGCTCCGGCGGCGAGGCGCCCTCGTACATCTGCTGGGGCCACAACAACCGCTCCGCGCTGATCCGCGTCCCCATGTACAAGCCGGGCAAGACCGGCTCGGCGCGCGTCGAGGTCCGCTCGATCGACTCCGGCGCGAACCCGTACCTGACGTACGCCGTCCTGCTCGCCGCCGGCCTCAAGGGCATCGAGGAGGGCTACGAGCTCCCGCCGGGCGCCGACGACGACGTCTGGGCCCTGTCCGACGCCGAGCGCCGCGCGATGGGCATCGAGCCCCTGCCGCAGAACCTCGGCGAGGCGATCGCCCTGATGGAACGCAGCGAACTGGTCGCCGAGACGCTGGGCGAGCACGTCTTCGACTTCTTCCTGCGCAACAAGAAGCAGGAGTGGGAGGAGTACCGCTCGGAGGTCACCGCCTTCGAGCTCCGCAAGAACCTGCCGGTGCTGTAGCCGCGGGTCGGCGTCTCTGCCTGCCCCGGGCCGTCTCCGGGCCGTCCGGCGCGGGGACGGCCGCCTCGTACCGGCTGCGTCGGTGCCGGGGCCCCTGACCCGCCGGCCCGGTGGCCCGGTCCGGCGGGAAGCCGTCAGCCGAACAGCCAGCGGGTCTGGCTGTAGACGTCCTTGCCGAAGCCGAACGCCGCGACGGGCGCCACGCGGAACACCACCGCCCGGTCGCCCTCGCCGTGGAACGCCCCGTCCCGCACGTCGAAGTGCCACTCGGGGCCGTACTTCGCCTCGTACGCCGCCGCCAGGCGCCGCAGCCGCGGCTCGTCGCTCTCCCGTACCGCCCTGCCCTCGACCACGAGGTCGAAGCCCTCGTGCAGGGTGTTGGCGCCCGTGGTGAGGACGACGTGCGGGTTGCCCGCGAGGTTCTTCGCCTTGCGCTCAGCCGGGCCCGTGCAGAAGTACAGGGCGTCGTCCTGCCAGACGGCCAGCAGCGGGGTGACGTGGGGGCGGCCGTCCGGGCGTACGGTCGTCAGCCAGAACAGCTCGGCCGATTCCAGGCGCGGCACCGCCTCGGACCACGGGGTGGCGCTCGCGTTCTGCTCGCTGTAGCGGCTGTCCAGGTCCGTGCGCGGTTGCGGGGTGTCCTTGTCGCTCTGCTCGTCCATGGCGCCTGCCTCCCGTTCGCGGTCCGTCTTCCTTCCTCACCTCTCAGGAAGACAGACCGCGCGCGGAAGCGAAACTCAGCGGACGGGCGGAGCGGGCCTCGTCGTGACCGGCGCCGGGCCGACCGGCTGCCAGGCGGCGGCCCCGCCGTCGCTCCAGTGCAGGCGGCCGTCGAGCGCCACCGCCGCGACGGAGGGGTGGCCCGCCGCGTCCGTCGTGGCCGCGGGAGCGCCGCCGAAGAGGAAGCCGCCCCGGGCCCACCGGGGCGCGGCACCGGTCCCCGGCGCCGGGAGTTCGGCCGTGCCGAGGCGGCCCGAGCCGTCCCGCGCCGCCAGCAGGCCGTCCGCGGCGCTCACCGCGCCGTGGCCCGCCCGGCCCCCCAGGTCGGCCACCGCGCCGGCCGGGGCCGCCGCCGGGACCGCGCCGGAGGAGGAACCGGCGGTGAAGCGGACGGCGCGGACCTCGCCGGAGCCGGGCTCGCGGAAGTACAGGCGTACGCCGTCGCCGTCCGCCCGGACGGTGGGCGGCAGCGGCGTCGAGGGCAGGGCCGCGGGCACCGGACCGCGCAGCGGGGCGCCGGGGGCGTCCTGGGTCCACACGACGGTCGAGGTGAGGGTCTGGGCGAAGACGTAACCGCGCCCCTCGCTGTCGACGGCGGCCGTCGGGTCGCCGAACACCTGCCGGCCACCGAGCGCCTGCCAGGGCGCCCAGCCGCCGCCGGGCAGCTGCGTGCGCGAGCTGAGGCCGTGCCCGCCGTCGCGCAGGTACACCGTCGCGCGGCCCTCGCGGTCCACCGTCACCGCCGGGGCGCTGATGTCCAGCGAGCCCGGCGCGTGCGCCGCGTGCGGCATGCCCAGGGACCGCCAGGGGCCGAAGGACCCGCCCACGGCGCTCTGCACGGCGGTGACGACGTCCCGGCGGTAGCCGGCCGGTCCGTCGAACGCGGTGCGGGTGCCGAAGAGGGCGATGCGGCCGTCGGGCAGCTTGGCCGAGGTGACGCCGCTGTCCAGGCCGGTGCCGCCGAGCAGCGCCGGACCGGTCCAGGCCGGCTGGGAGTCGGCCCCCGCGCCCGGCGCGCGGTGCCAGACCGCGAGGCGGGTGTCCAGTACGGAGAACGCCCACAGCTCGCCCTCGCGCGCCCCGCTCTGCAGCCAGGAGGTGCTGGTGTTGCGCGAGTGACGTATGCCGTACACCCAGCCGGGGCCCGTGGGCCGCCCCGCCACCTTGCGGTCGCCGCAGCCGGCCTCCGCGTCGCAGTAGTTCGCCGGGTAGTCGGTCCAGGCGTACGTCTTCAGCGTGTGCAGCTTCTCCCGTACGGCGTCCGGGCCCAGCACGTGCGGGAGGCTGCCGTTGAGGTAGCCCAGGTAGTTCTGGACGGTGAAGTGCGGGTGGCCGCCGCTCCTGGCGTACTCGGTGAGCGCCAGCTGGGCGAACCGGGCCCCGTACATGTGGTCCTGGTGGTCGGGCAGCATGTGCGCCGTGGCCTCGCGGCCGTTCGTCGGGTCGAGCATCCGCACGTGCGTCGGCTGGAAGCGCTTCAGCAGGCCGGTGATCGTGCGGACGACCTCGTCCCTGGTGTACGCGAAGTCCTCCTTGACCGGGGTGTCGGCGGACAGCTCCGACTCCAGGGCCGGCACCCGGCCGTCCCACAGCCCGTGCAGGCTGTGCGGCCGGTCCGCCGCGCTCGCGCCCGCCTCGTGCAGCTGCACCCAGACCAGGCTCACCTCGGGGCGTGCCCTGAGCGTGTCCAGCTCCGCCCAGCCGCCGCCGTCGGTACGGATCGCCGAGCGCTGCCAGGGGCTCGTACGGTCTCCGGTGGCCATCTCGGCGTACGCGGCGCGTATGCCGTTCTGCCGGGCCTCGGCGTACCGCACCTTGTCGGGGGCGGGGAGCGGGACGCCCTCGTTCGCGCCGCCGCGGAAGGAGTTCACGCCGTCCGCCTCGCCCGCCGTCAGATAGACCGAGGTCAGGCTGTGGCCGGTGCGTACCGACTGGCTGAGGTCGGGGTTCATGAAGAACAGGTCGTCGTCCGGGTGGGACACGATCTGCATCACGGACTCACCGGCGGCGCGCACCGGCTCCGCCCGGCCGGCTCCGCCGTCCCGCCCGTCCCGGTCCGCCGGGTCGCCCGCCACCGTCCTGGCCGCCTTCGGCACGGGGGCCGCGAGGGGCACGGCGGGACGGGCGAGCTGGATGCCCGTCACCGTCAGCAGCAGCGTCGCGAGGACGACGCTGGGCAGAGCGCGGCGCGGCAGGCGGAACGTACTGAGGGCCCTGGGCGGCATAGGAAACGTGCTTTCGGTGTGCGGTGGTGCTGGTACGGGATGGGGTGCGCCCAGGACGGCGCTGATCATCGCGCAGACTGTGGAGCAGAAGTGAAGAGGGTTTCACGTGCCGCCCGGTTCACCGGCGCCCGGAACCGGTGATGTTGCGGATCTCACTGGCCTTCTCCGTCACAGCCCCGCTCCCTCGCGGCCCTGGTCACGCCCCCGCCGGCGGTCGCCGCGCCGGGCCGCGGGCCGTCCCGCGGCTCCTGCGGATAGGCTCGTGAGCCGGACCTTGACCGGGCGGTCGTACGGACCGTGGGACGGCCGGAGCGGGAGGCAGAATGTCGGCGCCGGGGCGCAGGAGCAGTACCTTCAGCAGGCTGCTGCGGCACGGTTTCACCGATCCGTCCGCCGCCGAGCGGCTCCTCGACGCACCCGAGCTGGCCGCCGTGCGGGGCGACCCGGTGCTCCTCGACGCGCTCGGCGCGACCGCCGACCCCGACCTGGCGCTCCTCGGTCTCGTACGGCTCGCGGAGGCCCAGGACCCGGCCGAACTGCGGGTCCTGCTCGACACCCTCGTCACCGCCAAGCCCATGCGGGACCGGCTGCTCGGCGTACTCGGCGCGTCGGAGGCGCTCGGCGACCACCTGGCGCGGCACCCGCGCGACTGGCACGCGCTGGTCACGTACGAGGCGGCGGACCTGCACCCCGGCGTCGCCGACTTCGAGCGGGGCCTCGCCGGCGCCACCGACCCAGTGGCGCTGCGGGTCGCCTACCGGCGCTGCCTGCTGTCGATCGCCGCGCGCGACGTGTGCGGCACGACCGGCGTCGCCCAGACCGCCGCCGAGCTGGCCGACCTGGCGACGGCGACCCTGCGGGCGGCGCTGGCCATCGCCCGCGCCGCCGCCCCCGAGGACGCGGCGATGTGCCGGCTCGCGGTCGTCGCGATGGGCAAGTGCGGCGGGCACGAGCTGAACTACGTCTCCGACGTGGACGTGATCTTCGTGGCGGAGGCGGCCGAGGGGCCGCGCGGCGCCGACGAGGACAAGGCCCTGCGCGCCGCGACCCGCCTCGCCTCGCACCTCATGCGCGTCTGCTCCGAGACGAACATCGAGGGCACGATCTGGCCGGTCGACGCGAACCTGCGGCCCGAGGGCCGCAACGGGCCGCTGGTACGGACGCTCTCCAGCCACCTCGCGTACTACCAGCGGTGGGCCAAGACGTGGGAGTTCCAGGCCCTGCTCAAGGCGCGGGCGGTCGCCGGGGACCTGGCGCTGGGCGAGGCGTACGTCGAGGCGGTGTCACCCCTCGTGTGGCAGGCCGCCGAACGCGAGAACTTCGTCCCCGACGTGCAGAAGATGCGCCGCCGCGTCGTCGACAACATCCCGGCCGCGCAGATCGACCGCGAGCTGAAGCTGGGGCCCGGCGGGCTGCGGGACGTCGAGTTCGCCGTACAGCTCCTCCAGCTCGTGCACGGGCGCAGCGACGCGACCCTGCACCAGGGCTCCACCCTGGGGGCGCTCGCGGCGCTCTCGGCCGGGGGGTACGTCGGGCGGGCGGACGCCGTGCAGCTCGACGAGGCGTACCGCTTCCTGCGCGCCATGGAGCACCGCATCCAGCTGTACCGGCTGCGGCGCACCCACCTCGTGCCGCAGGACGAGGCCGGTCTGCGGCGGCTCGGGCGCTCGCTCGGACTGCGCACGGAGCCGGTCGCCGAGCTCAACCGGGCCTGGCGGCGGCACGCGTCGGTGGTGCGCCGGCTGCACGAGAAGATCTTCTACCGGCCGCTCCTCGACGCCGTCGCGCAGCTCGCCCCCGGCGAGATCCGGCTCAGCCCCAAGGCGGCGGGGCAGCGCCTCGAAGCGCTGGGGTACGCCGACCCCGCCTCGGCGCTGCGGCACCTGGAGGCGCTGTCGTCCGGGGTGACGCGCAAGGCGGCGATCCAGCGGACGCTGCTGCCCGTGCTGCTGGGCTGGTTCGCGGACTCCGCCGACCCGGACGCCGGGCTGCTGGGGTTCCGGAAGGTGTCCGACGCGCTGGGCAAGACGCCGTGGTACCTGCGGCTGCTGCGGGACGAGGGCGCGGCGGCGGAGAACCTGGCGCGCGTCCTGTCGGCCGGGCGGCTCGCCCCCGACCTGCTGCTGCGGGCCCCGGAGGCGGTGGCGCTGCTCGGCGACCCGGAGGGCCTGAAGCCGCGCGGCCGCGCGCACCTGGAGCAGGAGGTGCTGGCGGCGGTCGGGCGCGCGGACGGCGCGGAGGCGGCGGTGGTGGCGGCGCGCGGCGTGCGGCGGCGGGAGCTGTTCCGTACCGCCGCGGGCGACCTGGTCGGATCGTACGGAACCGAGGAGAGCCCGGCCGAACAGGACCCGGGCGCCCTGGTCGACCGCGTCGGCAACGCCCTGACCGACCTGAACGCCGCCACGCTGGCCGGGGCGCTGCGGGCGGCGGTGCGGGCGCAGTGGGGGGAGCGGCTGCCGACGCGGTTCGCCGTGATCGGGATGGGGCGCTTCGGCGGACACGAGCTGGGGTACGGGTCCGACGCGGACGTCCTGTTCGTCCACGAGCCGCGGGAGGACGCCGACGAGCAGGAGGCGGCGCGGGCCGCGAACACGGTCGTCGCCGAGATGCGGCGGCTGCTCCAGCTGCCCACTTCCGACCCGCCCCTGCTGATCGACGCGGACCTGCGCCCGGAGGGCAAGAGCGGGCCGATGGTCCGTACGCTCGCCTCCTACGCGGCGTACTACCGCCGGTGGTCGCTGGTCTGGGAGAGCCAGGCGCTGCTGCGCGCCCATCCGATGGCGGGCGACGCGGACCTCGGCCGGCGGTTCGTCGAACTGGTCGATCCGCTGCGGTATCCCGAGGGAGGGCTTGGCGAGGACGCGGTGCGCGAGATCCGGCGGCTCAAGGCGCGCATGGAGTCCGAGCGGCTGCCGCGCGGCGCGGACCCGACGCTGCACGCGAAGCTCGGCCGGGGCGGGCTCAGCGACGTCGAGTGGACGGTCCAGCTGACGCAGATGCGGCACGGCGCGCGGGTGCCGGGCCTGCGGACCACCCGGACCCGCGAGGCGCTGGCGGCGGCCCGGGAGGCCGGCCTCATCGCGGCGGACGACGCGGACGTGCTGGACGAGGCGTGGGTCCTGGCGACGCGGGTGCGCAACGCGGTGATGCTGGTGCGGGGCAGGCCCGGCGACACCTTCCCCTCGGACGGACGGGAGCTGGGCGCCGTCGCCCGGTACCTCGGGTACGAGGCCGGTCACGTGGGGGACATGCTCGACGACTACCGGCGCACGACGCGGCGGGCGCGGGCCGTCGTCGACGAGCTGTTCTACGGGTCCTGAGGGCGCCGGGCCCGACAGGGCCGCTCCCGGCCGGCGGGGAGCCCCGGCCGGCCGGAAGGATCAGAGCCGGCCGGCCCAGTACGAACGGATGCGGGCGTCCGGCGCGGCGGTCCACTTCGCCAGGTCCAGGTCGGCGTACGCGAACGTGGCCGGCGCCGCTACTGAGCGCGCAGCGGCCACGGCCGGCGGCCGGTCCGCGGGCGGGACGCGTCCTGGGCGACGACCTTCGGCAGGCGGTTCGGCAGCGCCCCGTACCAGGTGCAACTGAGGGCGTAGCCGAAGCCGAGGCAGATCAGGCCGCCGACCGCGTCCAGCCAGAAATGGTTGGCGGTGGCGACGATCACGACCAGGGTCACCGTCGGGTAGAGCAGCCCGAGGACCCTGGCCCAGGGCACCGAGGCCAGGGCGAAGATCGTCACGCCGCACCACAGGGACCAGCCGATGTGCATCGAGGGCATCGCGGCGTACTGGTTCGACATGTTCTTGAAGTTGCCGGAGGCCATCGACCCCCAGGTCTGGTGCACCAGGACCGTGTCGATGAAGCCGTGCCCGTTCATCAGGCGCGGGGGCGCCAGAGGATACAGGTAGTAACCGAGCAGGGCGATTCCCGTAGTCGCGAACAGCACCAGGCGGGTCGCGGCGTAACGGCCGGGGTGGCAGCGGAAGAGCCAGACCAGCACGCCGATCGTGACGACGAAGTGCAGCGTCGCGTAGTAGTAGTTCATCGACACGATCAGCCATGTCACCGAGTTGACGGCACGGTTGACGCTCTCCTCGAACGCGAGGCCCAGGCTCTGCTCGGCCTGCCAGATCCAGTCCGCGTTGCGCAGGGCGGCCGCCTTCTGCTCCGGCACGGCGTTGCGGATCAGCGAGTACGTCCAGTAACTCACCGCGATCAGCAGGATTTCGAACCAGATGCGCGGGTGACGCGGTGCGCGCAGCCTTCGCAGAGCAGCGGACCGGGCGGACGGCTTCCGCTGCTCCTCGTCCGGCATGGGTGAGGGGTCGGTGGCCGTCCGGCCTTCCAGAGTCTTCACGGTCGCGTCACCCATGGGGAGAGAGTCTGCCAGATGAGCACCACCCTTCCGATCATCCTCCGGTCGGGTGACGCGTGCACGTGCTGAGCGCTAGGGACGAGGCCCCGATGCCGTCGAACCGCGTACCACCAGTTCGGGCATGAAGACGAACTCGCTCGGCGGGGCGGGGGTGCCGCCCACCTCTTCGAGGAGCGTGCGGACCGCCGCCTGCCCCATCGCCGTCACCGGTTGCCTGATGGTCGTCAGCGGAGGGTCGGTGAACGCTATGAGCGGTGAGTCGTCGAAGCCCACCACCGAGACGTCGCGCGGTACGTCCAGCCCCAGGCGGCGGGCGGCGCGGATCGCTCCGAGCGCCATCATGTCGCTGGCGCACACGATCGCCGTGCAGCCCCGCTCGATCAGGGCGGAGGCGGCGGCCTGGCCGCCCTCCAGCGAGTAGAGCGAGTGCTGGATCAGCTCCTCGGCCTGCTCGGGACCCAGACCGAGCCGCTCCTGCATGGCGGAGCGGAAGCCCTCGATCTTGCGGAGTACGGGAACGAACCGCTTCGGGCCGACGGCCAGACCGATCCCGGTGTGGCCCAGGGACGCCAGGTGCGTCACGGCCAGCCGCATCGCGGCCCGGTCGTCGGGGGAGATGAAGGGCGCCTGGACCTTCGGCGAGAAGCCGTTGACCAGGACGAAGGGGACACCCTGGGCGCGCAGCTGCTCGTAGCGCTGCATGTCGGCGGTGGTGTCGGCGTGGAGTCCGGAGACGAAGATGATGCCGGAGACCCCCCGGTCGACGAGCATCTCGGTGAGCTCGTCCTCGGTGGAGCCGCCGGGGGTCTGGGTGGCCAGCACCGGGGTGTAGCCCTGGCGGGTCAGGCCCTGGCCGATGACCTGGGCGAGCGCCGGGAAGATCGGGTTCTCCAGCTCGGGGGTTATGAGGCCGACCAGGCCCGCGCTGCGCCGGCGCAGACGTACGGGGCGCTCGTATCCGAGGACGTCGAGCGCGGCGAGTACGGATTCGCGGGTGGCCGCGGCAACCCCCGGCTTGCCGTTGAGCACGCGGCTGACCGTCGCTTCACTGACCCCCGCCTGGGCTGCGATGTCGGCAAGCCGTGCGGTCATGGGAGTGGACTGTACCGGGCGCATGTCAGATTGCCCACCAAGCGCACGAATCGGCCGGGAGAGTGACGGTGGCGCCGTCCTCGGCGGGCGCCTCGGAGGCGAGCAGCAGGCGGCCGGGGGTGGGCAGTTCGGCCGGCCGGGGCGTGGTGTTGAGGGTGCAGACGAAGCCGGGGCGGCTGAACATGAGCAGCCCGTCCGGATAGCCGCCGGGGGGCTGTTCCCAGGTCATCGGACCGTCGCCCAGGCCCGGCAGGTCGCGGCGCAGGGCGAGCGCCGAGCGGTAGAGCTCCAGGGTGGAGTGCGGGTCGCCGGTCTGGGCCTCCACCGTGAGCGACTTCCAGGCGTCGGGCTGCGGCAGCCAGGACGGGTCCGCGCCGTCGGGCGAGAAGCCGTACGGCGCCGCGTCGCCCGACCACGGCATCGGCACCCGCGCCCCGTCGCGCAGGCCGTCCTGGCCGTCGGTGCGGAAGAAGGACGGGTCCTGGCGGACCTCGTCGGGCAGGTCGGTGACCTCCGGCAGGCCCAGCTCCTCGCCCTGGTACAGGTACGCCGAACCGGGCAGCGCCAGCATCAGCAGCGCCGCGGCCCGGGCCCGGCGCAGCCCCAGGGTCTCGTCGCCGCCGCCGTAACGGGTGAGGTGGCGGACCACGTCGTGGTTGGACAGCACCCAGGTGGTGGGGGCGCCCACGAGGGCGGTCGCGGCGAGCGACGTCTCGATCACGGCGCGCATCGCCTGCGCGTCCCAGGGACAGTTCAGGAACTGGAAGTTGAACGCCTGGTGCAGCTCGTCGGGGCGCACGTACAGGGCCAGGCGCTCCGGGGAGGGGGCCCACGCCTCGGCGACGCCGATGCGCTCGCCGTCGTACGAGTCGAGCAGCCTGCGCCAGGAGCGGTGGATGTCGTGGACGCCGTCCTGGTCGAAGAAGGGCAGGACCTGGGAGCCGATCATCTTGGCCTGCTCCCGGGCGCCGATGTCGGGCAGGCCCTCCGCCTTGACCATGCCGTGGGCGACGTCGACGCGGAAGCCGTCCACGCCCAGGCCCAGCCAGAAGCGCAGGACCGACTCGAACTCCTCGTGGACCTCGGGGCTGTGCCAGTTCAGGTCCGGCTGCTGGGGCGCGAAGAGGTGCAGGTACCAGTCGCCGTCGGGGGTGCGGGTCCAGGCGGGCCCGCCGAAGACCGACTCCCAGTCGTTCGGCGGCCGTTCCCCGGCCGCGCCCCGGCCGGGGTGGAAGTGGTAGCGCTCGCGGGCCGGGCCGCCCTGCTGGTCGGCCAGGGCGGCCCGGAACCAGGCGTGCTGGTCGGAGGTGTGGTTCGGGACGATGTCGACGATCACCCGCAGACCGAGGTCGTGGGCGGCGTTGATCAGTTCGGCGGCGTCGTCGAGGGTGCCGAAGAGCGGGTCGACGCTCCGGTAGTCCGCCACGTCGTAGCCGCCGTCGGCCTGCGGCGAGGCGTAGAAGGGGGTCAGCCAGACCGCGTCGGCGCCCAGGGCCGCCACGTGCGGGAGGCGCTCGCGGATGCCGCGCAGGTCGCCGATGCCGTCGCCGTCGCTGTCGGCGAAGGAGCGCACGTACACCTGGTAGATGACGGCGTCGCGCCACCAGCCGCGCTCCGGGGCCGGCCGGGTGGGTGCGAGCTCCTGCGTCATGAAAGGTCCCTCTCGTGCGGGGCGGGCCTGGCCGTGGTCGGTCACTACGAGATCAACGCGGACGCACCTTGAAAGTAACAGGGCTGCAAGTCCTTGCGGTAGTGGTTGCAGGGTCGGCGGCAGCCCCGATAACCCGGGCGCACACCCGCTGACAAGGGGTTCGACGGCAACCGTGAGGACACGCCGATGTAACGATCGGCTGCTCTTGCGGAAAATCTTCGCAAGCTCTTTCGGACTTCTTTCATCCTTGTTACGTTCCTCGACGACCCGGCGCCGCGACGGAGCGGTTCGGCAGTTGAAGGAGTTCAGATGCGACGTGGCATAACGGCCACCGCCCTGGTCGCGACCCTGGCGCTCGCGGCGACCGCATGCGGCGGAGACAGCGGTGAGACCGGTGACAAGAAGGCTTCGGACAAGCTGTCCGGCACCGTCACCTGGTGGGACACCTCCACCGTCGGCAGCGAGGACAAGGTCTTCAAGAAGCTGGCGGAAGGCTTCGAGAAGAAGCACCCGGGCGTCGACGTCAAGTACGTCAACGTTCCGTTCGGTGAGGCGCAGAACAAGTTCAAGAACGCCGCCCAGTCCGGCTCCGGCGCCCCCGACGTGATCCGCTCCGAGGTCGCCTGGACCCCCGAGTTCGCGGACCTCGGCTACCTCGCCCCGCTGGACGGCACCGCCGCCCTCAAGAACGACAAGGACTTCCTGGCGCAGGCCGCGGCCAGTACGAAGTACCAGGGCAAGACCTACGCGGTGCCGCAGGTCATCGACTCCATGGGTCTCTTCTACAACGAGAAGATCTTCAAGGACGCCGGCGTCGAGGTCCCCAGGACCATCGCCGAGCTGAAGACCGTCTCGAAGAAGATCAAGGACAAGACCGGCAAGACCGGCCTCTACCTGCGCGGCGACGACGCGTACTGGTTCCTCTCCTTCCTGTACGGCGAGGGCGGCGACCTGGTCGACGCCAAGAGCAAGAGCGTCACGGTCGACCAGGAGCCCGGCGTCAAGGCGCTGAAGGTCGTCAAGGACCTGGTCGACTCCGGCGCCGCCAAGACGGACGCCACCGACGGCTGGGAGAACATGCAGTCGGCGTTCAAGGACGGCAAGGTCGCCATGATGATCAACGGCCCGTGGGCCGTCGCCGACACCTTCGCCGGCAAGGAGTTCAAGGACAAGGCCAACCTGGGCATCACCACCGTCCCGGCCGGCAGCAAGAGCCAGGGCGCCCCGCAGGGCGGCCACAACCTCGCCGTCTACGCGGGCTCCAAGAACCTGGACGCCTCGTACGCCTTCAGCGAGTACATGACCTCCGCCGAGAGCCAGGCGCTGGTCGCCAAGGAGCTGAGCCTGCTCCCCACCCGTACCTCGGTCTACTCCCAGCCGGGCGTCTCGGACAACCAGATCGTCGGCTTCTTCAAGCCGGTCGTCGACAAGGCCGTCGAGCGCCCCTGGATCCCGGAGACCGGCAGCCTCTTCGCGCCGCTGGTGACCGAGTACACCAAGGTGCTCACCGGCCAGACCGCCCCGGAGAAGGGCGCCAAGGCCACCGGCGACCAGTACCGCAAGCTCCTCAAGGGCTGGAAGTAACAGGAAGGCAGGCCGACTGATGGCTGTCCACACCAGCCAGTCGGTGGCGAAGGCCGCGGGCGACGACGTCGCCCGCGGCCCCAGCCGCGGTGCTGGTACAACGCCGGGCCCGTTCCGGCGCGCGCTCTCGACCCACTGGTACGCCTGGACGATGGTCGCCCCGGTGGTCGTCGTGATCGGCGTGATCATCGGGTATCCGCTGGTCCGCGGCATCTACCTGTCGATGACCGACGCCAACGAGCGCAACGTCGAGCGCAGCATCGGCGTCAACAACATGCCCGCGACGTACGAATTCGTGGGTCTGGACAACTACGCCGACGCGCTCACCGGCGACCAGTTCCTCGGCACCCTCGGCTGGACCCTGGTGTGGACGGTCTCCTGCGTCAGCGTCACGTTCCTGCTCGGCCTCGGCCTCGCGAACATCCTCAACCGCAGGATCGCGGGCCGCTCGGTCTACCGCATGATGCTGATCCTGCCGTGGGCCATTCCCGGCTTCGTCTCCGTCTTCGCCTGGCGCTTCCTCTACAACGAGGACCGCGGCTTCCTGAACCGGCTCCTGGCCGGCGGCGGCATCGACGCGGTGCCGTGGCTCAACGACCCGACGATGGCGAAGATCTCGGTCATCGCCGTCAACGTCTGGCTCGGCGTGCCGTTCATGATGGTCGCCCTCCTCGGCGGCCTCCAGTCCATCGACAGCGCCCAGTACGAGGCCGCCGAGATGGACGGCGCCGGCGCCTGGCAGCGCTTCCGGCACATCACACTGCCCGGACTGCGGCCCGTCAGCGCCACCGTGATCCTGCTGAGCACGATCTGGACCTTCAACATGTTCCCGGTGATCTTCCTGCTCACCCGCGGCGGACCCGGCGAAGCCACCCAGATCCTGGTCACCCAGGCGTTCAAGTTCTCCTTCGAGATCAGCCCCCGCGACTTCGCGCAGTCCTCCACCTGGGGCGTACTGATCCTGATCCTCCTGATGCTCTTCGCCGCGGTCTACCGGCGAGTGCTCCGCAAGCAGGGAGATGTCTGGTGACCACCTACACCGACGCCCAAGTCCCGCCCGGGAGCAAGGTCGCCATGGCCCCCGCCACGCCGAACGCCCCGCTGCGAGGCCGGCGCTCCCCGCTGGCCTCGGTCGGCCTTCACGCCACGCTCGTCGTCGCGTCCGTGATCGCCGTGTTCCCCGTGCTGTGGGTCCTGCTGACCTCGCTCAAGCCGCCGGCGTACGCGACCAGCACCGACTTCTTCAAGGACACGACGCTCACCAACTACACGAACCTCCTGAACGACACCCCGTTCCTGACCTGGTTCGCCAACTCGCTGCTCGTCGCGGGCCTGACCACCGTCATCGGTGTCTTCGTCGCCGCCACGACCGGCTACGCCGTGAGTCGCTTCCGGTTCCCCGGCAAGCGCGGCCTGATGTGGACCCTGCTCATCACGCAGATGTTCCCCGTCGCGGTCCTGATCGTGCCGATCTACAACATCATGTCGAGCATGGGCCTGCTCAACCAGCCGGTCGGCCTGGTGATCACGTACCTCACGATCGCCGTGCCGTTCTGCGCCTGGATGATGAAGGGCTTCTTCGACACCATCCCGCGCGAGATCGACGAGTCGGGCCAGGTCGACGGCCTCACCCCGTTCGGCACCTTCTGGCGGCTGATCCTGCCGCTCGCCAAGCCCGGCATCGCGGTGACCGCGTTCTACTCCTTCGTCACCGCCTGGGGCGAGGTGGCGTACGCCTCCGCCTTCATGGTCGGCGACGAGAACCTGACCCTCGCGGGCGGCCTCCAGAAGTTCGTCAACCAGTACGGCGCCCAGTGGGGGCCGATGGCCGCCGCTTCCGTGCTGATCGCCGTCCCGGCCGCGCTGGTCTTCCTCTTCGCCCAGCGCCACCTGGTGACCGGCGTCTCCGCCGGAGCCGTCAAGGGCTGACCGCCCGCCTCGCACACGTCTGCGGCGCCGGGCCGCGCACCAGGACCCGGCGCCGCTCCCACCCCATGACTTCCAGGGACGACATGACCCAGCACCTCGCTGCTCCCACCGCCCCCACCAGTGCCGCCGCCTCCGGCAACGAGCGCACCGGCTGGTGGCGCGACGCGGTGATCTACCAGGTCTATCCGCGCAGCTTCGCCGACGGCAACGGCGACGGCATGGGCGATCTCGAAGGAGTACGCCGCCGCCTGCCGTACCTGCGTGACCTCGGCGTCGACGCTGTCTGGCTCAGCCCCTTCTACGCCTCGCCGCAGGCCGACGCCGGCTACGACGTCGCCGACTACCGGGCCATCGACCCCATGTTCGGCACCCTGCTCGACGCCGACGCCCTGATCCGCGACGCCCACGACCTGGGCCTGCGCATCATCGTCGACCTGGTGCCCAACCACTCCTCCGACCAGCACGAGTGGTTCAAGCGCGCCCTCAAGGAGGGCCCCGGCTCCGCCCTGCGCGAGCGCTACCACTTCCGGCCCGGCAAGGGCGACGACGGCGAACTCCCGCCGAACGACTGGGAGTCCATCTTCGGCGGGCCCGCCTGGACCCGTACGGCGAACCCGGACGGCACGCCCGGCGACTGGTACCTGCACCTGTTCGCGCCCGAGCAGCCCGACTTCAACTGGGAGCACCCGGCCGTCGCGGACGAGTTCCGCTCCATCCTGCGCTTCTGGCTCGACATGGGCGTCGACGGCTTCCGTATCGACGTGGCGCACGGCCTGGTCAAGGCCGAGGGCCTGCCGGACCTCGGCAGCCACGACCAGCTGAAGCTGCTCGGCAACGACGTCATGCCCTTCTTCGACCAGGACGGCGTGCACGAGATCTACCGCTCCTGGCGGCGCATCCTCGACGAGTACCCGGGCGAGCGCATCGGCGTGGCCGAGGCGTGGACGCCGACCGTGGAGCGTACGGCCAACTACGTGCGCCCCGACGAGCTGCACCAGGCGTTCAACTTCCAGTACCTCGGCACGGAGTGGGACGCCGCCGCGCTGCGCGAGGTCATCGACGTGTCGCTCGCCGCGATGCGGCCCGTCGGCGCGCCCGCGACCTGGGTGCTGTCCAACCACGACGTGACCCGGCACGCGACCCGGTTCGCCAACCCGCCCGGTCTCGGCACCCAGATCCGCACCCCCGGCGACCGCGAACTCGGCCTGCGGCGGGCCCGCGCGGCGACGCTGCTGATGCTGGCGCTGCCCGGTTCGGCGTACGTCTACCAGGGCGAGGAGCTCGGACTGCCGGACGTCACCGACCTGCCCGACGAGGCCCGCCAGGACCCGTCCTTCTTCCGCGCGGAGGGCCAGGACGGCTTCCGCGACGGGTGCCGGGTGCCGATCCCCTGGACGGCCGCGGGGCCGTCCCACGGCTTCGGCACGGGCGGCAGCTGGCTGCCGCAGCCGGCCGGCTGGGGCGAGCTGAGCGTCGAGACGCAGAGCGGCGACCCGGGCTCGACCCTGGAGCTGTACCGCTCGGCGCTGGCCGTACGCCGCGACCACCCGGGTCTCGGCGCGGGCACCGACGTGGCCTGGCTGGACGCGCCGCAGGGAGTGGTGGCCTTCGCCCGCGAGGGCTTCGTCTGCACCGTCAACACGACCGGCGCGGCGATACGCATCCCCGCACCCGGCCGCGTGCTGCTGGCCAGCGGTGAAGTCGCTTACGACGAGGGCGACTTCGACCTGCCCGCCGACACCACGGTGTGGTGGACGGTGTGACCGTCCCCGCGCCGCGGCTGGCGCACATCGCGGAGCACGCCTGTGTCAGTGAGGCCACCGTGAGCCGGGTGCTGAACGGCAAGCCGGGCGTCGCGGACACCACGCGTCAGCGGGTGCTCGCGGCGCTCGACGTCCTCGGCTACGAACGCCCCGTACGGCTGCGGCGGCGCAGCGCGGGCCTGATCGGCCTGGTGACGCCGGAGCTGACCAACCCGATCTTCCCGGCGTTCGCCCAGGTCGTCGAGCAGGTCCTGGCGGGGCACGGCTACACACCGGTGCTCTGCACCCAGCAGCCGGGCGGCGTGACCGAGGACGAACTCGTCGAGCAGCTGGTGGAGCGCGGGGTGGGCGGCATCGTCTTCCTCTCCGGGCTGCACGCCGACCTGTCGACCGACCCCGCGCGGTACGCCGACCTGGCGGCGCGCGGGGTCCCGTTCGTCCTCATCAACGGCTACAACGAGGCGATCAGCGCGCCGTTCGTCTCACCGGACGACCACGCCGCGATGCGGATGGCCGTGGGCCACCTCGCCGAGCTCGGCCACGAGCGGATCGGCCTCGCGGTCGGCCCGCGGCGGTACGTCCCGTCCCGCCGCAAGAGGGAGGGCTTCGTCGACGCGCTCGGCAGCACGCTGCACATGACCGCGGGTGAGGCGGAACTCCTCGTCCAGCACACCCTGTTCAGCGTGGAGGGGGGACAGGTCGCGGCCGGCGCGCTGCTCGACAAGGGGTGCACGGGCATCGTCTGTGCCAGCGACATGATGGCGCTCGGGGTGGTGCGGGCGGCGCGCGAGCGCGGTCTGGAGGTGCCCGACGACCTGTCGGTGGTGGGCTTCGACGACTCGCAGCTGATCGCCTTCACCAATCCGCCCTTGACCACCGTGCGCCAGCCGGTGCAGGCGATGGCGACCGCCGCGGTCGGCGCGCTGCTGGAGGAGCTGGGCGGCAGCCCGGTCCAGCGCACGGAGTACGTGTTCCAGCCGGAGCTCGTCGTGCGCGACTCGACGGCTCCGGCGCGGCCCCGCGGATAGCGGCCCGGGGGACGCCACGGGCGCGAAGGCGCCGGTGCGGGTGCGGGCACCGGCCCGGCCGGTCGGGCGCGTGGGGCCCGGGCGTGCCCGGACCCCCGGCCGGCCGGGCCGGAGTAGGGGAGAAGGTAGCAGAGCCGCAACTGCTTGCGAAAGGGCTTGCAGAGCCGGAACTCTCAGGTTTCCAGCAGGTTAGCGGGATGCGTCACAAGGGTTGACCCCGCTGGTCAGGGCTCGTACGGTCTGCTCCGCGGCAGGGTTTCATTTCTTGCTGCAAGAACCTTCAAGCCTTGAGGGCAAGGCGCGTTGCCGCGCGAGGCTGCACCGTCGCACCCGCACCTCCCCCCATGCAGGAGGAACCAATGGCTCGCA
Source organism: Streptomyces albidochromogenes (assembly GCF_005981925.1). Taxonomy (GTDB): domain Bacteria; phylum Actinomycetota; class Actinomycetes; order Streptomycetales; family Streptomycetaceae; genus Streptomyces; species Streptomyces albidochromogenes. The sequence continues at coordinate 36,975 of NZ_VBVX01000013.1, forward strand.
GACCCTTCTCTGCCGCGCTCGCCCTCACCCTCGCCGCCGGTACGGCCGTCCTGGCGGCCCCGGCCTCGCCCGCGCAGGCCGCCCCGCCCGGAACCAAGGACGTCACCGCGGTCCTCTTCGAGTGGAAGTTCGACTCGGTCGCCAAGGAGTGCACGCGGACGCTCGGACCGGCCGGTTACGGCTTCGTCCAGGTGTCCCCTCCGCAGGAGCACATCCAGGGCGGCCAGTGGTGGACCTCGTACCAGCCCGTCAGCTACAAGATCGCGGGACGGCTCGGTGACCGCGCCGCGTTCGCCAACATGGTCAACGCCTGCCACGCGGCGGGCGTCAAGGTCGTCGCCGACAGCGTCATCAACCACATGGCGGCCGGCAACGGCACCGGCACCGGCGGCTCGTCGTACGAGAAGTACAACTACCCCGGCGTGTACTCCGGCGCCGACCTCGACGACTGCCGCTCGCAGGTATCCAACTACGGCGACCGGGGCAACGTACAGAACTGCGAGCTCGTCGGGCTCGCCGACCTGGACACCGGCGAGGACTACGTGCGCGGCCGGATCGCCGCGTACCTGAACGACCTGCTCTCGCTGGGCGTCGACGGTTTCCGGATCGACGCGGCCAAGCACATGCCGGCCGCCGACCTCGCCAACATCAAGTCCCGGCTGAACAACCCGGGCGTGTACTGGAAGCACGAAGCCATCCACGGCGCGGGCGAGGCGGTCTCGCCGAGCGAGTACCTGGGCTCGGGCGACGTGCAGGAGTTCCGGTACGGCCGCAGCCTCAAGCAGGTCTTCAACAACGAGAACCTCGCGAACCTGAAGAACTTCGGCGAGGGCTGGGGCTTCATGGAGAGCGGAAAGTCCTCCGTCTTCGTCGACAACCACGACACCGAGCGCGGCGGCGACACCCTCACCTACAAGGACGGCGCCACGTACACCCTCGCCGGTGTCTTCATGCTGGCCTGGCCCTACGGCTCTCCGGACGTCCACTCCGGCTACGAGTGGTCGGACAAGGACGCGGGCCCGCCCAACGGGGGCACGGTGAACGCCTGTTACAGCGACGGGTGGAAGTGCCAGCACAACTGGAACGAGATCAAGAGCATGGTCGGCCTGCGGAACGTGGCGCGCGGTCAGGGCGTCACGAACTGGTGGGACAACGGCGGTGACCGGATCGCCTTCGGACGCGGCGACAAGGCGTACGTGGCCATCAACCACGAGGGCTCCTCGCTGACCCGTACCTTCCAGACCTCGCTCGCGGCCGGCACCTACTGCGACGTCCAGAGCAACACCGCCGTGACGGTGGGCAGCTCGGGCCAGTTCACGGCCACCCTCGGCGCCCACACCGCCCTCGCGCTGCACGTGAACGCCAGAACCTGCGGCAGCGGCCCGGCGCCGGTCTCGGCCGGCGCCTCGTTCCACGTCAACGCCACCACCACGCCCGGCCAGAACATCTACGTCACCGGCGACCAGAGCGCGCTCGGCAACTGGAACACCGCCGCGGCGGTCAAGCTCGACCCGGCGGGCTACCCGGTGTGGAAGCTCGACGTCGCCCTGCCCGCCGGAACGCCGTTCGCGTACAAGTACGTCCGCAAGGACGCCGCCGGCGCGGTGACCTGGGAGAGCGGCGCCAACCGCACCGCCACCGTCCCCGCGAGCGGCAAGGTCACGCTGAACGACACCTGGCGCGACTGACCCCGTCCCCTTCCCCGTTCCGCCCGTACCACCGAGGAGTCCCCGCTGTGATACGCCCGCCCCTGCGAAGAGCGGCCGTCGGCGTCGTGAGCGTGGCGCTGTGCGCCGCACTCGCGCCCGCCGTCCCGGCCGCCGCCGCCAAGCCCCCCGCGCCGCCTTCGGACAAGGCACTCGCCGCCCAGCCCACGCGGCACGACCTGACCCGCGAGCAGTTCTACTTCGTACTGCCCGACCGGTTCGCGAACGGCGACACGGCCAACGACAGGGGCGGGCTCACCGGCTCGCGTCTCGACACGGGATACGACCCCACCGACAAGGGCTTCTACCAGGGCGGCGACCTCAAGGGCCTCACCCGCAAGCTCGACTACATCAAGAACCTCGGCACCACCTCCATCTGGATGGCGCCGATCTTCAAGAACAAGCCCGTGCAGGGCGCCGGCAAGGACGCCTCCGCCGGCTACCACGGCTACTGGATCACCGACTTCACCCAGGTCGACCCGCACTTCGGCACCAACGCCGACCTGGAGAAGCTGATCGACAAGGCCCACGCCAAGGGCATGAAGGTCTTCTTCGACGTCATCACCAACCACACCGCCGACACCGTCGACTACGCCGAGAAGAAGTACGGCTACCGCCCCAAGGGCGCCTACCCGTACCTCGACAGGAACGGGCGCCCCTTCGACGACCGCGCGGGCGTCGCGAAGGTCGACGAGGACGCGTACCCCTACACGCCGAAGACGCGCGCGGACGAGAAGAAGGTCCCCGCCTGGCTCAACGACCCGACGATGTACCACAACCGGGGCGACTCGACCTTCGCGGGCGAAAGTTCCGAGTACGGCGACTTCTCCGGCCTCGACGACCTGTGGACCGAGCACCCCGAGGTCGTCGACGGCATGGCGGAGATCTACCGGAAGTGGGTCCGCGACTTCGACATCGACGGCTTCCGCATCGACACGGTCAAGCACGTCGACCTGGACTTCTGGACCCAGTGGGCGACCGCCCTCGACACGTACGCCGCACAGCGCGGCCGGGACGACTTCTTCATGTTCGGCGAGGTCTACTCCGCCGACACCGAGGTCACCTCGCCCTACGTGACGCGCGGCCGCCTCGACTCCACCCTCGACTTCCCGCTCCAGGACGCGACCCGTTCGTACGCCTCCCAGGGCGGGCCCGCCACCCGGCTGGCCAAGGTCTTCGGCGAGGACTACCGCTACACGACCGACAAGGCCAACGCCTACGGCCAGGTCTCCTTCACCGGCAACCACGACATGGGCCGCATCGGGACCTTCCTCAAGCAGGACAACCCCGACGCCGGCGACGCGGAGCTGCTCAAGCGCGCCCGCCTCGCCAACGAGCTGATGTTCCTCTCGCGCGGCAACCCGGTCGTCTACTACGGCGACGAGCAGGGCTTCACCGGAGCGGGCGGCGACAAGGACGCCCGCCAGACCCTCTTCGCGTCGAAGACCGCGGACTACCTCGACGACGACCAGCTCGGCACGGACCGTACGCACGCGTCCGACGCGTACGACACCGCGCACCCCCTCTACCGGTCGATCGCCGCGCTCTCGAAGCTGACGAAGGCCCACCCCGCCCTGCGCGACGGCGTCCAGCGTGAGCTGCACGCCGAAGGCCCCGTGTACGCGTTCTCGCGCACCGACGCCAAGCGCGCCACCGAGTACGTCGTCGCGACCAACAACAGCGCCGGGCCGAAGACCGTCGAACTGACGGTGGCCACCGCCGGCGCCGACTTCCGCCCCCTGTACGGCGCTTCAGCGGCGGCACGCAGCGACGCCGGTCGCAAGCTCGCCGTCACCGTGCCCGCGCTGTCGTCCGTCGTACTGCGCGCGGCCGAGCCCCTCCCCGCCCCGGCGGCCCGGCCGGCCATCACCCTGAAGGCACCGGCGGCGGGCGCCACCGGAACCGTCGAGATCGGCGCCGACGTCGACGGCGGGCAGCTGAACCGCGTCGTCTTCGCCGCCCAGACCGGCAACGGCAAGTGGCGCACCCTGGGCACCGCCGACCACGCCCCGTACAAGGTCACCCAGTACCTGGGCCGCGACGTGAAGGCCGGCACCGCCCTGCGCTACAAGGCGGTCGTGGTGGACCGCGCCGGACGCACCGCGAGCGCCGTCGCGTCGACGACCGCCGGCCAGGCTCCCGCCCCGGACCGGCCGACGGCCGTCGAGCGCGACCACGCCGTCGTCCACTACAAGCGCCCCGACGGCGACTACGACGGCTACCGGCTCAAGGCCGGGGACACGTCGGCCGCCTTCACCGGGCGCGACGCCTACGGCGCCTTCGCCTGGATCAAGCTCCCCGCCGGCGCCTCGTCCCTGCCGTACACCGTCGAGAAGGACGGCGCGGCGGACGGCCCGCGGCGCACCGTCGACCTCGGGAAGACCGGCGAGGTCTGGATCGAGCAGGGCAAGGACGGCCAGGCCGACAAGGCCCCCGACGGCGCGTACCCGCCCCAGGACAAGAGCAAGGCCGTACTGCACTACCAGCGCGCCGACGGCGACTACGACGGCTGGGGTCTGCACACCTGGACCGGTGCGAAGGACCCGACGGACTGGGCCAAGCCGCTGATGCCGGTGAAGAAGGACGCCTACGGCGCTACCTTCGAGGTCCCGCTCGCCGACGGCGCCACCTCGCTCAGCTACATCCTGCACAAGGGCGACGAGAAGGACCTCCCGAGCGACCAGTCCCTCGACCTCGCCACCTTCGGGCACGAGGTGTGGATGCTGGCGGGGCAGCCGAAGTACCTGCTGCCGCAGAGCGCCGGGGCCACCTCCCTCGACCTGGGCAAGGCCGAGGCGCAGTGGATCGACAAGGACACGGTCGTCTGGAAGGTCAAGGCCACCGAGGCCACCAGCCAGCAGCTCGTGTACGCCCGTGACGGCGGCATCTCCGTCGTCGACGGGGCCCTCTCCGACGAGGGGCGCTGGCTGCGGCTCACCCCCTCCGCGCTCACCGACGCGCAGAAGGCGAAGTACCCGCACCTCAAGGAGCACCCGGCGTTCACCGTCGACCCGCGCGACCGGGACCGGGTGCGCGAGGCGCTGCGCGGCCAGATCATCGCCACCCAGCGGGCCGCGAACGGCGCCCTGCTCGCCGCCACCGGCGTGCAGCTGCCCGGCGTACTGGACGACACCTACAGCGCCGGGGCCACCAAGGCGTCCCTCGGCCCCGTCTTCCGCAAGGGCCGTCCCACCCTCTCCCTGTGGGCCCCCACCGCCCAGCACGTCGCCCTCGAACTCGACGGCCGCACCGTCCCCATGCGGCGCGACGACCGCACCGGCGTCTGGTCCGTCACGGGCGCCGCGTCCTGGACGGGCAAGCCATACCGGTACGCCGTGAAGGTCTGGGCGCCCGGCGTCCAGAAGGTCGTCACCAACAAGGTCACCGACCCCTACTCCACCGCGCTCACCGCCGACTCGGCCCGCAGCCTCGTCGTCGACCTCACCGACCCGAAGCTGGCCCCCAAGGGCTGGTCGACGCTCAGGAAGCCGGCCGCGACCCCGCTGCGCGACGCGCAGATCCAGGAACTGCACGTCAGGGACTTCTCCATCGCCGACCGCACCGCGAAGCACCCGGGGGAGTACCTCGCCTTCACCGACCGCGGCTCGAAGGGCATGAAGCACCTCGACAAGCTGGCGAAGGCCGGCACGTCGTACGTCCACCTCCTCCCCGTCTTCGACATCGGCACCATCCCCGAGAAGAAGACCGACCAGCAGCGCCCCGCCTGCGACCTCGCCGTGTACGCGCCCGACTCCGAGGAGCAGCAGGCGTGCGTGGCGAAGGCGGCGGCGAAGGACGCGTACAACTGGGGCTACGACCCGCTGCACTACACCGTCCCCGAGGGCTCGTACGCCAGTGACCCCGACGGCACCCGCCGCACGGTCGAGTTCCGGCAGATGGTCAAGGGCCTGAACGACTCGGGCCTGCGCACGGTCATGGACGTCGTCTACAACCACACGGTCGCCTCAGGCCAGGCGGACAAGTCCGTACTCGACAAGATCGTCCCCGGCTACTACCAGCGGCTGCTGGCCGACGGCAGCGTGGCCACCTCCACCTGCTGCGCCAACACCGCGCCCGAGAACGCCATGATGGGCAAGCTCGTCGTGGACTCCGTCGTCACCTGGGCCAGGGACTACAAGGTCGACGGCTTCCGCTTCGACCTCATGGGCCACCACCCGAAGGCGAACATGCTGGCCGTCCGCAAGGCACTGGACGAGCTGACCGTCGCCCGCGACGGCGTCGACGGCAAGAAGATCGTCCTGTACGGCGAGGGCTGGAACTTCGGCGAGATCGCCGACGACGCCCGCTTCGAGCAGGCCACCCAGAAGAACATGGCCGGCACGGGCATCGCCACCTTCTCCGACCGCGCCCGTGACGCGGTGCGCGGCGGCGGGCCCTTCGACGAGGACCCGGGCGTGCAGGGCTTCGCCTCCGGCCTCTACACCGACCCCAACTCCTCGGCCGCGAACGGCACCGAGGCCGAGCAGAAGGCCCGCCTCCTGCACTACCAGGACCTCATCAAGGTGGGCCTGACCGGCAACCTGGCGGCGTACACCTTCACCGACACCGCCGGCCGCACGGTCAAGGGCTCCGAGGTCGACTACAACGGCGCACCCGCCGGCTACGCGGCGGCCCCCGGCGACGCCCTCGCCTACGCCGACGCCCACGACAACGAGACCCTCTACGACGCCCTCGCCTTCAAGCTGCCGCGCGCCACCCCGGCGGCGGACCGCGCGCGCATGCAGGTCCTGGCCATGGCGACGGCGGCGCTCTCGCAGGGCCCGGCGCTGTCCCAGTCCGGCACCGACCTCCTGCGGTCCAAGTCCCTCGACCGCAACTCCTACGACAGCGGTGACTGGTACAACGCGATCCACTGGGACTGCGCCGCCGGCAACGGCTTCGGCCGGGGCCTGCCGCCGGCCGCCGACAACACGAGCAAGTGGTCCTACGCCAAACCCCTGCTCACCACCCCGTCGCTGACCCCCGACTGCGGCGACATCGAGGGCGCGTCGGCGGCGTACCGGGACCTGCTGAAGATCCGTACGACCGAGAAGACCTTCAGCCTCGCGTCGGCGGACCAGGTGCAGAAGGAGGTGTCCTTCCCGCTGTCGGGCAAGGAGGAGACACCCGGTGTGATCACCATGCGCGCCGGCGACCTGGTCGTGGTCTTCAACGCGACCCCGTCGCAGCGGGAGCAGAAGGTCACCGGTCTCAAGGACACGCCGTACGCGCTGCACCCGGTGCAGGCGGCCGGCGCGGACGCGACGGTCAGGAAGGCGGCGTACGACCGGGCCACCGGCACCTTCACGGTCCCGGCCCGCACGGTCGCCGTGTTCACCCGGGGATAGCACCCGGGGACAGGGGGACGCCCTCCGAGCACCCCACCGCGTCACCTGCCCGGCCGGGCCGGCGGCCCCCGCTCAGCGGGAGCCCGCCGGCCCGTCCGGCGTTCCGGGCACCGCTACAGCCGCCGCTCCAGCAGCGTCACCCCGTACGACGCCCCGCCCGGGCCGCCGTCCTTGGCCGGCTGTTCGCCCACCACCCGGTAGCCCGCCTCCTCGTAGTAGGCGCGCAGCCTCGGGTTCGACGTCAGGCAGTCGAGCCGGGCCAGCTCGCGCCCGGCCTCCGCGATCCGCCGTTCCGCCCGGGCGAGCAGCGTGCGCCCCAGCCCCGGCGGCGCGGTCGCGCGGTCCATCATCAGGCGGTGCACGTACCCGGCGACCGGCGGCTGGACCCCCCACGCGGGCTCGTCGTCCCACCACAGC
>NZ_VBVX01000140.1 GCF_005981925.1 Streptomyces albidochromogenes
CGGATGGAGCGGGGTGCGCCCTTGACCCTGTGGGGACCATGAGGAGATGACCGACCGATTTGTGGACGTATCGCTCGACAAGCGCGGTGTGCGCTGCACCGCGAAACTCCTGGACGACCGGGCGCCGTGAGCGGACGTGATCTGGGCAACCTGGGCGCCACAGATCTGGACAGCGACGCGAACCCACCGGTAACTTCGCCTGAGCAAGCGCTTAGACCAACATCGCCAATGGAGCAAGAAGGGGGCGTCCCGTGCGCCGCAGCGTTTTCAACGAGGACCACGAGGCCTTCCGGAAGACCATCCGGGCCTTCATCGAGGCCGAGGTCGTCCCCGTCTACGACGAGTGGTTCGCCGCCGGCCAGGCGCCGCGCGACTTCTACTACAAGCTCGGCGAGCTGGGCGTCTTCGGCATCCGCGTCCCGGAGGAGTACGGCGGCGCCGGCATCGAGTCGCACAAGTACGAGGCCGTGATGTACGAGGAGACCTCGCGCGCGGGCGTCAACTTCGGCGGCTCCGGCGTGCACGTGCTGCTCGGCCTGCCCTACATCGAGATGCTCGCCACCGACGAGCAGAAGCAGCGTTTCCTGCCGAAGTTCGTCTCCGGCGAGGAGATGTGGGCGCTGGCGATGACCGAGCCGGGCACCGGCTCCGACGTCGCGGGCATGAAGACCACCGCCAAGCTCTCCGAGGACGGCACGCACTACGTCCTCAACGGCGCCAAGACCTTCATCACCGGCGGTGTGCACGCCGACCGCGTCATCGTGTGCGCCCGTACCTCCGCCCCGAGCGCCGAGGACCGCCGCTTCGGCATCTCGCTGTTCGCCGTGGACACCAAGTCCGAGGGCTACTCGGTGGGCCGCAAGCTGGACAAGCTCGGCCTGAAGACGTCCGACACCGCCGAGCTGGCGTTCGTCGACGTGAAGGTGCCCGTCGAGGACCTGCTCGGCGAGGAGAACAAGGGCTTCGGCTACCTCGGCAAGAACCTGGCCTCCGAGCGCTGGGGCATCGCCTTCGGCGCGTACGCCCAGGCCAAGGCCGCCATCCGGTTCGCCCAGCAGTACGTCCAGGAGCGCACCGTCTTCGGCAAGCCGGTCGCGTCCTTCCAGAACACCAAGTTCGAACTGGCCGCCTGCCAGGCCGAGGTGGACGCCGCCGAGGCCGTCGTCGACCGCGCCCTTGAGGCCCTGGACGCGGGCGAGCTGACCCCGGCCGAGGCCGCGTCCGCGAAGCTGTTCGCCACCGAGGTCGCGCACCGCGTCATCGACAAGTGCCTCCAGCTGCACGGCGGTTACGGGTTCATGAACGAGTACCCGATCGCCCGCCTGTACGCGGACAACCGCGTGAACCGCATCTACGGCGGCACCAGCGAGGTCATGAAGATGATCATCGCGAAGGACATGGGCCTCTAAGACCGCCCTGCCGGACCGCACGGTAGAACTGCCCGCATGAACAAGGCACTCGAAGCCCTCCTCGATCTGCTCGACCTGGAGCAGATCGAGGAGGACATCTTCCGAGGCGTGAGCCGCTCGGCGATCGTCCCCCGCGTCTTCGGCGGCCAGGTCGCGGCCCAGGCCCTGGTGGCCGCCGGCCGCACCGTCCCCGGCGACCGCCTGCCGCACTCGCTGCACGCGTACTTCCTGCGCCTCGGCGACCCGGACGCGCCGATCGTCTACACGGTCGACCGCATCCGCGACGGCCGCTCCTTCACCACCCGGCGCGTCGTCGCCGTCCAGCACGGGCAGCCGATCTTCCACCTCTCCGCGTCGTTCCAGACGTACGAGGAGGGCCTGGAGCACCAGGCGCCCATGCCGCCCGCGCCGGACCCCGAAACCCTTCCGACAGCCGCCCAGATGCTGCCGAAGTACGACTTCCTGGACTCCGGGGTCGTCGACCGCATGCTCGAAGCGCGCGCGGCGGTCGACCTGCGCTACGTCGACGCCCCGCCGTACGGCAGCGTCGGTGAACCGCGCGAGCCGCGCTCCCAGGTCTGGTTCCGTACGAACGGCAAGCTCGACGGCGCCATCGACGAGCCGCTGCTGCACGTCTGCCTCGCCACGTACGTCTCCGACATGACACTGCTCGACTCGGTGCTGCTGGCCCACGGGCGCGGCGGCTGGGCGACCGGCGACGTGGTCGGCGCGTCCCTGGACCACGCGATGTGGTTCCACCGGCCGTTCCGGGCGGACGAATGGCTGCTGTACGACCAGGAGTCGCCGTCCGCGTCGGGCGGCCGGGGCCTGGGCCAGGCCAGGATCTACACCCAGGACGGCCGGCTGGCCATCTCCGTCATCCAGGAGGGCGTGGTCCGCGTCCCGCGCTGACCCCGCCGAGCCCCGCGCGGGTGCCGGCCGGGTGCGTCACGGGCCTTCCGACAGGCCCGCCGCGTCCAGCAGGTACGCCGTCATCGGGTCGTAGAAGCGCGGGTCGGTGACGTGGTCGTCGAGCGGGACGGTGACCTGGAGCGTGCCCTCGGCCTCGCCGATGAACAGCGCCGGGTCGTTGCAGTCGGCGTAACCGATCGAGTCGAGTCCGCGCTGGCCCGCGCATCCCGCCCAGCCGTGGTCGGCCACGACCAGGTCGGGCAGCGGCCGCCCCTCGCGCTCCAGTCCGTCGAGGATCGCCGCCATCGGCTCGGGCGAGTGCGTGTGCCACAGGGTCGCGCCGCGCTCCAGCATCGCGACGTCCGCGAACTGGAACACCATGCCCTCGTCGGCCGTGAGCCCGCCCGGGATCCGTACGATCTCGCACCCCGCGCGGCGCAGCGCGTCCGCCGTCTGCCGGTGCACGTCGAGCAGTCCGCCCGGGTGTCCGGTCGCGAACAGCACCCGCTCCTTGCCCGCGGCGGCCTTGCGCAGCCGCGCCGCCATCCGCTCCAGCGCGTCGACGGTCAGCTCGGGGTCGATGGTGTCCTGGCCCATGCGGTGCTCGGGGTCGTCATTGACGCCGCAGCGCTCCGCCATGACGGCGAGGACGTCCTGCTCGTCGGTCCAGCGGTCGCCGAGTTCGAGGCCGAGCCAGTAGTGGCGGTCGCCGTTCGCGAGCTTCCGGTAGTGGGAGAGGTTGTTGTCGCGGGGGGTGGCGACGTCACCCGCGATGCGGGTGCGGGCGAGGTGGTCGACCAGGGCGGCGCGGCTGGGTATCGGCATGCCCCCCATTGTGCCGTCCGTCCGCGTCCTTCGTCCGGTGAAGCCTCCGCCGGGCGCGGCGGCCGGCGTCAGGCCGCGCCGCGCGGCGCGAGCGCCCCGAACGCCCCGTGGGCCAGCCGCCGCAGGAGCCCTTCCATGGCGGCCCGCCCGGGCAGCCCGTTGCCGTACGAGCCGAGGTGCGGCGTGGAGTTGAGCAGCCCGAACACCGCGTGCACGGCGGAGCGCGCCTCCGCCTCCGGTACGCCCGGGTTCAGCTCCCGCACGACGGTCACCCACAGTTCGACGTACTGGCGCTGGAGCTGCCGCACGCGCTTGCGGTCGCTCTCCCTGAGCCGGTCCAGCTCGCGGTCGTGCAGGGTGATCAGCGGGCGGTCGTCGAGCGCGAAGTCGATGTGGCCGTCGATGAGCGAGCCGAGGACGGCCTGCGGGCTGCCGGCCGACTCGGCGGCGGCCCGCCGCCTGCCGCCGTCCAGCAGCCGTTCGCTGATGCCGACGAGCAGTTCGGCGAGCATCGCGTCCTTGCCGGGGAAGTGGCGGTAGAGGCCGGGGCCGCTGATGCCGACCGCGGCGCCTATCTCGTCGACGCCCACGCCGTGGAAGCCCCGCTCGGCGAAGAGGCGGGCGGCCTCCTTGAGGATCTGCTCGCGGCGGGTCGGGGCCGCGACGCGGGCGGCGGCGTTGGTGCTCATGAGGCCATTCTAGACCGGCCGGTTAGCGGTCGTTAACCTCACGGGGACGCACCCGGAGGTGGGTGAAGGCGCGCAGCGCCCATTCCACCGGGCCGAGCCGGTAACGCCGCACGAGCCGGGCGCTGAGGGCGAGCTGCGCGGCGTACAGGAGGAGCGCGACGGCGAGGGGGACGGCGATGCCGGTCCGGCCGTACAGGCCAAGACCGTACCCGGTGAAGATCAGTGCCATGACCAGCGACTGGGTGAGGTAGTTGGTCAGCGCCATGCGCCCGGCGGGAGCGAGGAGCCCGGCCACCCGCGCCCCGCTCGGCGTACCGAACCAGAGCAGCAGGCCGGCGACGTACGCGGCGCTGAGCGCCGGAGCCGTGACCACGCCGCTCATCGCGGCGAGCAGCTCCCAGCGGGCAGGCAGCGGGCCCGCGGCGCCGGAGGCAGAGAAGGCGGCGGCGGGCAGGCCGACGCAGAGGCCCATCACCAGGACGCGGCGCAGGCTCGCCCCGCCCGCCCGGGTGAGCCACTGCCGCTTCCCGGCCGAGAGTCCCAGCAGGAAGGCGGCGACGACGAAGCCGCTCATGACGGCCAGGGCGACGACGGCGAGCGGCAGCTGCCCCACGTTCGCGCCCACGACGTCGCCGAAGCCGCCCCGGTACGCCGCGGTGAGCTCGGCGGCCTCGCGGGCCGCGGCGGCCTTGGCGGCCTCGTCGTCGGGACCGGCCAGGGTCCCGAGCGCGCCGAGCAGCAGCAGGAGGGAGCCGAACGAGCCCCACACCCACAGCGCGGCGCGCAACGCCCCTTCGGGGGTGGCCCGGCGGGCGGCGAAGAGGATCAGGCCGAGCAGGGCGTACGTCGTCAGGATGTCGCCGACGTACAGGAACACGGCGTGCAGGGCTCCGAGTGCGAAGAGCCCCAGCAGCCGTCGCATCGTCAACGGCCCGAGGCGGGCGCCGGCCCGCTCGGCGGAGGCCGCCTGGAGGGTGAAGCTGTAGCCGAAGAGGAACGAGAAGAGCAGGTAGAACTTGCTCTGGGCGAGGAAGTCGACCAGCCACAGCGCCACGCCGTCGACGGCGGCCGAGGGGCGGCCGCCCAGCACGCCCTGGGTGCCGGCCATGGTCAGGGTGTTGACGAGCAGGATGCCGAGCAGGGCGAAACCGCGCAGCGCGTCGACCTCCAGGACGCGCGAGCGGGGCCGCGGCGGTACCGCCGGGTCCCCCGCCGCTCCCTCCGCCCCCCTTGCTTCCGCGCCTCGTACGGCCGTCTCTCGCAGTGTCGTCACAAGCCCTGTCCCCCGTGTGGTCGGGTCGGATCCTGACACGTCCGGATCTTGGAGTCGTCATACCGAAGGACGAATCCACAGCCCTGGACAGGGCGGTTAGCGCTCGTTAACCTTGGGAGCGCGTTAACGCTCATTAACATCACATCGACCGGGCAAGGGGGCTCAGGAGATGCGGCAGGCACCGGTGCTGACCAGCACCGCCGATCCGGCGGCCGAGGCATGGCGGGCCAACGAGGCGGCCCACCTGGAGCTCGTGGAGGGGCTGCGCGGGCGGCTGGCCGCGGCGCGGCTCGGCGGCGGCGAGAAGGCGCGCGCCCGGCACACCGCGCGTGGCAAGCTCCTTCCCCGCGACCGCGTGGACACCCTTCTGGACCCCGGATCGCCGTTCCTGGAGCTCGCCCCGCTGGCGGCCGAGGGGATGTACGGCGGCGCGGCCCCGGCGGCGGGTGTGATCGCCGGCATCGGGCGGGTGAGCGGCCGCGAGGTGGTGATCGTCGCCAACGACGCCACCGTCAAGGGCGGCACGTACTACCCGATGACCGTCAAGAAGCACCTGCGCGCCCAGGAGGTGGCGCTGGAGAACCGGCTGCCCTGCCTGTACCTGGTGGACTCCGGCGGCGCCTTCCTGCCCATGCAGGACGAGGTCTTCCCCGACCGCGAGCACTTCGGACGGATCTTCTACAACCAGGCCCGCATGTCGGGCGCGGGCATCCCGCAGATCGCGGCGGTGCTCGGCTCCTGCACGGCCGGCGGGGCGTACGTACCCGCGATGAGCGACGAGGCCGTCATCGTGCGGAACCAGGGCACGATCTTCCTGGGCGGTCCGCCGCTGGTGAAGGCCGCGACCGGCGAGGTCGTCACGGCGGAGGAGCTCGGCGGCGGCGAGGTGCACTCCCGCACCTCGGGCGTGACGGACCATCTGGCGGAGGACGACTCCCACGCCCTGCGCATCGTCCGCAACATCGTCGCCACGCTCCCGGAGCGCGGCCCGCTGCCGTGGTCGGTGGAGCCGGTCGAGGAGCCGAAGGTGGACCCGGCCGGCCTGTACGGCGCGGTGCCGGTCGACTCCCGTACGCCCTACGACGTGCGTGAGGTCATCGCGCGCACGGTCGACGGCTCGCGCTTCCAGGAGTTCAAGGCGGAGTTCGGCCAGACGCTGGTCACCGGCTTCGCGCGGATCCACGGGCACCCGGTCGGCATCGTCGCCAACAACGGCATCCTGTTCTCCGAATCGGCCCAGAAGGGCGCGCACTTCATCGAGCTGTGCGATCAGCGCGGCATCCCCCTGCTCTTCCTCCAGAACATCTCGGGCTTCATGGTCGGCAGGGACTACGAGGCGGGCGGGATCGCCAAGCACGGCGCCAAGATGGTGACGGCCGTGGCGTGCACGCGCGTGCCGAAGCTGACGGTCGTCGTCGGCGGGTCGTACGGCGCGGGCAACTACTCGATGTGCGGCCGGGCGTACTCGCCGCGCTTCCTGTGGATGTGGCCCAACGCGAAGATCTCCGTGATGGGCGGCGAGCAGGCGGCGTCGGTCCTGGCGACCGTCAAGCGGGACCAGCTGGAGGCGCGGGGCGAGGAGTGGCCCGCCGCCGAGGAGGAGGCGTTCAAGACGCCGATCCGCGAGCAGTACGACGCCCAGGGCAACGCCTACTACGCGACGGCCCGGCTGTGGGACGACGGCGTGATCGACCCGCTGGAGACCCGGCAGGTCGTGGGCCTGGCCCTGACGGCCTGCGCCAACGCGCCCCTGACCGAGCCCGCCTTCGGCGTCTTCCGGATGTGAGAGACAGATGACGATGTTCGACACAGTACTGGTCGCCAACCGCGGCGAGATCGCGGTCCGTGTCATCCGCACGCTGCGGGAGCTGGGCGTGCGCTCGGTGGCCGTGTTCAGCGACGCGGACGCGGACGCCCGTCATGTCCGGGAGGCGGACACGGCGGTGCGCATCGGCCCGGCGGCGGCGTCGGCGAGCTACCTCCGCACGGACCGCCTGCTGGAGGCCGCCGCCCGCACCGGCGCGCAGGCCGTCCACCCGGGATACGGCTTCCTCGCCGAGAACGCCGCGTTCGCGCGGGCGTGCGCGGACGCGGGCCTCGCCTTCATCGGCCCGCCCGCCTCGGCGATCGCGCTGATGGGCGACAAGATCCGGGCGAAGGAGACGGTACGGGCGGCGGGCGTGCCGGTGGTGCCCGGCTCGTCCGGCAGCGGCCTGACGGACGACGAACTGGCCGCCGCGGCCCGGGAGATCGGCATGCCGGTCCTCCTGAAGCCGTCGGCCGGCGGCGGCGGCAAGGGCATGCGGCTGACGCGGGTGGAGTCGGCGCTGGCCGACGAGATCGCGGCGGCGCGGCGCGAGGCGCGGGCGTCGTTCGGCGACGACACGCTGCTGGTGGAACGGTGGATCGACCGCCCCCGGCACATCGAGATCCAGGTCCTGGCCGACGCCCACGGCAACGTGGTGCACCTGGGCGAGCGCGAGTGCTCGCTCCAGCGCCGGCACCAGAAGATCATCGAGGAGGCCCCGTCGGTCCTCCTCGACGAGGCGACGCGCGCCGCGATGGGCGAGGCGGCGGTCCAGGCGGCCCGCTCCTGCGGCTACCGGGGCGCGGGCACGGTGGAGTTCATCGTCCCGGGCAACGACCCGTCGTCGTACTACTTCATGGAGATGAACACCCGCCTCCAGGTGGAGCACCCGGTGACGGAGCTGATCACCGGCCTCGACCTGGTGGAGTGGCAGCTGCGGGTGGCAGCCGGTGAGGAACTGCCGTTCACGCAGAAGGACGTCACGCTCACGGGGCACGCGGTGGAGGCCCGTATCTGCGCGGAGGACCCCTCGCGCGGCTTCCTCCCCTCGGGCGGCACGATCCTCGCCCTCCACGAGCCGCAGGGCGACGGCGTGCGCACCGACTCGGGCCTCACCGAGGGCACGGAGGTGGGCAGCCTGTACGACCCGATGCTGTCCAAGGTCATCGCGTACGCCCCGGACCGCGCCACCGCGCTGCGCCGCCTGCGCGGCGCCCTCGCGGACACGGTCACCCTGGGCGTGCCGACGAACGCGGGCTTCCTGCGCCGTCTGCTGGCCCACCCGGACGTGGTCTCGGGCGCGCTGGACACGGGCCTGGTCGAGCGCGACGCGGACAGCCTGGTCCCGGAGGGGATCCCGCCGGAGGTGTACGCGGCGGCGGCGCTGCTGCGGGCCGGGGCGACGACGGGCACCGGCGGCTCCGCGCGATGGACCGACCCGTTCTCCGTGCCCACCGGATGGCGTCTTGGCGGCACCCCCGCCTGGACGGTCCACCACGCCCGGGTGCCGGGCCACGACCCGGTGGAGATCCGGCTGCGCGCCTCGGGTCCGGGCCAGGATCTCCTGCTCCCCGAAGCGGCGCCCGCGGAGCCGGACCTGGCCGCCGCCGTACCCCTGGAGCCGGCCGCACCGGGCGGCGCGGGCGCGGCGGAGCTGCCGCCCCGGGCGCCCGGGAAGCTGCCCCCGCTGGAGACGCCGCTCGCGTCGCCGTCGGCGGGCGGAGCCGAACGGCTGCCCGTCCGTGCCCGTGTCGTCAGCGCCGACGCGGCCACCGTCACCGTCGAACTGGCCGGGGTCACCCATACCTTCCGGCACGCCACCGGCCCGGAGGGCACCTGGCTGAGCCGGGACGGGGACGCCTGGCACGTCCAGGACCACGACCCCGTCGAGGCCGGTCTCACCGGCGCCGGGCGCTCCGGCGCCGACACCCTCGCCGCGCCGATGCCCGGCACCGTCACCGTCGTCAAGGTGGCCGTCGGGGACCACGTCGACGCCGGGCAGAGCCTGCTGGTCGTCGAGGCGATGAAGATGGAGCACGTCATCTCCGCCCCGCACGCCGGCACGGTCACCGAGCTCGACGTGACGCCCGGCTCCACCGTCGCCATGGACCAGGTCCTGGCCGTGGTCACCCCGCAGGAGGAGTCATGACCGGTCTGCCCGAAGGGCTGCCCATGCGGGTCCCGGCGACGGGCCTGCCGACGCGCGTACGGATCCACGAGGTCGGCGCCCGCGACGGCCTCCAGAACGAGAAGGCCGTCGTACCGACCGAGGTGAAGGCCGAGTTCGTCCACCGCCTCGCCGACGCCGGGCTCACCACCGTCGAGGCGACCAGCTTCGTGCACCCCGAGTGGGTGCCCCAGCTGGCGGACGCCGAGGCGCTGTTCCCCCTGCTGCACGACGTGCGCGCCGAACTGCCCGTCCTCGTGCCGAACGCGCGCGGCCTCGACCGCGCTCTCGCCCTGGGCGTGCGCCGGATCGCCGTGTTCGGGAGTGCGACGGAGACGTTCGCCCGCCGCAACCTCAACCGGACCGTCGACGAGTCGCTCGCCATGTTCGAACCGGTCGTCGCCCGCGCGCGTCAGGACGAGGTCCATGTGCGCGGCTACCTCTCGATGTGCTTCGGCGACCCGTGGGAGGGGGCGGTCCCGGTCGGCCAGGTGGTCGGGGTCGCGAAGGCGCTGCTCGACCTCGGCTGCGACGAGCTGAGCCTGGGCGACACCATCGGCGTGGCCACCCCGGGGCACGTCCTGGCCCTGCTCACCGCCCTGAACGAGGCCGGGGTCCCGACCTCCGCCGTCGGCGTGCACTTCCACGACACGTACGGCCAGGCCCTCGCCAACACCCTCGCCGCGCTCCAGCACGGCGTCACCACCGTGGACGCCTCGGCGGGCGGCCTCGGCGGCTGCCCGTACGCGAAGAGCGCCACCGGGAACCTCGCCACCGAAGACCTCGTGTGGATGCTCCACGGCCTCGGCATCGAAACCGGGGTCGACCTCGGCCGGCTCACCGCCACCAGCGTGTGGATGGCCGAACGGCTGGGCCGCCCCAGCCCCTCCCGCACCGTGCGTGCCCTGTCCCACAAGGAGTCGTAGCCATGTCCCTCGACCACCGCCTCACCCCCGAGCACGAAGAACTCCGCCGCACGGTCGAAGAGTTCGCGCACGACGTCGTCGCCCCGAAGATCGGCGACTTCTACGAGCGCCACGAGTTCCCGTACGAGATCGTCCGCGAGATGGGCCGCATGGGCCTGTTCGGACTGCCCTTCCCCGAGGAGTACGGCGGCATGGGCGGCGACTACCTCGCCCTCGGCATCGCCCTCGAAGAGCTCGCCCGCGTCGACTCCTCCGTGGCCATCACCCTCGAAGCGGGCGTCTCGCTCGGCGCCATGCCCGTCTTCCGCTTCGGCACCGAGGAGCAGAAGCGCGAGTGGCTGCCCCGCCTGTGCTCGGGCGAGATGCTCGGCGCGTTCGGCCTGACCGAGCCGGACTGCGGCTCGGACGCCGGCGGCACGAAGACGACGGCCCGCCGCGAGGGCGACGAGTGGGTCGTCAACGGCTCCAAGTGCTTCATCACCAACTCCGGCACGGACATCACCGGCCTGGTCACCGTCACCGCCGTGACCGGCCGCAAGCCCGACGGCAAGCCGGAGATCTCCGCCATCATCGTCCCGTCCGGCACTCCGGGCTTCACGGTCGCCGCCCCGTACTCCAAGGTCGGCTGGAACGCCTCGGACACCCGCGAGCTGTCCTTCTCCGACGTGCGCGTCCCGGTCGGCAACCTCCTCGGCGAAGAGGGGCGGGGTTACGCCCAGTTCCTGCGCATCCTCGACGAGGGCCGCATCGCCATCTCGGCGCTCGCGACCGGCCTGGCCCAGGGCTGCGTCGACGAGTCGGTGACGTACGCCAAGGAGCGGCACACCTTCGGCCGGCCCATCGGCTCCAACCAGGCGATCCAGTTCAAGATCGCCGACATGGAGATGCGCGCCCACATGGCCCGCGTCGGCTGGCGCGACGCGGCGTCACGTCTGGTGCAGGGCGAGCCGTTCAAGAAGGAGGCCGCGCTCGCGAAGCTGTACTCCTCGACGGTCGCGGTGGACAACGCCCGCGAGGCCACCCAGATCCACGGCGGCTACGGCTTCATGAACGAGTACCCGGTGGCCCGGATGTGGCGCGACTCCAAGATCCTGGAGATCGGCGAGGGCACCAGTGAGGTCCAGCGCATGCTGATCGCCCGGGAACTCGGCCTGACCGGCTGACGTCCGGCCCGCACCGCCAGGTCCGGCCCCGCACAGCACGACGCGGGGCCGGACCGCGTCATGCTCCCTCACCGCTTCCTGGCAGCCCATGAGCGTCAACCACCCGAGCGTGCGCGGGACTTCGGCGCGCCCCGCGGTTCACCCGCCGCCCCTGCGGGCGTCCTCGCAGAACCACCCCCTGGACAACCGATGAGGTTAGGCTAACCTACCCTCGGACTTGTCCCGTGGTGGACCCCGCACGCACGAAAGCAGACACCGTCATGCCTCACGCCCGAGCTTCCCACCTTTCCCGCCGCAGCCTGCTGGCCGCCGGCGGCGCCCTCGGCATCGGCGCCGCGCTGACCGCCTGCGGCGAGACCGCCGCGAAGAGCGAGGGCAAGGCGGCGGGGAAGTCGGACCCGTGGTCCTTCAAGGACGACCGCGGCAAGACGGTCAAGAGCCCGGCCACTCCGAAGAACATCGTGGCGTTCACCGGCGTCGCCGCCGCGCTGCACGACTTCGGCGTCGAGGTCAAGGGCGTGTTCGGCCCGACCAAGACCGCTGACGGCAAGCCCGACGTGCAGGCCGGCGACCTGGACGTCAACAAGGTCGAGATCCTCGGCAACGCCTACGACAAGTTCGACGTCGAGGCCTACGTCGGCCTCGACCCCGACCTCCTGGTCACGGCCATGTGGGAGAAGGACAAGCTCTGGTACGTCCCCGAGGCGTCCGCCGGGAAGATCCTCAAGGTCGCCCCGAGCGTCGCCCTGTGGGCAGCGGAGACCACCATCCCCAAGGCGATCCAGCGCCACGCCGACCTCGCGAAGTCCCTGGGCGCCGACATCGGCGCCAAGAAGATCACCGATGCGAAGGCCCGCTTCGAGAAGGCTGCCGAGCGCCTGCGCCAGGCCGCCAAGGCCAACCCGAAGGTCAAGGTCATGATCGGCTCCGCGAGCCCGGACCTCTTCTACGTCTCCCTCGCGAAGATGTCGGCGGACACCCTGTACTTCCAGGAGCTCGGCGTGAAGTTCGTCGAGCCGAAGGTCGACGCGGCCGGCTTCTTCGAGAGCCTCAGCTGGGAGAACGTCGACAAGTACCAGGCCGACATCATCATGATGGACAACCGGACCGCCGTCCTGCAGCCCTCCGCCCTCAAGGACAAGCCGACCTGGACGCGCCTGCCCGCCGTCAAGGCCGGCCAGGTCGTCCCGCGCACCACGGAGCCGATCTACTCCTGGGACAAGTGCGCGCCGATCCTCGAAGACCTCGCCGAGGCCATCGAGAAGGCCAAGAAGGTCGCCTGACCATGACCCGCGCCGAGACAGCCGAGGAGACCGCCGTCGTCCCGTTCCGCCTCTTCGGCCTGACGGTCGCGCGGACACGGCGGCTCAGCACCTCCATGCTCCGGGTGACGTTCGCGGGCGAGGAACTGCGCGGCTTCGCCTCCGGCGGCCGTGACCAGAGCCTGTCGCTGTTCCTGCCGCACCCCGGACAGCCGGAGCCGGTCCTTCCGCCGCAGACCGAGCCGGACTGGTTCGGGGCGTACCGCGCGCTGCCCGACGACGTGCGCGCGGTCATGCGCTCGTACACGCTGCGCGAGCAGCGCCGCGCCGCCGACGGCGCGGACGCGGACGAGGTGGACATCGACTTCGCCCTGCACGGCGACGGCGGGCCCGCGAGCCGCTGGGCGGCGCAGGCGGAACCGGGCGACCGCGTCGTGGTCCTGGGCCCCGCCGTCGAGGACAACACCGCCGTACGCTTCCGCCCGCCCCAGGACACCGAGTGGGTCCTGATGTGGGCGGACGAGACGGCGCTGCCGGCCGCGGCTGCCGCCCTGGAGTGGCTGCCCGCGGGCACGAGGGCGAAGGTCTGGATCGAGGTCCAGCACGCCGACGACCGCCTGGAGCTGACCACGTCGGCCGACGCGGACGTCACGTGGCTGGTACGGGACGAGAACGCGCCCACCCCCCTGGAGGCGGTGAGCGCGGCCGAGTTGCCCGAGGGCACGCCGTACACGTGGATCGCCGGGGAGTCCTCGTGCGTACGGGCGCTGCGCCGCCACCTCGTCCAGGAGCGGAAGTTCGACCGCAAGCGCGTGACGTTCGTGGGCTACTGGCGTCGCGGACTGAGCGAGGAGCAGCTCCGCGAGCGCGCCGAAGAGGAAGAGGCGTAGGCCCCGGGCCGCGCCATATCACCACAGCCGTGCCCCGTGGGGGGCGAGGGGTCGTTGCGAGCGTAACTAAGGTTAGGCTAACCTTACTTACACATCGCGCCCTCGCCCCCCTCTCCTGTCCTGAGGGCACGTTGAAATCCCGTACCCGGGAGGACAGTTCATGCGCTCACACCTGCTCAATGACACGACCGCCGAGCGGTATCGCCGGACCGCCACCGCCGCGGTCGAGCGGGTGGCGGACAAAATCGCCGCGACCGACCGGCCGTTCACCGGCATCACACCGGAGCGGCTCGCCCCGGTCTTCGACGCGATCGACCTCGACCGGCCGCTCGGCGACACCGCCGCCGCCCTGGACGAGCTCGAATCGGTCTACCTCCGCGACGCGGTCTACTTCCACCACCCGCGTTACCTCGCGCACCTCAACTGCCCGGTCGTCATCCCGGCCGTCGCCGCCGAGGCCGTCCTCTCCGCCGTGAACTCCTCCCTGGACACCTGGGACCAGAGCGCGGGCGCCACATTGATCGAGCGCCGCCTCATCGACTGGACCGCGCACCGCATCGGCTTCGGCACCGGCATCGGCGCCGACGCGATGACCAGCGCCGACGGCGTCTTCACCAGCGGCGGCTCCCAGTCCAACCTCCAGGCGCTGCTCCTCGCCCGCGAGGAGGCCAAGACCCGGGACCTGTCCAGGCTCCGCGTCTTCGCGTCCGAGTGCGGCCACTTCAGCGTCCAGAAGTCCGCGAAACTCCTCGGCCTCTCCCCCGAGGCCGTCATCGCGATCCCCTGCGACGGCGACAAGCGCATGCAGACCGTGGCCCTCGCCCGCGAGCTGGCCCGCTGCACGAGCGAGGGCCTGGTCCCGATGGCCGTCGTCGCCACCGCCGGCACCACCGACTTCGGCTCGATCGACCCGCTGCCCGAGATAGCCGAGCTCTGCGAGCTGTACGGCGCCTGGATGCACGTCGACGCGGCGTACGGATGCGGCCTGCTGGCCTCCCGTACCCGCCGCCACCTCCTCGACGGCATCGAGAACGCCGACTCCGTCACCGTGGACTACCACAAGTCCTTCTTCCAGCCGGTGAGTTCGAGCGCGCTGCTGGTCCGCGACGGCGCCGCCCTGCGCCACGCGACGTACCACGCCGACTACCTCAACCCGCGCCGGATGGTCGAGGAGCGCATCCCCAACCAGGTCGACAAGTCCCTCCAGACCACCCGCCGCTTCGACGCCCTCAAGCTGTGGATGACCCTGCGCACCATGGGCGCCGACGGCATCGGCGAGCTCTTCGACGAGGTCTGCGACCTGGCCGCCGACGGCTGGCAGCTGCTCGCCGCCGACCCGCGCTACGACGTCGTCGTCCAGCCCTCCCTCTCCACCCTCGTCTTCCGCTACATCCCCGCCGACGTCACCAGCCCCGCGGTGATCGACCGCGCCAACCTCTACGCCCGCAAGGCGCTGTTCGCCTCCGGCGACGCCGTCGTGGCCGGGACCAAGGTCGGCGGCAAGCACTACCTGAAGTTCACCCTTCTCAACCCCGAGACGACGCTGACCGACATCGCGGCCGTCCTCGACCTCATCGCCGGCCACGCCGAGCAGTACCTGGGAGAGTCCCTTGTCCACGCCTCTTGAGCCCCTCGCGCCTCTTGATTTCATCGGTATCGGACTCGGTCCGTTCAACCTCGGCCTCGCCTGCCTGACCGAACCGATCGAGGAGCTCGACGGTCTCTTCCTGGAGACGAAGCCGAACTTCGAGTGGCACGCCGGGATGTTCCTGGACGGCGCACACCTCCAGACGCCCTTCATGTCGGACCTGGTCACGATGGCCGACCCGACCTCGCCGTACTCCTTCCTCCAGTACCTGAAGGAGTCGGGGCGGCTGTACTCGTTCTACATCCGCGAGAACTTCTATCCGCTGCGGACCGAGTACAACGACTACTGCCACTGGGCCGCCGCCAAGCTGAGCAACATCCGCTTCAACCAGACGGTCGCCGCGGTCGAGTACGACGCCGAGTCCGAGCTGTACACCGTGCGCACCCAGGACACCACCTACCGCGCCCGCCACGTGGTCCTGGGCACCGGCACCCCGCCGTACATCCCGGACGCCTGCCAGGACCTCGGCGGCGACTTCATCCACAACTCGCGGTACGTGCAGAGCAAAGAGGCGCTCCAGGCGAAGAAGTCCATCACCCTGGTCGGCAGCGGCCAGAGCGCGGCGGAGATCTACTACGACCTCCTCTCCGAGATCGACGTGCACGGCTACCGGCTCAACTGGGTCACCCGCTCCCCGCGCTTCTTCCCGCTGGAGTACACCAAGCTGACGCTCGAGATGACCTCCCCGGAGTACGTCGACTACTTCCACGCGCTCCCGGAGGCGACGCGCTACCGCCTGGAGTCCCAGCAGAAGAACCTCTTCAAGGGCATCGACTCCGAGCTGATCGACGCGATCTTCGACCTGCTGTACCAGAAGAGCCTCAAGGGCCCCGTCGCCACCCGCCTGCTCACCAACTCCTCGCTCAACAGCGCGAGCCACGACGCCGGGAGCGGTACGTACGCCCTCGGTCTGCGGCAGGAGGAGCAGGGCAAGGACTTCGAGCTGATCACCGAGGGCCTGATCCTCGCCACCGGCTACCGCTACCGGACGCCCGCTTTCCTGGAGGGCGTGCGGGACCGGATCCGCTGGGACGGCCAGGGCCGCTTCGACGTGGCCCGCAACTACAGCATCGACACGACCGGACGCGGCATCTTCCTCCAGAACGCCGCCGTCCACACCCACAGCATCACCTCGCCCGACCTGGGCATGAGCGCGTACCGCAACGCCTACATCATCCGTGAGCTGCTGGGCTCCGAGTACTACCCGGTCGAGAAGGCCATCGCTTTCCAGGAGTTCGCGATATGAGCACGCCGCAGTTCACGATCCGCCCCCTCGACCCCCTCGCCGACGCACCGATGGTGCACGGCTGGGTCACCCCCAAGGCCGCGTACTGGTTGATGCAGGACGCGTCGCTGACGGACGTCGAGCGCGAGTACATGGCGATATGCGCCGCCGAGCACCACGACGTCTTCATCGGTGAGCACGAGGGCAGGCCCGCCTTCCTCATGGAGCGCTACGACCCGGCCCACGTCGAGCTCGTCGGCCTGTTCGACGCCCGGCCCGGCGACGTCGGGATGCACTTCCTGGTCGCGCCGACCGACACGCCCGTCCACGGCTTCACCCGCGCCGTGATCACCGCGGTGATGCGGACGCTGTTCGCCGACCCGGCGACCCGCCGCGTGATCGTCGAGCCCGACGTGCGCAACACCGCCGTGCACCGCCTGAACGAGGCCGTCGGCTTCGAGATCGTCGAGAAGATCGCCAAGCCGGAGAAGGACGCCTACCTGAGCGTCTGCACCCGCGAGAGCTTCGACGCCGCCGTGGGAGCCGCCCTGTGA
>NZ_VBVX01000141.1 GCF_005981925.1 Streptomyces albidochromogenes
TCCATCCGCGCCCGCCCCCCGTGCGGCCCCGCCCGCTGCGCGTCAGCCCCTTCCACGCCCGCCAGTCGCGGCTCGGCGCCCACTTCCTGGAGGGCGGCGGCTGGGAACGCCCGCACTGGTACGAGGCCAACGCCCCGCTCGCCGCCTCCCTCACCCTCCCCTCGCGCGACGCCTGGTCCGCCACGCACTGGTCCCCGGCCGCCGCCGCCGAGGCGAGGGCGACCCGCGAGAGGGTCGCACTGTACGACATGACGCCGCTGCGGCGCCTGGAGGTCACCGGTCCCGGAGCGCTCGGCCTCCTCCAGCGCGCGACCACCAACAACGTGGCCAAGAAGCCCGGCGCGGTCACCTACACCCTCCTCCTCGACGAGGCCGGAGGCATCCTCTCCGACCTCACCGTCGCCCGCCTCGCCGACCAGCACTTCCAGATCGGCGCGAACTCGCCCGCCGACCTCGACGTGCTGCTGCGCGCCGCCCCCGACGACGTACTGATCCGCGACATCACCGCCGGCACCTGCTGCGTCGGCGTCTGGGGCCCGCTCGCCCGCGACCTCGTCCAGCCGCTGACCCGCGACGACCTCTCCCACCAGGGCCTCGGCTACTTCAGGACCCGGCGGACCCACATCGGCGAGGTCCCGGTCACCGCGATGCGCCTCAGTTACGTCGGCGAACTCGGCTGGGAGCTCTACACCACCGCCGACCTGGGGCTCCGGCTGTGGGACACCCTCTGGGAGGCCGGGCAGCGGTACGGCGTGGTCGCGGCCGGCCGCTCCGCCTTCGACAGCCTGCGCCTGGAGAAGGGCTACCGGGCCTGGGGCCACGACATGACGTCCGAACACACCCCGTACGAAGCGGGCCTCGGCTTCGCCGTCCGCATGGACAAGGGCGACTTCACCGGCCGCGAGGCCCTGCTGGCCCACGCGGCGCGCGGTGAGCCGGCCCGCCGGCTCACCGCCCTCACCCTCGACGACCGCGCCGCCGTGGTCCTCGGCCACGAGCCGGTGTACGTCGGGGGGCGCCCGGCCGGCTACGTCACCAGCGCCGGCTACGGCTACACCCTGGGGCGCTGCGTCGCCTACGCCTGGCTGCCGCCCCTCGCTCCCGGCACGCCCGTGCACATCGTCTACTTCGGCGAGAAGACGGCCGCGACCGTCGCCGAGGAGCCGCTCTTCGACCCGCAGATGACCCACATCCTCACGTGAGCGAGGTTCCGGCAGATGCCACCCACCCATGACGTGATCGTCGTCGGCCTCGGCGGCATGGGCAGCGCCGCCGCCCACCACCTCGCCGCGCGCGGCGCCCGGGTGCTGGGCCTGGAGAAGTACGGCCCGGTCCACAGCAGGGGCTCCAGCCACGGCGGTTCGCGCATCACCCGCCAGTCCTACTTCGAGGACCCGGCGTACGTACCGCTCCTGCTGCGCTCGTACGAACTCTACGAACAGCTCGAACGCGACACCGGCCGCGACGTCGTCACCCTCTGCGGCGGCGTCATGGTCGGCCGCCCCGCGTCGCGCACCGTCGCGGGCTCGCTGCTCTCCGCCCGGCAGTGGGACCTGCCCCACGAGATGCTCGACGCGGCCGAGATCCGCCGGCGCTTCCCCACCCTCACCCCCCGCGACGACGAAGTCGCCCTCCACGAGGAACGGGCCGGACTGGTCCGCCCCGAGAACACCGTCGCCGCGCACGTGCAGCTCGCCACCCAGCGCGGCGCCGACCTGCACTTCGAGGAACCGATGATCCGCTGGGAGGCGCTCGGGGGCGGCCGGGGCGTGCGGGTGCACACCGCCGAGGACACATACACGGCCGGGCACCTCGTCGTCTGCCCCGGCGCGTGGGCCCCCCGGCTGCTCACCGACCTCGGCGTGCCGTTCACCATCGAGCGGCAGGTCATGTACTGGTTCCAGCCCACCGGCGGCGTCCGGCCCTTCCTCCCCGACCAGCACCCCATCTACATCTGGGAGGACGCAGACGGCGTCCAGGTCTACGGCTTCCCCGCGATCGACGGCCCGTCGCGCGGCGCCAAGGTGGCGTTCTTCCGCAAGGGAACGCCCTGCACGCCCGAGACGATCGAGCGCACCGTGCGCGAGGACGAGGTGGCCGCGATGGCCGACCACCTGTCCCGCCACGTCCCGGCCCTGCCCGGCACCTTCCTCAAGGCCGCGACCTGCATGTACTCCAACACCCCCGACGAGCACTTCGTGATCGCCCGCCACCCGGCGCACCCCGACGCCGTCACCGTCGCCTGCGGGTTCTCCGGCCACGGCTTCAAATTCGTGCCCGTCGTCGGCGAGATCCTCGCCGACCTCGCCCTCACCGGCGACACCGAGCACCCCATCGCGCTCTTCGACCCCCGCCGGCTCACCGCCGCGCCCATCGCCTGAGCCGAGAGGCAGCCCACCGACATGACCACCACCGCGAGCCTGCTGGCCACCCTGCCCGGCCACTTCTACACCGACCCCGCGATCTTCCGCGCCGAGCAGGAACGCATTTTCGAGTCGCTCTGGTACTGCGCCGTCCGCAGCGCCGACCTCGACCGCCCCGGAGCCTTCCGCACGGTCCAGGCCGGCCGGGAGAACGTCCTCGTCACGCGCACCCGCACCGGCGAGCTGCGCGCCTTCCTCAACGTCTGCCGCCACCGCGGCGCGCGGCTGTGCACCGAGAGCGCGGGGCAGGTGCGGCGCACCCTGCGGTGCCCGTACCACGCCTGGACGTACGGCCTGGACGGCACGCTCGTCGCCGCCCCCAACCTCCGGCGGATGCCCGACGTCGACCGTGCGGAGTACGGGCTGGTGCGGGTCGCCCTGCGGGAATGGCTTGGCTACGCCTGGATCTGCCTCGCCAACGAGCCGCCGTCCTTCGAGGACACCGTCGTCGGCGCTGTCGTGGAGCGGCTCGGCGACAGCGCGGCGATCGAGCGGTACGCGACCGAGCACCTGGCCCTGGGGCGGCGTGTGCGCTACGACGTCGCGGCCAACTGGAAGCTGATCGTCGAGAACTTCATGGAGTGCTACCACTGCGCCACGATCCATCCCGAGCTCACCCACGTGCTGCCGGAGTTCGCGGACGGCCTGGCGGCCCAGTCCTCCGTGGGGCACGGCGCCCGGTTCGCCGAGGAGGCGCGGGGCTTCACCGTCGACGGCAGCGCGGGTTTCGGGCGGCTGCCGGGCGTCGCCGAAGCGCAGGACCGCCGCTACTTCGCCGTCACCGTCAGGCCGCAGGTCTTCCTCAACCTGGTGCCGGACCACGTGATCGTCCACCGCGTGTTCCCGCTCGCCGAGGACCGCACGGCGGTGGAGTGCGACTGGCTGTACGCGCCGGCGGTCGTGGCGTCGGGAGCGGACCTGGACAAGTCCGTCGGGCTGTTCCACCGGGTGAACGTCCAGGACTTCGACGCCTGCGAGCGGACGCAGCCGGCCATGGCCTCCCGGGCGTACGCGCGGGGCGGGGTGCTCGTCCCGGCGGAGCACCACATCGGGGCGTTCCACGCATGGGTGACGGGCCTGCTGGGGAAGGAGCCGGGGCGCCCGCCCACCGCGTCCCGGGACCATATCCATGAATGAGCGGTATGCCCTGAAGGGGCGGGCGGGCATGACGTGGAGACATGGGCAGCAACGAGCATGAGACCGAAACGCGGGCCCGACACGTCTGTCCGGTCTGCAAGCATCCCGTCGTGTCCGAGGTGAACGGCACAAGTCCCTCGGCGTCTTCGTCCCCGTCTGGCACCCCGGCCCGTGCCGCAACCCCGAGTGCGCGGCGTACGTACCGGAAGGGGACGCAGAGCACGGCGAGACGTCGGGGCCCCACGCCTGACACCGGCCGGCGCCGCCGGGGTGCGGCGCCGCCGCGCCCGGAGGTTCTCGCCCCGCGGGCCGCGTCACCGGCCGGCGCCGGCCCGGGCGGGTCCGACGGGCAGCAGTTCGGCGGTCACGAACGCGACCACGGCCGCCAGGATCACGACCGGGATCATGTCCGAGCTGCCGAGCAGCAGGACCACCAGCACCACACTGCTCAGCGGCAGCCGCAGCGTGGCGGCGCAGGCCGCCGCCATGCCCGCCGCCATCCCGGGTACGACGCCCAGGCCCGGCAGCGGAGCGAGCAGCACGCCGGCGGCGGCTCCCAGGAAGAGGGCCGGGAAGATCGGGCCGCCGCGCAGGCTGCCCAGGCACAGCGCGTACGCGACGCCCTTGCACACCAGGACGGCGACCAGCGCGCCGACGCCCCAGGAGTGCGGGTGGGCGGCCAGCTCGCTCAGCGTGGCCTGGCCCGACGAGGCGACGTCGGCCGGCGAGCGGTCGGTGACCAGCGCGTACACGGCGGCGCAGACAGCGGCACCCAGCGCGCACAGGACGGTCCGCACGGGCACGTCGGTACGGACGTACGCCGCCGCCAGCCGGGCCGAGGCCAGCACCACGTGCAGTACCGCCGCGAGGGCCACGGCCATCAGCAGGGACCACAGCACGTCACCGGCGTCCAGACGGGGGGACGACGCGGCGAGGCCGAGGCTCAGGCCGCCCGTGTCGAACCCGGTCCAGCGCCCGAAGCCGGTGAAGATCACCGCGCCGACTCCGCTGGACAGCAGGGCGGGCAGCATGACCGCGAACAGCTGCGGCCCTCCCACCCCCGCGACCTCGATGAGGAGCACCCCGGCCACCAGCGGGCTGCCGAAGATCGCCGCCATGGCCGCCGCGGCCCCGGCCGCGCCCAGCAGCGCGGTGCTCTGCGGGGTCGCCGGGGCCCGTACGAGGTCGCGGAACAGCAGGGCGAGGCCGCCGCCCAGCGCGATCAGCGGCGCCTCCGGGCCCAGTACGGCGCCGAACGGCAGACTCGCCGCAGCCGCGAGGACCACACCGGGCAGCGCACGGGACGAGACGCCACCGGTGTGCAGCCCGGAGGCCGGGATGTGGCCGCCCCCGCCGGGCAGGCGCGTGGCGACCAGAGCGACGATCACTCCGGCGACCAACAGAAGAGGCAGCGGCCACCACCAGGGGGCAGCGCTCCAGCCCAGCCCGCGCGGCAGGTCCACCCACAGCACGTGCTCCAGTTCATGGAGCCCCACGAGGAACCAGAAGGAGGCAAGGGACACCGGGATGCCGATGAGCGCGCAGAAGACGAGCACCTTCAGGTAGCCGGGGCTCCGCAGGATGTCCCGCAGCCGGTCCGCCTGCCGGGGCTGCGCCCCGCCGGCCCCCGCCTCGGATCCGGCGCTCGGCTCCGCCATCGGTGCTTCCTCCCTCTCGCCCCGGCCCCGGACGCCGCCCGGCCAACCGGGCGCCGGTGGGTGCGGCAGCACCAGCATGAAGCCTCACGGGCCGGGACGCCCGGGCGGCGCGCGAACGCGCCGATCGGAGCGCGCGAGCGGGAGGGAACGCGCCGCTCAGGGAGCCGGCGCGAAGGGGAGCAGTTCGTCCGCCCCGTCGGCCCGTACCACGCCGTACGTGTGCTCCGGCACTTCATGCCAGGCCCCCGGCAGGTCGCCCAGGGGCTCGGACACCACTAGGCGCGTCTCCTCGGACAGCTCCCGCAGGAACGACACGTCGGGGTGCAGCGCCCTGAGCGAGTCCACCCGGCTGCTGTAGAAGAGCGAACGGGCCGTCCCCGCGCTGGCGTAGCGGAACGCCCAGACATCCGTGCCGTCGGTCGTCGCGATCGTCATCTGCAGCGGGGCCTCGATGCCGTGGGCGCGGCCCACGCGCTCGACCGTCGCGGCCATCCGGGCGACCGCGCCGGGAGGGTCGTCCTCCAGGCCGAAGGTGAGGGCGAGGTAGAACATCACCTCGGAGTCCGTGGACCCCTCGATTTCGGCGAACAGCGACGGGTCCACCGCCACGCAGAGTTCCCTGCGCAGCAGGTGGAAGTCGGCGATGGCCCCGTTGTGCATCCACATCCAGCGGTCGTGCCGGAAGGGGTGACTGTTCGTCTGCTGCACGGCCGTACCCGTCGACGCGCGGATGTGGGCGAAGAACAGCCGCGACCTGACGTGTCCGGCGATCTCCCGCAGATTGCGGTTGTTCCACGCCGGTCCTACATCGCGGACGACGGCGGGAGTGGTGAGGTCCGACTCCCGCGCGTACCAGCCGATGCCGAAGCCGTCCCCGTTCGTCGTCTCCACGCCCAGGCGGGAGTGCAGGCTCTGGTCGATCAGCGAGTGCGCGGGCCTGTACAGGATGGTCTCCAGGAGCAGCGGCGTCCCCGAGTAGGCCAGCCACCGGCACATCGGCGCTCACCTCTCCCGGTCGGCGCTGCTCGGCCCGTACGGCGCCCGGGGCCCGCCGCCCGGCGGCTCGCCGGCCACGGTGTCCCGGTGCTTGCTGTCCCTGAGGGTGATCGACATGGCGGACCTCGTTTCGGCGGCTGCCTCACGGGCGCCGACGCCTCGGCGGCGCGAGCCACCACCTGAGGGCACGCGCCCTCCGCGCCTCGGCGCACCTGCTCTTCCACGGTCGCGCGCGGTGCCGTTGATCGCACACCGGGCGGCCGCGTGGCGCCGCCGGCGGCCGTCCCTAAAGCCAGTTCCGCCGCTTGAAGATCAGGTACAGGCTCAGGCAGACAGCGCCCATCAGTGCCACCGCGAAGGGGTACCCGAGGCCCCAGTGCAGCTCCGGCATCTCCTCGAAGTTCATGCCGTAGATGGTTCCCACCAGCGTCGGAGCGAACAGGATGGCCGCCCACGCCGAGATCTTCTTGATCTCCTCGTTCTGCTCGAACCCCGCCTCCGCCAGCGCCCGCATCTCCGCGTTCTGCTGCTGCGTCACCAGCGTCGCGTTGACCGTCAGGATGTCCGCCAGGGCCTGCCGGAAGCCGTCGACGCGCTCGCTGGTGTGGGTGACGTGGTCGGCCACGTCGCGCAGGTAGCGCTGGAGTTCCTCGTCCGTGCGGTACTTCGCGAAGCCCGCCATCAGGCCGTGCAGCATGCCCACCAGCGGCCGGGTGGCGCGCTGGAACTCGACCATCTCGCGGGAGAGTTCGTAGATGCGGCGCGACACCTCGGGGTCGCCGCGGAAGACCTCGGTCTCGATCTCGTCGATGTCGTTCTGCACGCCCTCCACGACCGGCGCGTACCCGTCGACCACGGCGTCGAGGATCGCGTACAGCACCGCCTCGGGTCCCAGCGCCAGCAGTTCGGGGGCGGCCTCCATCCGCCGGCGGACGGCGGAGAGATCGGGTGCGGCGCCGTGGCGGACGGTGATCACGAAGTCCTGGCCGACGAAGACATGCAGCTCGCCGAAGTCGACCTCCTCCGCGGCGTCGAGGTAGCGCGCCGCGCGCAGCACGACGAAGAGCGTCTCGCCGTACCGCTCCAGCTTCGGGCGCTGATGGGCCTCCAGCGCGTCCTCCACGGCCAGCGGGTGCAGGTCGAACTCGGCGGCCAGGGAGTGGATCTCGCCCTCGGACGGCCGGTGCAGTCCGATCCAGGCCATGCCGGACGGGTACTCGCGCAGCTGGCGGAACGTCTCGGCGAGCGAGTCCGGCGTGGAGACGCGGCGCCCGTCGCGGTAGAGCGCGGCGTGCACGACACTGGCGCCGTCACGCGGTACGCCGTCGGGGGACGCGGCCGGGCCGCCGGACGCGGGCGGTCCGGAGGGAGGACCGGCCGGTGGCGGGGACTGTTTGCGCCAGGCGTGCTTCATCGGGGACAGCGCGGGACGGACGCGTCGCTCTGTCATCGCGGATCTCACCTCCCGCGTCGGGTCGGGCGCGCGGGCCGGCCGCGCCGTCGGGCACGGGCAGGATATACGTCCCAAATGGCACCGGCATCGTTCCGTCATCGCGGACCGGACCTGTCCGCGACGACGGATAGCGTGCGGAGCATGGCCTCGCAGAAGACGAACCAGGGACCGGCGTCGCCGGCCGTGCTCAGCCACCGCGCCCTCAACCGCGCCACTCTGGCGCGCCAGCTCCTGCTGCGGCGTACCGCCATGTCCGCGAAGGACGCCGTCGGGCATCTCGTGGGTCTCCAGGCGCAGAACACCAAGCCGCCGTACTACCAGCTCGCCGCGCGCCTCGAAGGCTTCGACCCCGAGGAGCTGTCGGGGCTGATGGGCTCCCGCGAGGTCGCCCGCATGGTCACCTTGCGCTCCACCATCCACACGCACACCGCGGACGACTGCCTCACCCTGCGCCCCCTCGTGCAGGGCGCGCGCGACAGCGAGCTCGGGCTCTTCCGCAAGGGGCTCACGGGCGTCGACCTGGATCGGCTGGCCGAAACCGCCCGCGCGTTCGTGGAGGAGAGCCCGCGCACGCCGAAGGAGATCCGGGAGGAACTGCTGGAGCGGTGGCCCGACGCCGAGCCGCTCGCGCTGGGCGTCGCGGCGCGCTGCCTGCTGCCGCTGGTGCAGGTCACCCCGCGTGGGCTGTGGGGGCGGAGCGGGCAGGTGACGCTGACCACCGCCGAGCAGTGGTTCGGGCGGGCGGCCGAGCCGGTCCCTCCCCCCGACGCGACCGTACTGCGCTACCTCGCGGCCTTCGGCCCGGCCTCGGTCAAGGACATGCAGACGTGGTGCGGACTGACGCGGCTGCGTGAGGCGTTCGAACGCCTCCGGCCCCGTCTGGTCACCTTCCGGGACGAGCGCGGCGTCGAGCTCTTCGACCTCCCGGACGCTCCCCGGCCCGACGAGGACACGCCCGCACCGCCGCGCTTCCTGCCGGAGTTCGACAACCTGCTGCTGTCCCACGCGGACCGCACGCGGGTGGTCCCGGCGCGGTACAAGGAGCGGACCTGGAAGGGCAACCAGAGCCACCGCACCTTCCTGGTGGACGGTTTCCTGGCGGGCATCTGGTGGCTGGAGGAGTCCGACCGCGATTCCACCGCCACGCTGACCGCGCAGCCGTTCGGCACGCTCGGCCGCGAGCAGCGGGCGGCGCTGGTGGCGGAGGGCGAGTACGTCCTCGCCACGATGACCCGCGCGACCACCCGCGACGTACGGTTCGGGACGGTCTCGGCGTAGGGCAGCGGCGCCGCTTGCATCTCCACCGCCTCGCCGGCATCCCCCACGCGGGTTTCCCTTCACCCCCGTACGGGGGTAGTGACATCCAGGCACTGATTACACGATGGCAAAGAGCGATCAGGTAATGGCCGGGCAGCGATCCGGCAATGGCCGGGCAGCGGCCCGGCAGTGGTCCGGCAACCGGTCCGGCGACGAGGAGGACGCATGGCGGCACAGGGCGACGCGACACAGCGGTTCCGGGAGGCACGGGACTTCCTGCTGCGGCACAGGGAGGACTACCAGGCTGCGTACGACGGCTTCGTCTGGCCGCGCCCCGAGCGGTTCAACTGGGCGCTCGACTGGTTCGACCGGATCGCCGAGGGCAACGGCAGGACCGCCCTGCACATCGTCGAGGAGGACGGCCGGAGCACCGAGGTCTCCTTCGAGGCGCTGTCCGCGCGCTCGGGCCGGGTCGCCAACTGGCTGCGCGCGCGGGGCGTCGGGCCGGGCGACCGCGTGCTGGTCATGCTCGGCAACCAGGTCGAGCTGTGGGAGACCGCGCTGGCCGCGATGAAGCTGCGAGCCGTGGTCATCCCGGCCACGCCGCTGCTCGGCCCCGCCGACCTGCGCGACCGGATCGAGCGCGGCAGGGCCCGGCACGTGATCGTGCGGGCCGAGGACGTGGCGAAGTTCGACGACGTACCGGGCGACTACACCCGCGTCGTCGTGGGCCGGGCGGCGGGCGGCAGTCCGGGCTGGCTGGCGTACGGCGACGCCGACGACAGCCCGGAGGACTTCCGGCCCGAGGGGGTCACGCGGGCCGACGACCCGCTCATGCTGTACTTCACCTCCGGTACGACCGCCCGGCCCAAACTCGTCGAGCACACCCATGTCTCGTACCCGATCGGGCATCTGGCCACCATGTACTGGATCGGGCTGACCCCCGGCGACGTGCACCTCAACATCTCCTCGCCCGGCTGGGCCAAGCACGCCTGGTCGAACCTCTTCGCCCCGTGGAACGCCGAAGCGACCGTCTTCATCCACAACTACACCCGCTTCGACCCGCTGCGGCTGATGGCCGAGATGGACCGCGCGGGCGTCACCAGCTTCTGCGCCCCGCCCACCGTCTGGCGCATGCTGATCCAGGCGGACCTCGGCGCGCTGCGCACCCCGCCGCGCGAGGCGCTCGCGGCGGGGGAGCCGCTCAACCCCGAGGTCATCGAGACCGTGCGGCGCGAGTGGGGGGTGACGATCAGGGACGGCTTCGGGCAGACGGAGACGGCCGTCCAGGTCGCCAACACCCCCGGGCAGGTGCTGAAGGCCGGCTCCATGGGCAGGCCGAGCCCCGGCTTCGTCGTCGAACTGCTCGACCCGGTCACCGGGGAGCCGGGCGCCGGCGAGGGCGAGATCTGCCTCGACCTGTCCACCGGGCCGGTCGGGCTGATGACCGGCTACCACGGCGACCCCGAGCGCACGGCGGAGGCGATGGCGGGCGGCTACTACCGCACCGGCGACATCGGCTCGCGGGACGTCGACGGGTACATCACGTACATCGGGCGGGCCGACGACGTGTTCAAGGCGTCCGACTACAAGATCTCGCCCTTCGAGCTGGAGAGCGCGCTGCTGGAGCACGAGGCGGTGGCGGAGGCGGCCGTCGTGCCCGCGCCCGACCCGCTGCGGCTCGCGGTGCCCAAGGCGTACGTCGTCCTCGCCGAGGGGTGGGAGCCGGGGCCCGACACGGCCAAGGTGCTCTTCGCGCACTCGCGGTCGGTGCTCGCGCCGTACCAGCGGATCCGGCGCATCGAGTTCGCCGACCTGCCCAAGACGGTGTCCGGCAAGATCCGCCGGATCGAGCTGCGCGAGCGTACGGCGCGCGGCTCGGAGACGGAGTACGACGAGGGGGACCTGCGATGACCGGCGACGCGATGGCCTACACCCACGGGACCGGCGCCACGCCGCTCCTCGGCGACACCATCGGACGGAACCTGGACCGGGCGATCGCGGCGTACCCGGAGCGGGAAGCGCTGGTCGACGTGGCGGCGGGCACCCGCTGGACGTACGCCGAATTCGGCGCCGCCGTCGACCAGGTGGCGCGCGGACTGCTCGGAACGGGGGTCGCCAAGGGCGACCGGGTCGGGATCTGGGCGGTGAACTGCGCCGAGTGGGTGCTCGTGCAGTACGCCACCGCCCGCATCGGCGCGATCATGGTGAACATCAATCCGGCGTACCGGGCGCACGAGCTCGCATATGTCCTCGACCAGGCCGGGGTCTCGGTCCTCGTCGCCTCGCAGTCCCACAGGAGCAGCGACTACCGGGCCCTGGTCGACCAGGTACGGCCCGACTGCCCCGGGCTGCGCGCCGTGCACTACATCAACGACGGCTCGTGGGACGTGCTGCTGGATGCGGCCCGCCGGGTGACCGACGCCCAACTCGCGGCCCGCGAAGCGGAGTTGTCCTGCGACGACCCGGTGAACATCCAGTACACCTCGGGCACGACCGGCTTCCCGAAGGGCGCCACGCTCTCCCACCACAACATCCTCAACAACGGCTGGTTCGTGGGCGAGCTGGTGGGATACACCGAGCAGGACCGCGTCTGCCTGCCCGTGCCCTTCTACCACTGCTTCGGCATGGTCATGGGCAACCTCGCGGCCACCTCGCACGGTGCGTGCATCGTCGTCCCGGCCCCGTCGTTCGACCCCGCCGCGACGCTCCGGGCGGTGCAGGAGGAGCGCTGCACCTCGCTCTACGGCGTCCCGACGATGTTCATCGCGGAGCTGGGTCTCGCGGACTTCTCCTCGTACGACCTGTCCTCGCTGCGCACCGGCATCATGGCCGGTTCGCCCTGCCCGGTGGAGGTGATGAAGCGGGTCGTCGCCGAGATGCACATGGCGGAGGTGTCCATCTGCTACGGCATGACGGAGACCTCCCCGGTCTCCACCCAGACCCGTCGCGACGACGACCTGGAGCGCCGTACCGGCACGGTGGGCCGGGTCCTGCCGCACGTCGAGATCAAGGTCGTCGACCCGGCGACGGGGGTGACGCTGCCGCGCGGGGAGGCCGGTGAGCTGTGCACCCGCGGCTACGGCGTGATGCTCGGCTACTGGAACGAGCCGGAGAGGACGGCGGAGGCCATCGACGCGGGCCGCTGGATGCACACGGGCGACCTGGCGGTGATCCGCCCCGACGACTACGTCCAGATCGTCGGCCGCATCAAGGACATGATCATCAGGGGCGGCGAGAACGTGTATCCGCGTGAGATCGAGGAGTTCCTCCACGGCCATCCCAAGATCTCCGACGTCCAGGTGGTCGGCGTCTCCGACGAGCGCTACGGCGAGGAGATCCTGGCCTGCGTGATCCCGCGCGACCCGCGCGATGCTCCGACGCTGGACGAGGTGGCGTCGTACTGCCGCGGCCGGCTCGCCCACTACAAGATCCCCCGCCGGCTGCGGATCATGGAGTCCTTCCCGATGACGGTCAGCGGGAAGGTCAGGAAGGTCGAACTGAGGGAGCGCTACGGGGAGGGCGACCAGGACTAGGCCGGGCGGGGTCCCTCACAGCTCGCGCCGCATGCACACGCGCGGCCAGCGGTCGAGACCGTGCGCGGCCTCCTCGCGTCGTATTCGCCGCAGTCCTTCCGTGAGCTCGCCGTCACTGAGGATCCGGAAGCCGGTGCGCGCGTAGTACGGGGCGTTCCAGGGGACGTCGGCGAAGGTGGTGAGCGTGAGCGCGGCGAGGCCCTCGTCGGCGGCGGCCACGTGCGCGAGGTGCGTGATCAGCGCGTGCCCGACACGCTGCCGGGCGGCGCGGGGGTGGACCGAGACCTGTTCGATGTGCGCCGCGCCGTCCACGACGTCCCAGATCAGGTACGCGGCGGGCCGGTCGGCGGCGTCGGCGGCGACCCAGGCGCGGCCCGCCCGCCGGTAGTCGGCCAGCAGTTCGAGGGCGGGGGGCTCGTCGTCGGCGACGGCGGCCATGCCCAGGGCGCGGAAGGGTTCGCCGGCGGCGCGCTCGATGGCCTGGAGCGCGGGGAGTTCCGCGGGCGCGGCGAGCCGTACGCGCGGGGGCGTGGGCATCGGTGGCGGCATCGGCGGGGGAGTGGACACGGGGCCGGTCTCGCTCACGCGCCGGTGCTGATCAGCTCGTCGGCCGGGCGGTTGACCGGTTGCGGCGTGCCCGTGAGGTCCATGACGAAGAGCGGGACCCCGAGGGTGTCCGCGCGGGCGCGGGCGTCGTCGGCGTACCCGGCGAGGGAGAAGAAGACGCCCACCGCCGACGCGCTGAGGCCGTGCAGCCACAGGCACTCGACGTCGCGCAGTCCGGCGGGGCGGGTCGTCGGGTCGACCTGGGCGACCATGCCGGGAGCCCGCAGGTCTATGCCGGAGGCCGGCCGCTCGGGGGACTGCATGATGTCGCGGAACCCGAGCCACTTGAGGTAGAGCGCCGCCGCGGTCACCGCGTCCCGCGCGGTCCTGATCGTCATCGGGCGGAACTTCGGCCGCGGGGGAGCCGCCGTCGGCGGCAGCGGGATGTGGGGCGGGTGCCCGGCGGCGGAGGCGGGCGGCCGCCCGGCGCGGGTGCCGGCCGAGGGCCGTGTCCCGGGCGCGGGCCGGGGGACGGGGCGTACCGGTATGCGCAGCACCACTCCGCAGGCGCATCCCAGCTCCGGCTGCGGCCACTGGCCCTGCCGGCCGCACGAGCCGCACCGGACGGTCACCCACGCGTCGGTCCAGGTGCGGTGTGTGATCCGCTCCGGGGCCGCGCCCCGTAAGAGTGGTGGCGCCACCGGCTCCCCGCACGCGCACGGGAACACCGGCGGCGTGAAGGTGTGCTGGCGACGGCATGCCGGGCAGCGCACCGGCACGTTCTCTCCCATGACCGTCCCCCTCGGACCGTCGGCGTGTGCGGATGTGCGTGGGGTGACCGCGGCACGGACGGTCGTTCGCCCCCGACCGCGGTATGCCGCCCATCGTCCACCAAGACCGACCCGTTGGGGAGGGTCTTCAACCAATGCCCGCTCTTGACGCGCGCCGGACCTCACCCTAGATTGCTTCCGTATAGCAGAATCATGATTCCGCATTATGGAAACTATGGAGTGGCGCTCACCGGCCCGCAACGGTGAGCCCCTCCGACTGGCCGAGCAGGAGTACGCGATGCCTCGAATGACAGCCGCCGCCGCTGCAGTGGAGATCCTCAAGCTGGAGGGTGTCGAGCAAGCGTTCGGCGTGCCCGGCGCTGCGATCAACCCCTTCTACCGCGAGCTCAAGAACGTCGGTGGCGTCAAGCACACGCTGGCCCGCCACGTCGAGGGCGCCTCGCACATGGCCGAGGGCTACACGCGTGCCAAGGCGGGCAACATCGGTGTCTGCATCGGTACTTCGGGCCCGGCCGGCACCGACATGATCACCGGTCTGTACTCCGCGATCGCGGACTCGATCCCGATCCTGTGCATCACCGGTCAGGCTCCGGTCGCGAAGCTCCACAAGGAAGACTTCCAGGCCGTCGACATCGCCTCGATCGCCAAGCCCGTCACCAAGGCCGCCACCACGGTCCTGGAGGCCGCGCAGGTCCCCGGTGTCTTCCAGCAGGCATTCCACCTGATGCGTTCCGGCCGCCCCGGCCCGGTCCTGATCGACCTCCCGATCGACGTCCAGCTGACCGAGATCGAGTTCGACCCGGAGACCTACGAGCCGCTGCCGGTCTACAAGCCGCGCGCCACCCGCGCCCAGGCGCAGAAGGCCATCCGGTTCCTGCTGGAGTCCGAGCGCCCGCTGATCGTCGCCGGCGGCGGCATCATCAACGCCGACGCCAGCGACCTGCTGGTCGAGTTCGCCGAGCTGACCGGCGTCCCGGTCATCTCCACCCTGATGGGCTGGGGCACCATCCCGGACGACCACGAGCTGAGCGCCGGCATGGTCGGCGTGCAGACGTCGCACCGCTACGGCAACGCGACGTTCCTGGAGTCGGACTTCGTCCTCGGCATCGGCAACCGCTGGGCCAACCGGCACACCGGCTACAACCTCGACGCGTACCTCGGCGACCGCAAGTTCGTCCACGTCGACATCGAGCCCACCCAGATCGGCAAGATCTTCGCCCCGGACTTCGGCATCGCCTCCGACGCCAAGGCCGCGCTGGAGCTCTTCATCGAGGTGGCCAAGGAGCTCAAGGCCGAGGGCAAGCTGCCGGACTTCAGCGCGTGGGCCGCCTCCGGCCAGGAGCGCAAGGCCACCCTGCAGCGCCGTACGCACTTCGACAACATCCCGATGAAGCCGCAGCGCGTGTACGAGGAGATGAACAAGGCCTTCGGCCCGGAGACGCGCTACGTCACCACCATCGGCCTCTCCCAGATCGCCGGCGCGCAGATGCTGCACGTCTACCGGCCCCGCAACTGGATCAACTGCGGTCAGGCCGGCCCGCTCGGCTGGACCATCCCGGCCGCGATCGGTGCCGCGACCGCGGACCCCGAGACCCCGATCGTCGCGCTCTCGGGCGACTACGACTTCCAGTTCATGATCGAGGAGCTGGCTGTCGCCGCGCAGCACAAGGTTCCCTACGTCCACGTCCTGGTGAACAACGCCTACCTGGGCCTCATCCGCCAGGCGCAGGGCGGCCTGGGCATCAACTTCGAGGTCAACCTCGAGTTCGAGAACATCAACACCCCGGAGCTGGGCGCCTACGGCGTCGACCACGTCAAGGTCGCCGAGGGCCTGGGCGTCAAGGCCATCCGCGTCACCGACCCGAACGAGCTGGGCGCCGCCTTCGAGCAGGCCAAGAAGCTGGCCCAGGAGTTCCAGGTCCCCGTGGTCGTCGAGGCCATCCTGGAGCGCATCACCAACATCTCGATGAGCAAGACGGTCGACATGAGCGACGTCACCGAGTTCGAGGAGCTGGCCACCGAACCCGGCCACGCGCCGACGGCGATCCGTCCGCTGGTCTGACCGACCCGCTCCCGCCCTGCCCGTCCCGAGGCCCGGACTGCTTGCGCAGTCCGGGCCTCGGTCCGTTCGGCGGACCCCGTACACCCCTTGGCGCCCCCCGGCTTGCGCGGTCCGGACACAGCGGCTGATCTTGAACCGGCACCCGCATCCGGTGTGCCGGACCGGCCCACCGCTTCGAGGGAGTGCCTCCAGTGCGCACCAACCGCCTTGTGCCGTCCCGCTCGTCCCGCCCTGGGGTACGGGCCGCCATCGGCCTCCTCGCGACGCTCGCACTCGTCGCCGTCCCCGCCGCGGCCGGGCCCACCGCCGTCGCCGACGACCGCCGGGCGCCCGCGGCCGACGCGTCGGCGGTCCGCCACTGGAACGCCGTCGCCACCCGGACGATCAGCGCGAGCCTCGGCGCCATGCACCCCTCGGGCCAGGTGGCCGTCTGGCACGGCCTGGTCGCCGCCGCCGTGCACAACGCCGTGGCCGGCATCGAGGGCCGGTACGCCCTCTACAAATGG
Organism: Streptomyces albidochromogenes; assembly: GCF_005981925.1. Taxonomy (GTDB): domain Bacteria; phylum Actinomycetota; class Actinomycetes; order Streptomycetales; family Streptomycetaceae; genus Streptomyces; species Streptomyces albidochromogenes. Next base: position 16,366 of record NZ_VBVX01000141.1, read on the forward strand.
AAGGCCAGGGGCCCCGCCACCGCGTCCCCCGAGGCCGCCGCGGTGACCGCCGCGCACCGCACGCTGGTGGCCTTCTTCCCCGCGTCCCAGACCCGGCTCGACGCCGAGTACGCCGCCTCCCTGGCCCGGATCCCCGACGGCGCCGCAGAGCGCCACGGCATCGCCTTCGGGGAGCGGGCCGCCGAACACGTCGTCAGGCTCCGGGAGGGCGACGGCCGGTTCGAGCCGGTCGAGTACACCGCGGCGCCCGAGCCCGGCGTCTGGCGGCCGACGCCGCCCGCCCACCAGGCGTACCTCGACGTCTGGCTCGGCACCATGCGCCCGCTCCTGCTCACCTCCCCGGACCAGGTCCGCCCCGGCCCGCCGCC
>NZ_VBVX01000142.1 GCF_005981925.1 Streptomyces albidochromogenes
CGTACGGGGGCGCGGGGGTGTGCCCCACGACCGTCGGCGTCGCGTGCGGCGCGAGGGCCGGGCCCGGCGCGGCGGGCGCAGCGGGCCCGAGGTGCCGGGGCGTCTCCTCGGGCGCCGGGGGTCCGGCTGCGGGCGTCCCGGCGCCTCCCGGCCCAGCATGGCCGTTCACCGGGCCGGGGGCGGGGTCGTCCGGGGCCTCGGTGTCCAGGAGCTCTATCGCGTGGCGGCCCAGCCGGGCCACCAGGGCCGCCGGGAGCCAGGGGTCGCCGCTGTCGCCGCCGCGCGTCTGCTCCAGCAGATCGTCGAGCGAGGGCCGCGCGCCGGGGTCCTTGCGCAGGCAGGAGCCGATCAGGTCCTGGAGGCCCTCGGGAATGCCGTCCAGGGTCGGGGACTCGGTCGCTATCCGGTACATCAGGGCGTGCACCCCGCTGTCGGCCGTGCCGAACGGGAGGCGGCCCGTCGCCGCGTACGCCAGGACCGAGCCCAGGCAGAAGACGTCGCACGCGGGCGTGATCCGCTCACCCCTGACCTGCTCCGGGGCCATGAAGCCGGGGGAGCCGACGAGGGCGCCGGTCCGGGTCAGGGCGGCCGCGTCGGTGACCGTTTCGAGGGCGCGCGCGATGCCGAAGTCGATGACGCGCGGGCCGTCGATGGTGATCAGGACGTTGGACGGCTTCAGGTCGCGGTGGATCAGGCCCGCCGCGTGGATGTCGCGCAGGGCCTGGGCCAGGCCGGCGCCCAGGATGTGCACGGAGCGCTCCGGCAGCGGGCCGTCGCCGGAGACGACCGTGTGCAGGTCCGGGCCGGCGACGTAACCGGTGGCGACCCACGGGACGGCCGCTTCCGTGTCGGCGTCGAGGACCGGCGCCGTCCACCGGCCGCCGACCCGTCTCGCCGCCGCCACCTCCTGGCGGAAGCGGGCGCGGAACTCCTCCTGCTCGGCCAGCTCCCGGCGCACCAGCTTGACGGCGACCGTACGGCCGCGGCCCGAGCGCGCCAGATAGACCTGCCCCATCCCGCCCGCGCCGAGCCGCGCCAGCAGCCGGTACGCACCGATCTGCTGCGGGTCGGCCGGTCCCAGCTTCTCCATGGCAGCGCCACCCCTCCCCCGGAACGTCACCCAGAGGATAGTGCGCCGGTACGACAAGGACGGGCGCCGAGCGGCCTACGGTTCCGTCACGGCCTCCAGGGCCGCCGAGAGCCGCTCCAGCACGCGTACGGTCTCGGCGAACTCCGCCTCACCGAGCTCGGCCGCGAGCCGCGCCGCGAGCGCCGCGTGCCCCGGCTCGATCCTCCGCACCGCCTCCCGACCCGCCTCGGTGGGCCGCAGCAGCTTGGCCCTGCGGTGCGCGGGGTTGGCGGCGTACTCCGCGAGGCCCTTGGTCACGAGCAGGTCGGCGATGCGCTGCACGCTCTGCCGGGTGATGCCCATGGTGCGGGCGATGCCGGCGACGGGCAGGGGTTCGTGCAGGACGGCGCCGACGACCTGCCACCAGGCGGCGGTCAGTCCGGCGGGGCGGGCCAGGTCCTCCGAGACCGCGAGGAACTGGCCGTTGAGGCGGAAGGTGCCGAGCGCGGTACGGCTCAGCAGCTCCTGCTCCGGCGTACCGCTCACGACTCCAGGACCTCCATGGCGGAGGCGTCCGAGTCGTGGAACAGCCGGTACCAGGCGTCGAGCTTCTCGCCCTCGTACACGCCGAGCCGCGCGAACACCTCGCGGGCCAGCGCGACCGGCTCGGTCGGCCCGGCGGTGATCAGCAGGCCGTCCTCGTCGGTGACCGCGTCCTCGTCGCGGTAGTGGTCGCCGCCCTTGTAGCCGGTGGCGGCGAGATAGAAGGAGACGGCGCTGGTGTGCGCGCGGGTGTCCAGCAGGCCCTCGCGCGCCAGGCCGGCCGTGGCGCCGCAGATGGCCGCCACCGGCACGCCCGCGTCGACGAACGACCTGGCGGCGCGGGCGAAGGGGGCGAGGTCGTCGGAGGTGTCCCACAGGCTCGCGCCGGTGAGGATCAGCAGCGCGCTGTCCTCGGGGCGTACGTCGTCGAGGGCGAGGTCGGGCTGGACGCGTACGCCGCCCATCGTCGTCACGGGCGCCAGGGAGGCGGCGACGGTCTGGACGGTGAAGCCGTTCTGGGTGAGGAACGCCGTGGTGTGGCCCGTCTCCCAGTCGGCGAAGGTGTCGTAAACGGCGAGGTGCACGGTCTTGGCTGTCATGACGGTCCCCTCAGGTCGATGACAATATGCTGTCATTACGACAGGGTGCTGTCAATGGTCCGCGGTCGACATCCTGCCCACCAAAGTGGCGCAGGACATACAAGGTGGCCATGTCGGCCCCCACCAGCGCGTCTCTACGCTGGGGCCATGACCCCTCATGTCGACCCTTCCCCAAGCTCTCAACTCCGTTCGGGCAGGGGAGGCCCCACTGCCGGCGCGGCCGTCAAGGCCGCGGACCGCGCGCACGTGTTCCACTCCTGGTCCGCCCAGGGACTGATCGATCCGCTCGCCGTCGCCGGCGCCGAGGGTTCGTACTTCTGGGACTACGAGGGCAACCGCTACCTCGACTTCACCAGCGGCCTCGTCTTCACCAACATCGGCTACCAGCACCCGAAGGTCGTCGCGGCGATCCAGGAGCAGGCCGCGAAGCTCTCCACCTTCGCGCCCGCCTTCGCCGTCGAGCCGCGCTCCGAGGCCGCACGCCTCATCGCCGAGCGCACCCCCGGTGACCTCGACAAGATCTTCTTCACCAACGGCGGCGCCGAGGCGATCGAGAACGCCGTCCGGATGGCCCGTCTGCACACGGGCCGCCACAAGGTCCTGGCCGCGTACCGCTCGTACCACGGCGGCACCACCACCGCGATCAACCTCACCGGCGACCCGCGCCGCTGGGCCTCCGACAACGGCACCTCGGGCACCGTCCACTTCTGGGCGCCGTTCCTCTACCGCTCGGCCTTCTACGCCGAGAACCAGGCCGAGGAGTGCGCCCGCGCGCTCCAGCACCTGGAGGACACCATCGCCTTCGAGGGGCCGGCCGCGATCGCCGCGATCGTCCTGGAGACCATTCCCGGCACGGCGGGCATCATGACGCCGCCCCCCGGCTACCTCGCCGGGGTGCGCGAGATCTGCGACCGCCACGGCATCGTCTTCGTCCTCGACGAGGTCATGGCGGGCTTCGGCCGTACGGGCAAGTGGTTCGCCGCCGAGCACTTCGACGTCGTACCGGACCTGATGACCTTCGCGAAGGGCGTCAACTCCGGTTACGTGCCGCTGGGCGGCGTCGCGATCTCCGGCGCGATCGCCGAGACCTTCGAGAAGCGCCCCTACCCGGGCGGTCTCACGTACTCCGGCCACCCGCTGGCGTGCGCCGCCGCCGTCGCCACCATCCAGGTGATGGAGGAGGAGCGCGTCGTCGAGAACGCGGCGCACACCGGCGAGACCGTGATCGCCCCCGGTCTGCGCGAGCTGGCGGAGCGCCACCCGAGCATCGGCGAGATCCGCGGCACGGGCATGTTCTGGGCACTGGACCTGGTCAAGGACCGCGAGACGCGCGAGCCGCTCGTCCCGTACAACGCCTCGGGCGAGGCCAACGCCCCGATGGCGGCGTTCACAGCGGCCTGCAAGAAGAACGGCCTGTGGCCCTTCGTCAACATGAACCGCACGCACGTCGTGCCGCCGTGCAACGTCACCGAGGCCGAGGCGAAGGAGGGCCTGGCGGCCCTGGACATCGCCCTGTCGGCCGCGGACGAGCACACCACCGCCGCCTGACCGCGCGGTGACCGCGCGGGCCGGCGGCGACCTCCCCGCCGCCGGCCCCCGCGGGACTCTCCGGCGGGCTCCCGGCCGCACCGCCTATGGTGTCCGGAGCCATCCGAAGGGGAAAGACGCCATGCCCGCGAGCGGACCTGTGACCCGCAACACCCTGCGGCAGCAGATAGCCGACGCGCTGCGTGACGAAGTGCTCGCGGGGCGTCTGCGGCCGGGCCAGGAATTCACCGTCAAGCAGATCGCCGACCAGTACGGGGTCTCCGCGACGCCCGTCAGGGAAGCGCTCGTCGACCTGGCGGCGCAGAGCCTGCTCGACTCCGACCAGCACCGCGGCTTCCGCGTCCGCGAGATCTCCGTGGCCGACTTCCGCGGCATGGTCGAGGCCCGCTCCCTGATCACCGACGGCGTCTTCCGCAAGCTGGCGGAAGCCGGCTGGAGCGGTGCGCGCGCCGACGTGCTGATGGCCGTCCGGCGCCGCGCGGAGGAGGCGGCGCGCGCCGCCCGCGCGGGCGACCTCGACATCTTCATCGGGTACGACCTGCGCTTCTGGCGCGAGCTCGGCGCCCTGGTGGACAACCCGCACATCTGCGCCTTCCTGCACCAACTGCGGCTGCGCTGCTGGGTCTTCTCCGTGCCGCACCTGCGGGGGGACCCCGGGCTCAGGGACCGGCTGTGGCAGGACCACGCCGAGGTCGTGGACGCGGTGACGCGCGCGGACGCCGAGGCGGTACGGGCGGTCATCGCGGCGTACCACGCCCGGATGCTCGCCTGGGCCGAGGACCTGGCGAGCGGCGAGCGGCTGGAGCGTCCGCAGCGGTGAGAGCAGATCTGACGGTCGTCGTCCCCGCCTACAACGAGGAACGGCGGCTGGGCCCCACCCTGGACGCGATCCGCGCCCATTTGAACGCCAACCCCGGCCGCTGGGGCCGCTGGGAGCTGATCGTCGTCGACGACGGTTCCACGGACGGCACGGCCGACGCGGTACGGGCCGCCGCCGCCCGGGAGCCGCGCATCCTGCTGGTGGAGGCCGACGAGCGGGGCAACCGCGGCAAGGGCCACGCCCTGCGGCGTGGCGTCCTCGCCTCGCGCGGCGCCCGGGTGCTCGTCACGGACGCGGACCTGGCCACCCCGATCGAGGAGCTCGACCGCCTCGACAAGGAGCTCTCCCAGGACGAGGAGGGGCTCGCCGCCGCCATAGGGTCGCGCGCACACCCCGAGTCGTCCATCGACGTGCACCAGCGCCGCGTGCGCGAATGGCTCGGCCGGCTCGGCAACCGGCTCATACGGGCCGTCGCCGTGCCCGGCATACGGGACACCCAGTGCGGCTTCAAGCTCTTCGACGGCGCCAAGGCGCGGGCCGCCTTCGCCGACGCCCGGCTCGACGGGTGGGGGACGGACGTGGAGATCCTGCAGTTCTTCCGGCGGGCGGGCTGGCAGGTGGCCGAGGTCCCGGTCCGGTGGGCCCACCAGGCGGGCTCCAAGGTGAGGCCGGTCGACTACTTCAAGGTGCTCGGCGAACTGGCGAGGCTCAGGGCCCGCCGGGTGCGGCGCGTCGACCTGGCCGTCGCCGCCCTCTTCCTCCTCGCCTCCGTACTGCTCTACAAGGGCCTGTGGGCGGACCTGGACAGCCGCTACCTCGCCGACTCGGGGCAGGACCAGAACCAGTGGGAGTGGTTCTTCGCGGTCACCGCCGACAACGTGACCCACCTGCGCAACCCGCTCTTCACCGGCGCGCAGAACCATCCCGACGGCGTGAACCTCATGGCGAACACCGTCATGCTCGGCCTGTCCGTGCCGCTGGTCCCCGTGACGCTGGCCTTCGGGCCGACCACGACCTGGGCGCTCGTCCTGACCTGCGGCCTCGCCGCCACCGCCGTCGCCTGGTACTGGCTGCTCGCGAAGCGGCTGGTGGTGAGCCGCTGGGCGGCGGCCACCGGGGCCGCGCTGTGCGCCTTCGCGCCGCCGATGATCTCGCACGCCACCGCCCACCCCAACTTCGCCGTGCTCTTCATGATCCCGGTGATCCTCGACCGGGCCCTGCGGCTCTGCGGGAGCGCGGGCCGGGGCGCGGCCCCTGGCCCGGGCGACGGGAAGCGGGTCGTGCGGGACGGGGCGCTGCTGGGCCTGTTCGCGACGTACCAGATCTTCCTCGGCGAGGAGCCGCTCCTCCTCGCCGCGATGGGCATGCTGCTGTTCGCCGGCTGCTACGCCCTCGCGCACCGCGAGGCGGCCCGCGCGGCGTGGCGGCCCCTGCTCAAAGGGCTCGGGGTGGCGGCCGCCGTGTGCGTGCCGCTGGTCGCCTTCCCGCTGTACTGGCAGTTCTTCGGCCCGCAGAGCTACCACAGCGTCCTGCACGGCGACAACGCCGGCAACAGCCCGCTCGCCTTCCTGGAGTTCTCCGGGCGCGCGCTGCTCGGCGACGAGGCGCGGGCCGACCCGCTCGCCATGAACCGCACCGAGCAGAACGCCTTCTTCGGCTGGCCGCTGGCGGGGCTCGCGTTCGCCCTCGCGCTGGCCCTGTGGCGGCGTCCCCTGGTCAGGGCGCTCACCTTCACGGGCCTCGCGGCGGCGCTGCTGTCGCTCGGCCCGAGGTTCCGCGTCCCGTACACCGAGGTGATCCTGCCCGGACCGTGGCGGGCGCTCGCCCACCAGCCGCTCTTCGAGTCGGTCATCGAGTCGCGGGTGGCGATGATCTGCGCCCCGGTGCTCGGGATCCTGGTGGCCCTGGGGGTGGACGGCGTCCGCACCTCCCCCGACCGCCTCGCGCGCACCCTCGGCCTCACCGCGATCGGCCTCGCGCTGCTGCCGATCGTCCCCACGCCGATGCCGGTGCGGGAGCGCCCGGACGTGCCCGCGTTCATCACCGAGGGCCTGTGGAGGCAGTACGTCGCCGAGGGCGAATCGGTGGTTCCCGTACCGCTGCCGGACGCCGGCAACGCCGAGGCACTGCACTGGCAGTCCGCCACGAAGCCCGATTTCACGGTTCCCGGCGGGTACTTCAACGGCCCCTGGGGCCCGGACCGCATCGGCATCTACGGCGCCTCCCCCCGCCACACCTCGAACCTCCTGCGCGACATCCGCTACGGCGCCGCGATCCCCGCGATCGGACCCGAGTGGCGGGCCCAGGCCCGCGCCGACCTGGAGTTCTGGCGGGCGGGCGTGGTCGTGCTCGCCCCGCAGGACAACGCCGGGGCGCTGCGCGACGCCGTGTCGCGGCTGCTCGGGAAGCCGGGCGAGCGGATCGGCGGGGCCTGGGTCTGGGACGTGGGCGACGCGCGGTGACGAAACCGGGACGTGTACGCCAACTGTGCGCGGCGACGCGGTAGCACTACGCTTCCTGGACTGTCGCACGAACCCAGTGGAGAGCGAGCCGTACGTGGCCTGTGACCTGTGGCTGGTCCCCCTCGTCGATGTGCTGTGCCACAGCCCCGACAATCCCTTCGCCGAAGAGATCGCGTCGTACGACAAGGCCCTCACCGAGGCGGGCCTGCCGACCGTCCCCGTCTTCGCCTACATGCCGGGCCTGTCGGGCGATGTCGCCCCGGTGGCCGGCTTCGACTACGACGCGCTGCACTTCCTGCGGCGCGCCTACCTCCTCCAGCTCTGCGGCCTGGAGGTGACGCCGGTCGACGCCCTCGGCGGCGACTACGAGCAGCTCCTGGAGATGTTCGAGTCGACGGCCCAGCAGTCGCACCTGGTCTGGCACTACGACCACGCGGGCGCGTACGTCCCCGTCGACTACGCGGCGCCCCTGTCCAACGAGGAACTCCTCGCGGGCGGCGGCCCGCTGGGCTCCACGCAGGGCCTGCTGCGGGAGCTGGAGTTCGTCGCCCCCTCGATCGGCATCGACCCGGCGAACCCGCCCTCGGCGCCCAAGCCGCCCGAGCGACCGACCACCCTGGAGGAGCCGGCCGACGCTCTTCCGTACGACGAGAACCCCTTCGCCCGCGAACGCCACGTCTGGCTGGGCCTGCACGCGGCGGCGACCCGGAGCCTCGGCCAGGGCTCCATGATCATTTTCAGCTGACCGGGGCCGCGCCCCACCGCTCCGGCGCGCCCCACCGCTCCGGCGCGCGCCACCGCCTCAGCGGGGCGACTCCGGGGGCCGCTGCCGGGGCATGCTCGGCCGTGCTCCCGTATGCGGCGGATACCGTCCGGACGGCGACGCGCCGCCGTCCGGACGGGCCGACCCCGGCCCGCCCGCCGACTGCATCACCAGCGGCGCGGGCCCCGCCCGGAACTCGACCATCCAGTCCGCCGTCTCCGACCGCACCAGCTCCGAGATGTCCTCCGAGAACCGCCGGAGGATGCCCAGGCAGCGCTCGGCCGCCTCACTGGCCGTGCCCTCGGTGGGCCCGAGCATCTCCCGCACGCTCTCCGACGCCCAGTCGAACTGGAGCGCCTGAAGCCGCCGCTGCACCGCCTGCGCCGCCGCCACGTCCCGCATCCACCCCGACGTGAGCCCGAAGAACCGGTCGCAGGCCAGGCACGCGGCACCCAGCAGCAGCGGCAGGTAGCCCCAGCCCGCCGCGCCGTCCACCGCCCCCGCCAGGTCGACGAGCGGCAGCGCGGCCCCGACGGTCACGCCGGCGGCCGTGCCCGCGCGCAGGACGCGGGCCGCGCGGCGCTTGCGGGCCCGGTCGGCGAGGTACCAGTCGGCCGTGTGCAGCGCGCCCGCCTCGACCCAGCGGTAGAGCTCGTCGAGACGCTCCGCCGGCTCGCCCCAGTCGCCGAGCGGAAACGGCCTCCCGGTCAGATCGTCCTCGTCCGGCGACTGCTCGGTCGCACCCCCGCCCTCCTTCCGGGCGGGCCCCTCGGGCTGCATCTCCGGCTGGCTCACCGGGCACTCCTCTGCGCTTGCGCTCTGTACGGGACATTGCGAGTAGTGGTGCGACGTGGTGCGACGTGCTGTGACGCAGTGCATACGCATGCCCTTCCTACCGCCGAATGGTGGGCCGTGGGGGCGATGTCGCGGGATTTACGGCCACAAGCGCGCCGTGGTCAGGTAGAGGCGGCCGTACGTCTCACTCGAAAGAGTCGCTCCGTACGCCGTGGGCGCGGCGCCCGGCGAACACGTAGGCTCGGCTTACCGAAACAATCGTCGTCGAAGTGCCAGGAGTGACCGTGATTCCCGGTGGTGGCCAGCCCAACATGCAGCAGCTGCTTCAGCAGGCCCAGAAGATGCAGCAGGACCTCGCCAAGGCGCAGGAGGAACTCGCCAGGACCGACGTCGACGGCCAGGCCGGCGGCGGCCTGGTGAAGGCGACCGTCAACGGCTCCGGTGAGCTCCGCGGACTGGTGATCGACCCGAAGGCGGTCGACCCGGAAGACACCGAGACGCTCGCGGACCTGATCGTCGCCGCCGTCCAGGCCGCGAACGAGAACGCGCAGCAGCTCCAGCAGGAGAAGCTCGGCCCGCTCGCCCAGGGGCTCGGCGGCATGCCGGGGCTGCCCTTCTAAGGCGGCCCCGCAGCAACTACCGTACGTACCAGGCAGGACCGGCAGGGCAAGGAAGGCAATCCGTTGTACGAAGGCGTGGTCCAGGACCTCATCGACGAGTTGGGCAGGCTGCCCGGCGTCGGTCCCAAGAGCGCGCAGCGGATCGCCTTCCACATCCTCCAGGCCGAGCCGACCGATGTGCGCCGCCTCGCCCATGCCCTCCTGGAGGTCAAGGACAAGGTCCGCTTCTGCGTGGTGTGCGGCAACGTCGCGCAGGAGGAGCAGTGCGGGATCTGCCGTGACCCGCGCCGCGACCCGGCGGTCATCTGCGTCGTCGAAGAGCCCAAGGATGTCGTCGCGGTCGAGCGGACGCGGGAGTTCCGCGGCCGCTACCACGTGCTCGGCGGGGCCATCAGCCCCATCGAGGGCGTCGGCCCCGACGACCTGCGGATCCGCGAGCTGCTCGCGCGCCTCGCGGACGGTGCCGTCACCGAACTGATCCTGGCCACTGATCCGAACCTGGAGGGCGAGGCCACCGCCACGTACCTCGCCCGGATGATCAAGCCGATGGGTCTGCGGGTGACACGCCTGGCCAGTGGACTCCCCGTCGGGGGAGATCTTGAGTACGCCGACGAGGTCACGCTGGGCCGTGCCTTCGAGGGGAGACGATTGCTCGATGTCTGACGCCAACGCAAAGCTGCTGCACGCGGTCGCGCAGGATCCGGACGATTTCGCCGTCCAGATCGCCGACCAGATCGAGAGCTTCATCGTCGCCGTCACGGAAGTGGCCAAGGGGGACGAGCCGGACAGCGCTGTCCCGTTCCTGCTCCTGGAGGTCTCCCAGCTGCTCCTCGCGGGAGGCAGGCTCGGCGCGCACGAGGACATCATTCCCGACGAGCGGTACGAGCCGGACCTCGGCGCGGAGCCCGACCCGGACGACCTGCGGCAACGTTTCGCCGTCATGCTCGACCCCATCGACGTGTACTCCGAGGTCTTCGACCCGTACGAGCCGCGCAAGGCACCCGTGCCGTGCCGCATCTCGGACGACCTGGCCGACGTCATCACGGACCTGCGCCACGGCCTGGCCCACTACCGGGCGGGCCGCACCACCGAGGCGCTGTGGTGGTGGCAGTTCTCGTACTTCTCCAACTGGGGCTCCACCGCCTCGGCCTGCCTGCGCGCCCTCCAGTCCCTGGTGGCGCACGTCCGCCTCGACCAGCCGCTCCAGGAGCTGGACGGTCTCGACACGGACGAGGACCTCGGCGAGGAGGACCTGGAGGCGGAGGCCGGCAGGGTCATGGCCGAGGAGCTGGCGGGCCCGCTGGGCCTGCGCACGGCCACCTGAGCGGCCCCGCGCCCCCGGCCGGCCGGTGCGCCCGGCCGGCCCGGGGCGCGGCGCGTGCGCCGGGCCCGGGCGGGGTCTAGTTCTTCGACAGGGCCCGCGTCACCCCGGCGAGCACGGCGGTGGTCAGCACCCAGCCGATCGCGACGAAGGCGTACGCCAGCCACTGGGCGTCCCCGCCGTCCCAGTGCCAGGCGCCGCGCTGGCCGAGGCCGCCGACGGGGATCAGCAGGTCGAGCGAGTACACGAAGGCGTTGAACGGCGGCCCCTCGCCGGGCTTGACGGGCGTCGGCGTCAGAGCGCGGAAGACCAGCGTGCCCAGGGTCGTGAGCGCGGCGAGCCACACCCCCGCCAGCCACGGCCGGTAGCCGTAGCCGACGGTGACGTCCAGCAGACCGCCCCACACGCGTCCCACCGCGCTCGTCGCCGTCCGGCGGCGGTGGCGCTGCTTGTGCAGCAGGACGCGGCGGGCGTGGTCGTCGTGGCCTATGCGCCGGTAGTACGACGCGAGCTGCTCGTACGGCTGGGGCCTGTAGTCGTGGTCCCGCCGGAACCACAGCAGCCGCTGCGCCGGGGCGACGCCGCCGGGCATCGCGTCCTCGTCGTCGAACCGTACGGAGTCGTACACGAAGCCGTCGAGCCGCAGGACCGGCGGCCAGGTGCGCGGGTCGTCGACGACGCCGGCGGCGCGGGCGTTGCGCAGGTCCACCCGGCCGCCCGGCGCAGCGGCGAACCGCAGGTCGAGGTCGGACGTGCGCATGCCGACGCAGACCAGCGAAGTGCCCTCCCCGGCCAGCTCCGCCCCCTCGAACGACAGCAGGTCCGCCACCTGGGCGCCGCGCAGCCGGACCTTGCCGTCGGCGGTGAACCCGCGCGAGAGCCGCACGGTGGTGACCGTCATGTTGTCCCCGCTCAGCGCCACGCCCCCCGGGTTCTCCAGCCGCGCGCCCCGCAGGAACAGGCCGCCGTTCAGCTGCGCCCCCGGCAGCTGCACCGCCCCCTGCGCGCGGAACCCGTGCTCGCCGTACAGCGCTCCGTCCAGCACCATGCCGCCGCCGGACAGCGCGACGCCGCCGGGCGCCGAGAGGGTCGCCCCGTTCAGCAGCAGCTCACCGCTGACGTGCGCGTGGATGAGCTGGACGGCGAACCGGTCGGCGCTCCCCTCCACGACGGAGCCGCGCAGCGTCAGCCGGCCGCCGATGCGGGCGCTGGGCGCCCGGAAGCCGGGCAGCCGGCTGTCCACGATGCCCACGGCCAGGGTGGAGGCCGCTTCGAGGCTGATGTCCTCCTCCAGCACGCACTCCCGGAGCCGGAAGAGGTGCCGGATCTCCGCCCCGTCGAGCACGATCCGGCCCGTGATCCGCGCGCCGGTGAGCCGCAGGGCCGGTACGGCTCCGGACGGCTCGGCGTTCTGGCCGAGCAGCAGGGCGACGACCACGGCGGCCCGGACCGTGCGCTCCTCGCCGCCCCGCAGGTCCACCTCACGTCCTTCGGGGAAGGCGTCCCACAACTGGCGCTCGGCCGGGGTCAGTTCCTCGTATGACAGCACGGAGGCAGCGTACGGGCGGGCGGACGCGGACAGCGCCCGAACGGTCACCGCCGGTACGCCGCGAGCGGGCCGCCGCCCGGCGGCGGCCGTGTGAGCCGGAACACCTTTCGCGTACCCCTGCCCGTCGCCGGGCAGGGGTCCCCGTCGAGCGGGCAGGACCTGCCGACGTGACCGGATCATGAGCGGGACATCTCACGATGCGGTATCACGTGGGCAGGCCCGGTCCGCTCGGTAAACTGAGCCGACCGCAGTAATGACTAACGAGGAGCGCACGTGGGCCTTGTCGTGCAGAAGTACGGAGGCTCCTCCGTTGCCGATGCCGAAGGCATCAAGCGGGTCGCCAAGCGAATCGTCGATGCCAAGAAGAACGGCCACCAGGTCGTTGTCGTGGTTTCGGCGATGGGCGACACGACGGACGAGTTGATCGATCTCGCCGAGCAGGTATCCCCGATCCCTGCCGGTCGCGAATTCGACATGCTGCTGACCGCGGGTGAGCGGATCTCCATGGCGCTGCTGGCCATGGCGATCAAGAACCTGGGCCACGAGGCCCAGTCGTTCACCGGCAGCCAGGCGGGTGTCATCACCGACTCGGTCCACAACAAAGCGCGCATCATCGATGTCACGCCGGGCCGTATCCGCACCGCCCTCGACGAGGGCAACATCGCCATCGTCGCCGGGTTCCAGGGTGTGTCGCAGGACAAGAAGGACATCACCACCCTCGGCCGGGGCGGGTCGGACACGACCGCGGTCGCCCTCGCGGCAGCGCTGGACGCCGAGGTCTGTGAGATCTACACCGATGTGGACGGTGTCTTCACCGCCGACCCCCGGGTCGTGAAGAAGGCCCGGAAGATCGACTGGATCTCCTTCGAGGACATGCTGGAGCTCGCAGCCTCCGGCTCCAAGGTGCTGCTGCACCGGTGCGTCGAGTACGCACGCCGATACAACATCCCGATCCACGTGCGGTCGTCCTTCTCCGGACTGCGCGGCACCTGGGTCAGCAACGAGCCGCAAGGGGACCAGCAGGTGGAGCACGCCATCATCTCCGGAGTCGCCCACGACGTCTCCGAAGCCAAGGTCACCGTCGTCGGTGTGCCGGACAAGCCGGGCGAGGCCGCGGCGATCTTCCGGGCCGTCGCGGACGCCGAGATCAACATCGACATGGTCGTGCAGAACGTCTCGGCCGCGTCGACCGGTCTGACCGACATCTCCTTCACCCTTCCCAAGACCGAGGGCCGCAAGGCCATCGACGCCCTGGAGAAGACGAAGACCGCCGTCGGTTACGACTCCCTCAGGTACGACGACCAGATCGGCAAGATCTCGCTGGTCGGCGCGGGTATGAAGACGAACCCGGGCGTCACGGCGGGCTTCTTCGAGGCGCTGGCCGACGCCGGCGTGAACATCGAGCTGATCTCGACCTCCGAGATCCGCATCTCGGTCGTGACCCGCGCCGACGACGTCAACGAGGCCGTGCGCGCCGTGCACTCGGCCTTCGGCCTCGACAGCGACTCCGACGAGGCGGTCGTCTACGGCGGCACCGGAAGGTGACGCACCAGTGACGGGCAAGCCGACGCTCGCGGTCGTCGGAGCGACCGGAGCCGTCGGCGCCGTCATGCTCCAGATCCTGTCCCAGCACGCCGATGTCTGGGGCGAGATCAGACTCCTCGCGTCCCCGCGCTCGGCCGGCCGCAAGCTGGTCGTGCGCGGGGCGCAGACCGAGGTCCTGGCGCTGTCGGAGGAGGCCCTCGCGGGCGTCGACGTCGCGATGTTCGACGTACCCGACGACGTGGCCGCCCACTGGGCGCCGATCGCCGCCGCCCAGGGCGCGGTGGTGGTGGACAACTCCGCGGCCTTCCGCATGGACCCGGACGTTCCGCTGGTCGTCCCCGAGGTCAACCCGCATGCCGTACGGGTCCGCCCGCGCTCCATCGTGGCGAGCCCGAACTGCACCACGCTGTCGATGATCGTGGCCGTGGGCGCGCTGCACGCCGAGTTCGGGCTGGCCGGCCTCGTCGTGTCCTCGTACCAGGCGGTGAGCGGTGAGGGCCGCGCCGGCGTCGACACGCTGCGCACCCAGCTCTCCCTTGTCGCCGGTACGGAACTGGGGACGAACCCGGGCGACGTACGGCGGGCCGTCGGCGACGACACCGGGCCCTTCGCCGCGCCGATCGCGCTGAACGTGGTGCCGTGGGCCGGGTCGCTGGCCGAGGACGGCTGGTCCTCGGAGGAGCTGAAGGTGCGCGCGGAGTCGCGCAAGATCCTCGACCGGCCCGGACTGCCGGTCTCGGTCACGTGCGTACGGGTGCCCGTGCTCACGACCCACTCGCTCGCCGTGCACGCGCGGTTCGAGAACGAGGTGTCGGTCGAGCGGGCGCACGAGATCCTGGCGACCGCACCAGGTGTGGTGCTCTTCGACGATCCGGCGGCGGGCGAATTCCCGACACCGGCCGACGTGGTGGGAACGGACCCGACGTGGGTGGGGCGGGTGCGGCGGTCGCTGGACGACCCCACGGCGCTCGAACTGTTCGTGTGCGGCGATAATCTCCGCAAGGGTGCCGCGCTCAACACCGCGCAGATCGCCGAACTGGTGGCCGCGGAATTCGGGACGGCGTGAAGCGGAGTATTGCGTAGGATCTGTGAACGCTCTGTGAGTAAGTCGAAGTCTGGACTACTTGAACCGGGGCGTCGTTCTGTTCGATCATTCGCTCCCCGCCCCGCTGCAACCGCAGTCGGGAGGGGAGCGTCTTTGCGGACGCCCCGGCAAAAGGTCGCGACATTTGGGGCATTCAGGAGGGGGAGTACGCATGCGGGCGTTTACTGCCGCGTCAAAAGCGGTGCGTCGCGCGTACAACCCTGACGGGGGGAAGAGTGTCCAACAGGCGTGGCAGAGGTTCTCGACATCCCAGTGGTCCCGGTTCGCGGCGCGGCAGTGCGCCCCCTCCGCCGACCCCGCACGCCCGGCGGCATGCCGGTGATCGCCCCCATGCCGACGGCGCGGTCCGCGCGCATACCGTCCCCGCGCGAGGGCGTTGAAGACGCCATGACCGCGGGCACCACAGTTGACCACCTGACCGAGACCTACCGAGCCCACTACCGCTCGCTGCTGGGCCTGGCGGCGCTGCTGCTCGACGACACGGCCTCGTGTGAGGACGTCGTGCAGGAAGCGTTCATACGGGTGCACTCCGCGCGCAACCGCGTCCGCGACCCCCAGAAGACCCTGGCCTACCTGCGCCAGACGGTGGTCAACCTCTCCCGCTCGGCGCTGCGGCGCCGCATCCTCGGGCTGAAGCTGCTCTCGAAGCCGATGCCGGACATGGCGAGCGCGGAGGAGGGGGCGTACGACCAGCTGGAGCGCGACGCGCTGATCAAGGCGATGCGCGGACTCCAGCGGCGTCAGCGCGAGGTGCTGGTCCTGCGGTACTTCGCGGACATGACCGAGGCCCAGTGCGCCGAGACGCTGGGCATATCCCTGGGCTCGGTGAAGGCGTACGGCTCACGCGGCATAGCGGCGCTGCGCGTCGCCATGGAGGCCTCGGCATGAGCGGCAAGCAAGAGCGGCACGGGCCGGACGGGCCGTTGAACGACCTGACTGGAAAAGCGACTGTGAACGACGGGCCGAACAAGCGCGAGAACCACGACGAGCCGGAAGCGGAGCCGACCGTCGAGCCGGACACCGAGCCGGCCGACGAGCAGAGCGTGGAGCCGGACATCGAGCAGAGCGACGCACCGGCGGGACGGGAAGCGGCCGGGGCCGCACCGGACTCCGCCACCTCGGACGCGACCCCGAAGCCGGACGCCGGCCTCGACACGGACCTCGACGACTTCGGTACGGACGAGCTGGCCCTGCGCCGGATGCTGCGCGGCGCCGTCGAGGAGCTGGAGCCGTCGCAGAACGCCCTGGACCACCTGCGCAAGGCGGTACCCGCCCGGCGCGCCAGGCGACGCCAGGCCGTCGTCGGCATGGCGGCCGCCGCGCTGTTCGTGGGCATGGCGGTCCCCGCCTTCGTCCACGTGGCGAACACCGCCGACTCCTCCGACGCCCGTCCCTCGATAGCGGGCCACGGCCAGGACACGCACGGTGGCACCGGCTGGCAGAAGGGCAACGAGGGCGGCAAGAAGGAGGCGAAGGAGCCTTCCGACAAGTCGACCTCGAAGAGCGACGAGGAAAAGAAGAAGGACAAGAAGAAGAACCCGAGGAAGGGTTCCTCGGGCACCGGCACGGGAGCCGGCACCGGCACCGGCGGCGGTGACACCGGCGAGGCGCCGGGCAGCGTGTCCGCCTCCGTGCCCACGTGCGGCGCGAGCCAGCTCGCCACCGTCGCCGCCTACGCGAACGCGCCGGACGCCGAGGGCAAGGTGTACGGCAAGTTCCAGATCTCCAATGCCTCCCAGATGGCGTGCACGATCGCCGGCAGCGGATCGGTGGGCGTCCAGGCGATGGGCGCGGCCGACCCGGCGCGCATCAACGTCGTCGACCACACCTCGGGCGACGCGGCGTACGGTCTGCCGGACCCGTCCCTGGAGACGACCGGCCTGCTCCTGGAGCCCGGCATGACGTACGAGGTGCAGTTCGCCTGGGTGCCGACCGAGACCTGCCCGACCACCGGTACGCCGCCCGACCCCACAC
>NZ_VBVX01000143.1 GCF_005981925.1 Streptomyces albidochromogenes
CTCGTTACGGCGCCCCCGAGCGGCCAGTCATGGCCGACACGAGGGCGCCGTAACGAGGCCCGCGCCTGCGGAGGCGTGCGCCGTCGGCACTTCACCGGGACGACGACGAGCGCCGGGGTGACCGGAACAGCGACGGTCGCGGCCGCTCCCCCACTGCGAGGCATCGCCATGGACATGTCGGGGAAGGGTTGCCCGCATGACTGACTCCGCCCTGTGGATCTCCGCCCTGACCGCCGGTACGGCCGTGCTCGCGAGCTGGGTCACCAGCCGCGGGACCGCCCGTGCGGCGCAGATCCAGGCCGTCGCCGCCGAGAGGACCCAGCGCACCATCCGCATCAACGAAGCGCGACGGAACGCCTACGTGAGCCTCATCGAACAGGCGCACCGCATGGCTGAGCTGTACTGGACCGTCTCCGACATCCACAGGGCGGGCGGCACCCGCTCCGAGCAACTGCCCGCCCTCAAGGAGGTCCAGGCCGGCCTCAGGGAGGGGTACGGCAAGCTCCGCCACTTCATATGGGTGATCAACCTGGAAGGCCCGGACGACGTCGCCGAGGCCGCGGAGACACTGCGGCTCGCGACACGGCCGCCGTACCAGGCACTTGAGGCGGCGGTCGCGGGCGAGCCGAACGCCCTCGACGCCTTCGACCAGTGCTACGACCCCTTCTGGGCATCCGTCCTGGCCTTCGTCTCCACCGCTCGGGCCGCGGTGCACGAGCTGTAGGCCCCTCCGTCCCAGGGGCCCGCGATCCACCGGGGCGGCCGCTCAGGCCGCCGCCCGGGCGGCGCGTACCGAGCGGGAGCCGCGCGACAGCACGGCGTACAGGGACGCCGCCACGAGGATTCCGACCGGCAGGGACAGGTCCAGGCCGCCGAGGGCCGAGGCGACCGGGCCCGTGTAGAGGGTGTCGACGCACAGGGCGGCCGCCGCCACGCTCGCCAGGAGGGCCACGGCACCGGACAGGTTGACCCCGCCGGTGTACCAGAACGGGCTCTGCGGGCTCTCGTCGGAGAGGGCGGCTCCGTCGTACCGGCATCGGCGCAGCACGATGTCGGTGGCGTAGACGGCCATGAGCGGTCCGATCAGGACCACGGTCAGCTGGAGGGCCTTGCTGACGGTGCCCAGGAAGCCGGAGGCGAGCAGGCCGTAGAGGGTCAGGGCGACGGCGACGGCCCCGTCGAGTACGACGCTGACGGAGCGGCGGACACGGACGCCGACCGCCTGGAGGGCGAGGCCGGCGCTGTAGGCGGTCAGGGCGTTGATGGAGATCGTGCCGAGCACCAGGGCGAGCAGGAACACGGGGTAGAACCAGCCGGGCAGGAGCTTCTCCAGCCCGGTCTGCGGGTCGGTCATGTCGACCGCGGTCGCGGCGAACGCGCCCAGGGAGCAGACGACGACGCTGGGCAGGAACCCGCCGAGGGCGGTCCAGCCCAGGACGGCCTTCGCGGACGTGGTACGCGGCAGGTAGCGGGAGAAGTCGGCGCTGGTGGTGTAGGACAGCGGCCCCGCGGCGATCATGGTGGTGCCGGCCAGGAGGACCGCCCACAGGTCGCCGCCGGTGAGCGGCTCGGCGGGCCGGTACGCGAAGTCGGCTTCCGCGGCCACCGCGAGGGCCACGACGGCGAAGGCGGCGGCGAGCGTCAGGGTGATCGGGAGGTAGAGCTTCATGATCATCGCGTGGCCGTACACGCTGATGGCCAGCGTGAGCGCGGCGACGGCCACGACGACGGCGACCTTGACGCCGGTGTCCGCCGTGATGCCGGCCTTCTCGACGAGGGCGAACGCGGCGGCCGCGGCGGCGGCCAGATTGAGGGCGAAGTAGCAGACGGAGACCAGCCAGCCGCCGATCGCGTTGTTCACCCGGTTGCCGACGACGCCGTACAGCGCCCGCGTGATCACCTCACTCGGCGCGCCCGCCGCCGGGCCGGAGGTGGCGAGCAGTCCGGTGGTCACCCAGAACAGGTTGCCCACCACGATCACCGCTAGGGCCTGCCACAGGGTCAGGCCCATGAGGATCAGTGCCCCGCCGACGACCAGGCTGAGGTAGTTGACGTTGGCCGCGGCCCATACGGAGAACAGGTCCCGGGGGCGGCCGTGACGTTCCCCGTCGGGGATGGGGTCGATGCCGTGGACCTCGATCCGGCCCGCGCGGTCCGAGGGCGGCGGCGCCTGAGAGGCGTCGTGCGCTCTGGGGTGCGGGTCGGGGATCGTCGATGCCATGAGGCCCTCCGCGTGCTGGTCGTACCCACCTGCTTGCTTATTGGTCGCACACTCAATAGCATGCGGGATATGTCGTCAAGCGTTCAGCGCAAGCGAATTCGCAAGTCACCGGCCGCCCGTCGGGCGGAGATCGTCGACGCGGCCGCCGCCGTCGCCCTGACCGAGGGGCTGGAGTGCGTCACGCTGCGGCGGATCGCCGAGGAGCTGGACGTACGTCCCGGGCTGATCAGCCACTACTTCCCGTCGGCGGAGGATCTCGTGGCGGAGGCGTTCGGCAGCGCCGCCGACGGCGAGCTGGACACCCTCCTGCCGGCCCGGCGGCCCGAGGGAACCTCTTCGGAGCACCTGGCGCGGTTCTTCGTCCGCGCGACGGGTGAGGCGTACGACGCCGTCAGCCGGCTCTGGATCAACGCACGGCACCTCAGCCGCTACCGGCCCGCCCTGCGGGAGCGGGTCGTCGAGCAGGAGGCCGCCTGGCGCGAACGGCTGACGGACCTTCTGCGCCAGGGCGTCGAGCGGGGAGAGTTCCGTACGGACGACCCCGAGGTGACGAGTATTCAGATCCTCGTCGTACTCGACGGACTCGGCGCCCACGCCAACACGGAGACCGGAGGCCGTCCCGAGGCGGTGACCCGCATGGCGGTGACCACGGCGGAACGCGAACTCGGCCTGGCCGGCGGCACGCTCGGCCCTCCCCCGGTGAGCCCGTAGGCGCGAGGGCGCCCGCACCCCCACCACTTCCCCACCGTTGCCCGTTGCCCGTTGCCCGTTGCCACGAGGAGCCGCTGTGCCCACCCGTCTCGTCCTGCTCTCCGCCCGACTGCTCGATCCCGTCACGGGCACGTTCCTCCCCCACACCGCGCTGGCCGCGTCCGAAGGGCGGATCACCGCTCTCGGCGACGACCGGGAGATCCGCGCCCGCGCGGACGCCTCGACCACGGTGATCGATCTCAAGGGCGCGGTCGTCACCCCGGGGTTGGTCGACGGGCACCTGCACCCCGTCTCGGGCGCCGAACTCACCCACGGCCTCGACCTCTCGGGCTGCGCCGGCCTCGAAGCCGTACGGGAGGCACTGGCCCGGGAGGTACGGACCCTCGCGCCCGGGGCATGGCTGCACGGGTGGGGTCTGGACCCGAACGTCTTCGGTGACCGGCCCGCCCGCACGGCGCCGTTCGACACCGTGCTCGAAGGCGTCCCTGCCCTCCTGCTGCTCTTCGACGCCCACTCCGTGCTCGCCAGCCGGCGCGCGCTGGAGCTTGCCGGAGTCGACGGGCCGCGCACCTTCGACCAGGCCTCCGCCGAGGTCGTCTGCGACGGCGACGGGCGGCCCACCGGACTTCTCCTGGAGGACGCCGCCTGCGAACTCGTCGAACGCGTCGCGCCGCGGCCCACCCGCACGGAGCGACGGGACCGGCTCGCCGCCGTCCTGCGCGCCATGGCCGCCACCGGGCTCACCGGCGGCCACACCATGGACGCCAACGGCGACAGCCTCGACTTCTTCACCGAGCTGGACGCCGCCGGCGAACTCCCGCTCCGGCTGCGGGTCGCGCCCTGGTGCCAGCCCGGCACCGACAGCGACGGCGTACGCGCGCTCATCGAGCAGCAGGGGCGCGGAGGAGCGCTCTGGCGTACCGACGGGGTCAAGCTCTTCATGGACGGCACCATCGACAACGGAACCGCGTGGCTGGAACGCCCCGACTGCCACGGCGAGTCCACGCACGCCTTCTGGCCCGACCCGGCGGTCTACACGCGCGTGATCGGCGAGCTGCACCGGGCGGGCGTACCGACCGCCACTCACGCCATCGGTGACGCGGCCGTGCGGCACGTCCTCGATTCCGTCGCGAAGGCGCAGGCCGGGAGCGGGCGCGGCGTACGGCACCGGATCGAGCACATCGAGACCGTGCCGGACGACACCCTGCGCCGGTTCGCCGAGCTGGGTGTCGTCGCCTCCATGCAGCCCACCCACTGCTGCGACTTCACGCGCGCGGACCACACCGACAACTGGTCGCGGCGGCTCGGCGAGGAACGGGCCTCGCACGCCTGGCGGTGCCGCGACCTGTGGGAGGCCGGCGCGACGGTCGTCCTCGGCTCCGACTGGCCCATCGCCCCCTATCCGCCGCTCGGGGTGATGGCCGGCGCCCGCCACCGCCGCCCGGCCCGCGACCTGAGCCTGCCGCCGCACGGCCCCGAACAGGCGCTCAGCGCGTCGCGGGCCCTCCGGGCCATGACCGTCAACGCCGCCTTCGTGGCGGGCGAGGAGCGGCAGGCCGGCCGTATCGCCGTCGGGTACCGCGCCGATCTGTCCGTCTTCGCCGAGAACCCCCTCACCACCGACGCCACCGACCTGCCGGACCTGCCCGTCCTGCTGACGGTCCTCGACGGCCGCCCCACCCACCGCGCGTCGCACGTGTGAGGACGGCGGGCGGGCCGGCAGGGCACGCCGCGTGTGCGCGCACGCGCACGCACCACGGGCCCGGCAACCACCGTCGCGCACCGGCTCCGTGACCCGTCGTCGGGCGGCGACGCGGTGGTGGCCGTACGCCGGGCCGCGTGTCCGGATGTGACAGCTGCCCGTCATTGCGGTCACGGGTGGGGGCGGTGAGGATGGGCGCATGCCCCTTCCCCACCGGGTCGTCGTCGCGGTGTTCCCCGATGTCGACCTCCTCGACGTCACCGGCCCGGCCGAGGTCTTCACGCTGGCCAACCGGACCGTGGGCCGCGCCGCCTACCAGGTCCGTCTGGCCGGGGCGGCGGCCGGCGAGGTGCGGACGTCGGCGGGTGTGCGGCTGCTCGCCGACCTGGCCTTCGCCGAGGTCGGCGCGAACGTGGACACGCTGCTGGTGCCCGGCGCGGTCGACATCACCGACGACGGCCCGCTCGCCCGGATCGATCCCGATGTGGTGGCGTGGGTGAAGGAGACCGCCCCGCACGCCCGGCGGGTGGCGTCGGTGTGCGTGGGCGCGCACGTCCTGGCGGCGGCCGGGCTGCTGGACGGCAGGACGGCGACCACGCACTGGTCGACGGCCGCCCAGCTCGCCGCCGAGCATCCGTCCGTCACCGTCGATCCCGACCCCATCTTCGTCCGCGCCGACCGCGGCCGGCTCTGGACGGGCGCCGGGATCAGCGCCTGTCTGGACCTCGCGCTCGCCCTGGTGGCCGAGGACCTCGGCGAGGACACCGCGCTGTCGGTGGCCCGGCAGCTGGTGATGTACCTCAAGCGGCAGGGCGGGCAGAGCCAGTTCTCCGTACCGCTCAGCCGGCCCGCCTCCGCCCGCCGCGACATCGACGAGCTGCGGCTGTGGATCGCCGACCACCTCGACGAGGAGCTGTCGGCTCAGGTGCTGGCGGCCCGGATGTGCCTGAGCGAGCGGCACTTCGCCCGCGTCTTCACCCAGGAGACCGGCGCCAGTCCGGCGGCGTACGTCGAGGCCGCCCGGGTCGAGGTGGCGCGGCGCCTGCTGGAGACCACCGACGACCCGCTCGAACGGATCGCGGCCGCGGCGGGGCTCGGTTCGGCGGAGACCCTGCACCGGGCGTTCCGGCGGCAGCTCGCCACCACCCCGGCCGCGTACCGCCGCCGGTTCCGCACCCGGGCCACCTGACCACCGGCGTTCATCTGTTCACCCGCGCGCAGGCGGGGCGGTCGGCTCCGCCCTGCCCGCGCCCGATTCGCCCTGCCCCACTCACCAGCGAAAGGCACGCTCATGACCTCGAACCAGCCCTCCACGACTTTGCGTGACGTCATCGGCCTGGACAACCGGCCGCCCGGCCTGAGCGACTCCGTCCTGATCATGGTCGACTACCAGAACACCTACCGCACCGGCGTCATGGCCCTGGAAGGCGCCGAGGAAGCCCTCGCGGCCGGCGCCCGGCTGCTGGAGCGCGCCCGCGCCGCAGGCGCCCCGGTCGTCCACGTCGTCAACGACGGCGGCCCGGGCACCCTCTACGACATCCGCGCCCCCATCGGGGCCATCAGCGACGAGGTCGCCCCGAAGGACGGCGAGGCGGTCGTCGTCAAGCAGCACCCCAACTCCTTCTACCGCACCGCACTGGAGCAGACCCTGGCCGGCCTGGGCGCGGCCCCCGGCAGCGGCAAGGACCTGATCATCGGCGGCTTCATGACCCACATGTGCGTCAGCCACACCGCCCAGGGCGCGTTCAACCTCGGTTACCGGCCCACCGTCGTCGCCGAAACCACCGCCACCCGCGCGCTCACCGCCCCCGACGGCACGGTCCTGACGGCCGCCGCTCTGCAGGCCGCCGCCCTGACCGTCGTGACCGACCTGTTCGGCACCGTCGTCCTCACCGTCGACGCCCTGCCCGCCTGATCCGGGGCCCTGCCCGGCCGCCGTACGGTGGGCGGGGGTCAGCCGGCCGGTCGGCCCGAGCATGCAACGGCCGCGCGAACCCGGGGGGGGTGGGGTCCGCGCGGCCTCTCCGCGTCGGGCGGCGGGGGGAGGCCGCCCGACTGGGTGCTGCAGACCTGGTGCCCCGTGGCCGGGATGTCATGCGCGGCGATCCCCTCCCCTTGGAAATGCGGAGCACACGATGTGCGGCCGGTGCGCGGGACCGGTTCCGCCGGCCGCCGATCCGCTCGTCGCCGGCTTCGACGGCGGCGACGCGAGATCCGCGTCGGCTTCGAGGCATCGGGCGGCGAGGACGGTGGAACACGTGCGATGCGCGCAAACCGCACCGGCTCGTCGAGGAGGCCCACGTGTCGCACCCCACGGATTCCCTGTACGCCCGCGTCGCGGAGGAGGTGGCAGCCCGCGCGGACCGGCTCTGGGACGTGGCTCTCGCGTTGCACCGCGAACCGGAGACCGCCTACGAGGAGCACCGGGCGGCCCACCTGCTGGCGGGCGAGCTCGAACGGGAGGGCTTTCGCGTGGAGCGCGGCGCGGCCGGGCTGCCGACCGCCTTCGTCGCGCGTACGGGGACCGCCGCCTCGGCGGACGAGGGCCCCTGCGTGGCCCTGCTGATGGAGTACGACGCGCTGCCGCTGCTCGGGCACGCGTGCGGCCACAACCTGATCGCGTCGGCCGGCCTCGGTGCGGCGCTCGCCGTGCGGGCCGCGCTCGGCGAGGTCGACGGGACGGTACTCGCCGTCGGGGCGCCGGCGGAGGAGCGCGGCGGCGGCAAGGTCGTGGAGGTGGAGGCCGGCCTGTTCGACGGGGTGGACGCGGCGCTGATGTTCCATCCGGGCGTCCGTGACTGGTCGTGGGCGCCGCTGACGGCCAGCGCACAGGTGCGGGTGGGCTTCCACGGGCGGGCCGCGCACCCCACCGGCAGCCCGACGGAGGGCATCGACGCGCTGGGGGCGCTGATCCAGCTCTTCAACACGCTCGGCGTCCTGCACCGGCGGCTCCCCGGCGGATCGCACATCCAGGGCATCGTGACGGACGGGGGCCGGGCCACGAACATCGTCCCCGAGTACGCGGAGGGGCTGTTCGGGCTGCGCGGTGGGACGACGTCGGCGCTGGAGGACCTGGTGGAGGAGTTGCGCGCGTGCGCACAGGGGGTGGCGCAGGCCACCCGTACGAAGGTGGAGGTGACCGACGTCGGCGGCCGGTACGAGCACTTCCGTGACAACGACGTGCTGTCCGGGCTGTTCGCCCGCCACCTGGACCGGGCGGGCATCCGGCTGTCGGAACCCGAGCCCGGCGTGTACCTGGGCTCGTCGGACATGGGCAACGTCAGCACGCGGGTGCCCGCCATCCATCCCTTCGTCGCCATCATGGGCGCGGACGGCGCGGACCACACGCCCCAGTTCGCCGAGGCGGCCGCCGGACCCCGCGCGCGGCAGGTGATGCTGGCCGCCGCGCAGGCGCTGGCGTGCACGGCGGCCGACGTCCTGCTGCGTACGGACGTACCGGAGCGGGCCTGGGCGTCCTTCCGGCAGAAGGCGCGAGCGGGGCTGTGACGGCCGCGTCGTCCGGCGCCCCGCATGCGTGCGGGGCGCCGGACGTCAGTCCTCCAGGCTCACCCGTACGGACTTGACCTCGGTGTCCGCCGCGTCCGGTACGACCATCCCGGCGTCCACGCCGCTGCGCAGGTACCGCAGGACCTCCGAGTTGAGCTTCTCGCCGGGAAGGGCGGCCGGGATGCCGGGCGGGTAGGGGGTGAGCATCTCGGCGCTGACGCGGCCGACGGCCTTCTCCCACGGCACCTGCTCGGTCCGGCCGAAGAAGGCGTCGCGCGGCAGCAGGACCTGCTCCAGCCGCAGGTCGGCGGGGTCGGGGACGTCGACCTGCGGGGCGGGGCGCAGCGCGTCCACATGATCGACGACGTCGCGCAGCGCGGCGATCAGGGCGTCGGCGCTGTCGGCGTCGTCCGCGTGGGTGAGCTGGGCGCTGGTGCGCCGGTGGTCGGACAGGTGCAGGTTGATCCGGTGGTGTTCGCGGATCCAGTCGGCGATCCGGTACCCCGTGGTGCCGAGGCGGCTGATGTCGAAGATGACCTGGAGGGGGTCGAGATCGGCCGCGCGCCCGGGGCCGCAGAAGTCCTCGCGCCCGTGGACGTGCAGGCCGTCGATCTCGGCGATCCGTGCCCGTACGTCCTTCGCCAGCGTGAGCGCGTCGTCGTAGAGGGCGTGGCCGTGCTCCACCATCTGGCGGCGCCATCCGTCGAGAGCGGCGTACACGAGCACGTTGGGGCTGGTGGTGCCCAGGAGGTCTTCACGGTTCTTGAGCACCTCGGGTTCGATCAGGTCGCCCTGGAGGTGGAAGACCGATCCCTGTTCGAGCCCGGAGCCCATCTTGTGGACGGAGGTGACGCACACGTCGGCGCCGGCGTCCATGGCCCAGGTCGGCAGGTCCGGGTGGAAGGGGAGGTGGGCGCCCCACGCCTCGTCGACGATGAGCGGCACGCCGTGTTCGTGGCACGTCGCGGCGATGGCGGGCAGGTCGGAGCAGGTGCCGTACGGCGTCGGCGTGGTGACCAGGGCGCCCCGGGCGTCGGGGTGCTCGGCGAAGGCGGCGCGGAAGGCTTCGGCGGACGGCGGGTGGGCGAGGTGGCGCTCGGGGTCCCACTGGGGGTCCACCCAGATCGGCACGATCCCGGCGAGAACGAGGCCGGACACCACCGCCTTGTGGGCGTCACGCCCCACGAGCAGCTTCTCGTGCGGCCCGGCCACGGACAGCATGGCGGCCTTGACCGACAGGGAGCTGCCGCAGGTCGAGAAGAAGGTGTGCTCGGCGCCGACGGCGTCGGCCATCAGCTCCTGGGCCCTGGCGAGGACGCCCTTGGACGAGGTCCGGTCGTCCAGGCCGCTGGTGGCGAGCACGTCGGAGTGGAAGACGGCGTCACCGAGGACCGCGCGCACGCGCGGGTCGGCGCCGCGCCCCTGCTTGTGGCCGGGCGGGGTGAAAGGAGTCTGTTTCTGAGCGTGGTACGCGGCCAGCGCATCGAGCACGGGTGCCTGTGAGTGGTCCATGGCACTGCGGGTGCCCCGGGAAATCGGGGCAAAAACCCCTGTGCGGCCGCAGGCGGGGCCGACACGCTCCCCCGCTCGGCCGGGCCCCGCGACGCGACCGGGGGGCGGCCGCTGCCGGCCGGTTCACAAGTCAGGCCGCGCGACCGGCCCGGCGGGGCCGCACGGCCCTGCGTCCGAGCGCCGTGCATGCACGCGGTGTGCCGGGGCATGCGGCCAGGACACCCTCGGACCAAGGAGCCACCCCATGATGATCGTCGGCATCGTAGCGGTCTGCGTCGTACTCGCCGTTCTCGCCTTCTTCGTGCCCCGCCTGTCGCGCCACCCCGAGCGCGGTACACAGCGCACGCTGGGAGCCGGATCGCGCGCCGGCAGCAAGGCACCCGGAGTGCTGGGCCGGCTCTTCAGCAAGCCCTTCCGCAGCGGCTCCAACGCCGTCGGCCGTAGCGGCTCCGCCGGCCGGCGCGCCCGCGGGCGCCTGCCGTTCTGAGGCGGCGCCCGCACCCGGCCGCAGATCCGGCCGATGCCCGCACCGGTCAGCCGGTGCGGGCATCGGCCTGCCCGACCGGGGCCCGGGACGCCGTACGCGGGGATGTGCGCACACCCTCACACCCGGGACGCCGCCTGGAGCTCGGCGGGCGGCGCGGCGCCCACACCGTCGGCGGTGAGCAGTGCGTACGTCTCGGTCAGACGCAGCAGTCCGGCCGGTTGCTCCTGAAGGCCGGACAGCACCAGGTGTCCGCCTTCCTCGCGCATGCGGCGGCGCAGGCGCAGGAGGAGGTTGAGTCCGCTGGAGTCCATGAAGGACACCCCGGCGAGGTCCACGCGCAGCGGCTTGCCGCCGAGCGGGACGACGACGGCGGCCTCTTCGACCGCGGGGACGGTCTGCATGTCCAGCTCCCCGGCCACGGTGACGAGTGTCAGGTCCGGACGCTGTTCGACGGTTACGGTGAAAGCCTTCACGGTTCGCCCCTCAATCCAGGGGTCGAGCCCATCACGGCGGCCGGCAGAGCGGCGGCGCCGTCAAGCGCGCGGCGTGGGCCGCGCACAGCCGAGTAAGACCACCCGTACCGCGCCCCGGCCACTCAGTGACCCCAAGGGCGGCGCGGGGCCTCCCACCAGACCAGGCTGGCGTCCCCTCACCCTCGCACACAACCGTTGCCCTCTGTCAACTCTTGCCGGCGGTGGCGCCGGGGCCGGGCACCTGCTACCAGGGCAGGAAGACGTGCACCGTCTTGCCTTCGGCCTCGGGCACCGAGATGGTCTGCTCGGCGAGCGTGTTGATGAGGTGCCAGCCCACGCCGCCGCGCCCGGCCAGGGACACGGGGCGCGGCCTCGGGGGCGCCGGATTGGTGTCGGCGAGGGCGACCCGCAGCGTTCCCCCCATCACCATGCCCAGGGTGAGCACGAAGGGGCCGGGCGCGAAGGCGAAGGCGTTGGAGGCCAGCTCCGTGACGACGAGCAGCGCGTCGTCGTGTGCGTCCGGCGCCGCGGGTGGATGGAGGCGGGCGAGTTCGTAGAGAAAGTCGGAGGCCCGGTCTCGAGCCGCCGTCACATCGCTGAGCACACCGTCGAACCGCCAGCTCTGTTCGACGGTGACAGCGGTCAGCAGTCCCTCTTCCGCATCATCCGGTTCGGCAGCCACATCTGCTCCTTCGTTCCTCAAACGTGGAGTCTTAGCGGCTTCCCGATCTTCCGGTACTCATGCGGCATCCCGCCCTTCGTCACCATCACGCCCTTCGTCACCCCGGATCAGCGGCACCGGCCACCCCTTGCGCCTCCCGCACCCCAGGTAGCGGAATGATGAACACCGCGTGACCTCCGCGCCACGGGAAGGAAACGGGAACGTATACGCAAACCTGTACCCATGGACCGCCGTTGACACTCTCCGTGTCCGGAAGCTAACTTCACGGCGTCGTCGCCACACCGGGAGCACGAGGCTCCTTTGGGACTAGCGACGCGAAGGACCCCTTCCAGTTGACGACTGAGACCGTCTTCGAAAGACAGCCCTTCACACCGCCCGCGTCGCCCGCCGGGCTGTTCCAGATCCAGCCTTACACCGCCCACTGCCAGGTGATCTGCGCCGAGGGCGCCCACGCG
Organism: Streptomyces albidochromogenes; assembly: GCF_005981925.1. Classification (GTDB taxonomy): domain Bacteria; phylum Actinomycetota; class Actinomycetes; order Streptomycetales; family Streptomycetaceae; genus Streptomyces; species Streptomyces albidochromogenes. The sequence goes on from NZ_VBVX01000143.1 coordinate 11,751, forward strand.
GTCATCGGCGTTTCGCCCGGCAACAGTTACTTCTCCGCCCAGCGCGTCATCGACCTGGCCCGCTGGGGCATCGAGCACTTCCACCAAGTGGACTTCGTCTACACCGATCTCCACGTGGCCGAAATGTATGAGGCGTCCGGCTATCCCGCCGACGACGCCCGGCGCAAGGCCGTGAAGAACCTTCGCGGCGTACGCGCCAAGGTGTCCAACGCCGTGCAGACCGTCGATCCCGACGGCGTCCGGCTGCGCGCCCACCCCATGTCGGCGTTCACCACCAACGCGGCGTACCGCGACATCCACGACCACCTCCAGAACCGCCTGCGGACGGACGCTGACTTCCGCGCCACGTGCGAGGCGCTCGTCGACGCCTTCCTGTCCTCCAAGGTCCTGGACGGGAAGGCCGCCACCGAGCGGCAGCGCGCGGTGTGCCTGGAGTACGTCTGCGCCGAAGCGCCACTGTTCCTCGATACCCCTGCCATCCTCGGCGTCCCGTCGTCGCTCAACTGCTACCACCAGCTTCTGCCGATGGCCGAGCTGCTCTACTCGCGCGGCTCAGGCCTGCGCGCCTCCCGCAACCAGGGACACGCCATCGTCACCCCCGCACAAGGAGAATCCGATGTCCGTTGAGACGCTGCCCGACGAGCTGCTCGACTTCCCGTTCTCCTGGCGCGGCGACCAACTGCCCGACGAGATCGAGGTACTGCGCAAGGAGCCCGTCAAGCGGGTGCGGACGATCGCCGGCGACGAGGCCTGGCTGGTCTCGTCCCACGCGCTGTGCAGGCAGGTCCTGGAGGACCGGCGGTTCAGCCTGAAGGACACCTCGGCCCCGGGAGTGCCGCGGCAGTACGCCCTGACGATCCCGCCCGAGGTCGTCAACAACATGGGCAACATCACCGGCGCCGGACTGCGCAAGGCGGTGCTGAAGGCGCTGAACCCCAAGGCACCGGGGCTGGTCGAGTGGATGCGCTCGAACGCCGCCGAGCTGATCGACGGCCTCATGACGGAAGGCGCCCCGGCCGACCTGCGCGGGCAGTTCGCCGACCCGTACTCGGCGGGCATGCACTGCCACATCCTCGGCATCCCGAAGTCGGACGCGCCGCGTCTGATGCGGAGCCTGGACATCGCGTTCATGAACTCCGCGTGCCCCGTCACCGGGGCGAAGCTGAACTGGGACCGCGACATCGCCTACATGGTGGAGCGCCTCGACGACCCGGCTACCACCGGCCTGATGGCCGAGCTGGCGGCCCTGCGCGAGGACCCGGAGTACGCCCACCTCACCGACGAGATGCTGGCGACGGTCGGCGTCACCATGTTCGGCGCGGGCGTGATCTCCACCGCGGGCTTCCTGACCATGGCTCTCGTCTCCCTGATGCAGCACCCGGAGCTGACGGCCGAGCTGCTCGCGGACCGCGGCAAGATCCCGGCGGCCGTCGACGAGTTGCTGCGCATCAACCTGTCCATCGGTGACGGCCTGCCGCGCCTCGCGCTGGAGGACGTCACGCTCGGCGAGGTCGAGGTGAAGAAGGGGGAACTCGTCCTGGTCCTGGTCGAGGGCGCCAACTTCGACCCCGACGCGTTCACCGACCCGCACACGGTGGACCTGGCGCGGGAGAACAACACCGCGCACCTCTCCTTCGGGGGCGGCCAGCACTACTGCCCGGCGACCGCGCTCGGCAAGAAGCACGCGGAGATCGCGCTGGAGACGCTGCTGGAGAAGATGCCGGACTTCCGGCTGGCGGTCCCCGTCGAACAGCTCGTGTGGCGGACCGGGTTCATGAAGCGGATTCCGGAGCGGCTTCCCGTCATGTGGTAGCCGGCCGCCCGGCCGCAACGGCCCGCGTGCGGCCGCCGCCCCACAAGGACCGGCGGCACTCGCCCCGGCAGGGGCCCGGCCCCACCGGCCGGCGGGTGCGCGGCTCAGCGGTGCTTGCCCTTCCCGGGGTGGTCCTTGGACTTCCCCTTCGCCTTCCCGTGCGGCTTGCCGGCGTCGTCGCGGGGCGCGGAGCCCGGACGTGTGCCGGTACGGGCGGCCTGTGCCGCGGGGGTTGCGTCCCCTGCCGATGTCCGTACGGCGGGCCGGGCGCCCGGTTCGCCCGACGCCCACCGGGCCTCCCCCACCGGGGCGGCGGGCGCGGGCGAGCCGGAGGTCCGCGAGGCCGGCGACCGGGAAGGGGCCGCGGCGGGCTGCCGTCCCACCGCGCCGGCGTCTTCGGCGGGGGCGGAGGTGCCCGGCGGTCGCTCGGGGGCGACGCGGGGCGGCGTGGCGCTGTTGCGCTCGGCTCGGCCTCCCGGGCCGTCCGAGGCCACGAGCGTGGCGCCGAGGACCGCCGTGAGCACCGCGGTGCCGGTGGCCGCCATCAGGTGGCGGGCCCGGCCCCGCCCCTGGGGTTGCGGCGCGGGGGCCCGGGGCCCGGCTGTCCTCACCGTGTCGGGTGCGGCCCCGCGGCCGGTGGGAGCGGGCACGGCGGCCGTGGGCGGCGCCACGAGATCCGGCTCGCCGGCGAGCGCGGACAACACGAGCGCGCACTCCTCGGCGTCCGGACGGGCTTCCTCCTCCAGGGCGGTCATCGCCCGCAGGAGGCGGGCCAGGCCCTCGGGCACCGCCTCGGGTATCTCCGGCATGCGGTGCAGACGCGCCAGAGCCGCCTCCAACGGAGCACCGTGGTACTCCAGTTCTCCCTTGAGGCATTCGAGCAGCAGCAGTCCGAGGGCGTAGACGTCGGCGGCCGGTCCCGCTCCCCTGCCGAGGACCTGTTCGGGCGCCAGGTACGCGGCGGTGCCGATCAGGGCGCCCGAGGCGGTGTTCCTGGTGGAGTTGATCAGCCGCGAGATGCCGAAGTCGGTCAGATGCGGACGGCCGGCATCGTCCAGCAGGACGTTCGAGGGCTTCACATCACGGTGCACGATGCCGGCGGCGTGCACATGGGCCAGGGCGTGGGCCAGCGCGGCGCCCAGCTCGGCGACGTACGCCGGCTCCAGCGGCCCGGCCGCCGCGCGCCGACGGAGGGTCTGCCCCGTCACCAGCTCCATCACGAGGTACCCGCAGTCTTTGTGCCGGCCCGTGTCGTACACGGTGACCAGGCCGGGGTGCTGCAGCCGGGCGAGCAGGACGGCCTCGTCGGCGAAGCGCTCCTCCATCTCCGGATCGGCGCCGGGCCGGAAGACCTTGACGGCCACGGGGCGCCTGAGGCGCAGGTCCAGCCCTTCGTAGACGTCGGCCACGCCTCCCGTGCCGATCTTCGTACCCAACCGGTAGCGGCCGGCCACGACTTCGGCGGACATCCGGAACGCCGGAGGGAAAGGCGATTGGCGGACCCTCATCTGGTCTCCCGTACTGTCACCACGAGCGGGCATGGACATGGACAACGCTGTGGATCGCGTACCCCGTGTGCGGTGCACCATCCACATGGAATCTCCCGCCCTCCCGGCCGCGCCGGCTCCCGGCCCTCGTCACGGCGCTGTGGGCGCGTCGTCGGCGGGCGCGCCGGGGCCGCCGGCGCGCCGCGCGGTGGCGATCGCCGCGAGCACCACGGCCAGGGCCAGTACGAGGAGCCCCCGGAGCCACACCTGGGCCTCGATCTGCGTGGCGAGGACGACACAGGAGAGCGCGCCCAGTACGGGAAGCACGGTCGGGGCCCGGAAGTGGTCCGCCCGGCCCGGGGCGCGGCGCAGTACGAGAACGGCCGCGTTGACGACGAGGAACACGACGAGCAGGAGCAGCACGAGGGTGGAGGCCAGGGTGGCCACGCCGCCGGTGAGGGCGAGGAGGGCCGCCAGGGCGGTGGTGGCCGCGATCGCCACCCACGGGGTGCGGCGTCCCGGGAGCACCCGGGCCAGTGGGGCGGGCAGCAGCCCGTCGCGTGCCATGCCGTACGCGAGCCGGGAGGACATGATGCCGGTGAGCAGCGCGCCGTTGGCGACGGCGACGAGCGCGATGGCGCTGAAGAGCCACGTCGGCACGCCCCCGGCCGCCCTGACGACTTCGAGCAGCGGTCCGCCGGACGCGGCGAGCCGCGCGGTCGGTACGGCCGCGGAGGCGGCGATGCCCACGAGGACGTACACGGCTCCCGCCGTGGCGAGGGCGCCGAACAGGGCGCGCGGGTAGGAGCGCCGGGGGTCGCGGGTCTCCTCGGCGACGTTCACCGACGTCTCGAAGCCGACGAAGGAGTAGTAGGCGAGTACGGAACCGCTCAGGACGGCGGCGGCGGCGCCTTTCTCCGGTGTGCCGAGCCGGACGAGGCGCCCGGGGTCGCCGTCGCCCCGCAGGAGCAGCCACGCGCCGAGGGCGACGATGACGAGGAGGCCGCCCACCTCGACGACGGTGGCGACGACGTTGGCCCGGGTCGACTCCTTGATGCCCCTCGCGTTGATGAGGGCGAGCGCCAGGAGGAAGGCCACCGCGACGAGGCCGACGGGCAGGGTCACGAACTCCGTCAGGTAGTCGCCGGCGAAGCCGCGGGCGAGCGCCGCGACGGAGACGACGCCGGCGGCGAGCATGCAGAACCCCGTGACGAAGCCGACGAAGGGGCCGAACGCCCGGGTGGCGTAGTGGGAGGCGCCGCCCGCTCTGGGGTACTTGGTCGCCAGCTCGGCGTAGGACGCGGCGGTCAGCATCGCCAGCAGGAGGGCGACGACGAGCGGCGCCCAGACGGCCCCGCCGGAGTCGGCTGCGACCTCGCCCACCAGGACGTACACCCCGGCGCCGAGGACGTCGCCCAGGATGAAGAAGTAGAGCAGCCGCGTGGTGAGGGTCTGCTTGAGGGCGGGGCCGTCT
>NZ_VBVX01000144.1 GCF_005981925.1 Streptomyces albidochromogenes
ATCTACATTTATGCGATCGTCGGCAGCGTCAGATGTTTATAAGAGACAGGGCGGGTGGGGCGGGGGCGGGGGCACCGAGATCCCGCCGCTGCCGCGCGACCTGGCCACGTGGGACCGCGTCACGACGGCCATCGCCGGCCTGACCGGCGACGGGTGACCACGCCGGGTGCCCGCACGCCCCCGCGCCCGCCGCCGCGCGGGGCACGGCGGCACGGGGGCGCGCCCGGCCGGGCGCGCCCCCGGGCGCGACGCCCCGTCAGACCTTGCGGGCCACGCCCGTGTACCCCGGGATCGGGTCGTCGCCCGCGACCGGGACGACTTCGCCCAGCTCCGGCCGCCATTCGGCGGCCAGCGAGACGCCCGGCTCGACGAGTTCGAACCCGTTGAAGAACTCGGCGAACTCCGCGCGGGAGCGGGGCCGCAGGGTCAGTCCCTTCGCCGAGTACAGCGCCGACGCCTTTGCCGCGCCCTGCGGGTCGAAGTCCCCGGTGACGTGCGAGAGCACCAGGTAACTGCCGGGCGCCAGCCGGTCCATGAGCCGGTTCACCAGCGCGTGCGCCCCGTCCTCGTCGCCCACGAAGTGCAGCAGCGCGACCAGCGACAGGGCGACCGGCTGCGAGAAGTCGAGCGTCTTGCCGGCCCGCTCCAGGATGAGGTCGGGCTCGCGGGCGTCCGCCTGGATGTACTCCGTGGCGCCCTCGGGCGTGGACCGCAGCAGCGCCTCCGCGTGGGCCAGCACGATCGGGTCGTTGTCGCAGTAGACGATGCGCGCGTCGGGGGCGGTGCGCTGGGCGACCTGGTGGAGGTTCGGCTCGGTCGGTATGCCCGTACCGATGTCGAGGAACTGCCGTACGCCGTTCTCGGCGAGCCAGCGGGTGGCCCGGTGCATGAACGCCCGGTTGACCCGCGCCATGTCGCGCCCCCGCGAGTCGAGGGTGAGGAGCTGGCGGGCCATCTCCTCGTCGACCGGGTAGTTGTCCTTGCCGCCCAGGAACCAGTCGTACATGCGCGCCGGGTGCGGCTTGCTGGTGTCGATCTCGACAGGGGTGCGGTCTTGCCCGGTCATACGGCGCTCCATGGGTGGGGGTGAACGGTGAACAGGCGGCCGGGTGGCGGCCCGGGAACAAGGGTCGCGGGACAAGGGTCGCGGAACGGTGGTCGGGTACGGGCGTCGCACGGGTCCGTGCGGGTCAGGTGAGCAGGAAGTCGGCCTGGCCCGCCTTCGCCCCCTGGATGAACGCGGCGATCTCGCCGGGGGTGTAGATCAGTGCGGGCCCCTCGGGGTCGGCGGACTGCCGGACGGCGACTCTGCCGTCGGCCAGCTTCATGGCTTCGATGCAGTTGCCGCCGTTGCCGCCGCTCCACGGCTTGTACCAGCCCTCCGCGGGCAGGTCGTTGGCGGGCATGCCGTTGTAAATGGGGTCCATCTCACAGCTCCTTGCGGAGATCCTTGAGGATCTCCTTCGTGCGTTGTGCAGTCGCGGCCTGAGCCGCCATGCGGTCCATGACCTCCAGGTGGGCCGCCACCTCGGGACGCGCGTCGAGATAGACGGCGCCGGTCAGGTACTCGCTGTAGACCATGTCCGGGAGTTCCGGCACGGCGAAGCGGAAGAGGACGAACGGGCCGTAGGTGCCGGGGTGGTGCCCCGTCGCGAACTCGGCGATCTGCAAGGTGATGTTGGGTCTCTCGACGGCCTCCAGGAGCCGGTCGATCTGCTCCCCCAGCACGTTCGGGCTGCCCACCGGACGCCGTAGCACCGTCTCGTCCATGACGACCCACAGGCGCGGGGCGTCGGGTCGGGTGAGGAGGCTCTGGCGCTCCATGCGCAGGGCCACATGCCGCTCGATGGCCTCGGCGCTCCCGGCGCCGGACCGGCCGAGTGCTCCGCCGCGCATGATGGCGCGGGCGTAGCTCTCGGTCTGGAGGAGGCCCGGGACGAACTGCGGCTCGTACGCCCTGATGAGGGACGCGGCGCCCTCCAGGCTCACGTACATGCTGAACCAGTCCGGCAGGATGCCGTGGAAGCGCTGCCACCAGCCCGGCTTGTTCGCCTCTTCGGCCAGCTCGACGAAGGACGCGATGTCCTCGGGCCCGTGGCCGTACGCCTGGAGCAGGAGTTGTACGTAAGGGATCTTGAGCGCGACCTCGGCGGTCTCCATCCGCCGGATGGTCGCCGGGGTGACGCGGAGGACCCTGGCGGCTTCGTCGCGGCTCAGGCCGGCCCGTTCGCGCAGGTCCAACAGGCGCTTGCCGAGGACGACCTGACCCACCGTCGGGGCGGACCGCGGTTCACTCACTTCAGACCTCCCCATGGGCTGTTGCGAGCAGTGTGCCACGCGGTCGCAGCCAAAGACACGACACTCTGCAATTTTCATAGTGGCCCTTGCCAAGTGTCGCTTTCGAAGGGAGAGTTGCGCGGTGAACCAGTACACGCGGACGCCGCCGCTGCCCACCGGGGGGAAGCAGCAGTCGGCCCCGCCCCCCACACCGTGAGGAAACGCTCGTGGCACCAGGCACTGCGCTCGTCCCCCCGCTCATGGACCGCTGCCGGGGAACGGCCATACGCCGTTACGGGTTCGAACTGCCGGGCCGCGCCGAGTTCGTGGCGGCCGCCCGCCGCCTGACCAGGCAGCAGCTGACGCAGTGGGGCGTCGGCGAGGACACCTGCGACACGGCGGCGCTGATCGTCTCCGAGCTGTTCACCAACGCCGTGCTGCACACCGCGAGCGAGCGGGTCGTCTGCGAACTGCGCGACAGCGACGGCCGTCTGCGGGTCGCCGTGAAGGACCAGGGGCGGCGCCCCACGGGCCCGCGCCTGCGCCACGCCGGCGACGACGAGCACGGACGGGGGCTTCAGCTCGTCGACACCCTGAGCAGCTTCTGGGGCACGCGCGACGCGGCGGACGGGCCCGGACGCATCGTCTGGGCGGAGGTTCCTTGCTGAGGTCCGTGATGACCGGCCTGCCGGCCGGCCGCCTGTCGCGGCGTCGCCCGGGCGGCGCGCGGGACAGCCGCGATCTCGCCGCGCCGCGCGCAGGCCACGACGGCGAGGAGGGCGGCGGACCGGTCCGCCTGCCCGTGCCGTCCGGCTTCGCCACACCGCTGGGCTGCGACGCGGTGGGGCTTCCCGCGCGGCACGGTTTCCGGACGATGGCGCACCTGTCCCGGCCCGGCTGCGTCTTCGCCGACGCCGACTGGTGGTGGTGGATCGTGCCCGCCGAGTCGGACCTCGGACTCGCCTGGCCGCAGCCCGCCCGTTACGTCGCCGGGGCGTACGTGCCGACGCGTCCGCGCCTGATCCACCTGCCGGAGGCTAGCGCGCCGTACACGCCGCCGATCCCGCTCTACCTCATGGTCTGCCGGGTCGCGGGCACCGCCCCGGCGTGGTCCACTGTGCCGCATCAGGGGTCCTGACCCGCCGTACGCGATGGCCTGTTCCAGCATCGCACCCTGGACAGCGCACGCCGTGCCGCGCGTCAATTCCCCGAGTGCCGGTACAGGCATGCCCGTGCTCAGGGGAGGAATCTCCGCGCCATGAACAGACCCACGCCGCGCCGGCCCGCCCCGCGCGCCCTGGCCGCCGCCGTCGCGCTCACCGCGGTCCTGGCCTCCGGGCCGCGAGCACGGACCGGCTGTCCACCGCCGGCGCCGCCCCCGAACGGACGTACCGGCTCGTCGTACGCACCAGCGCGGGCGGCGACGGGCTGCGGATCCGGCTCTCCAACACCTTCGGCACCCGGCCGGTGACCTTCGGCCGCGCGTACGCCGGACTGCGGGCCACCGGAGCCGCCCTGGTGCCGGGCACCAACCGGCCGCTGACTTTCGCCGGTTCGCCCTCGGTGACCGTCCCGCCCGGCCGATCCGTCTCCAGCGACCCGCTGCCCGGCACGGTACGGCCGCGGTCCGACCTGGCCGTCAGCCTGTACGTGCGTGACGCGGGCGGCGCCGCCACCGGGCACCGGACGGCCCTCCAGACGTCGTACGTCGCGCCCTCGGGCGACCACGCCGCCGATGACACCGCGACGGCGTACACCCAGCCGGTCACCTCGTGGTTCTACCTCGACGCCGTGACCGTGAACGCCCGGCGCGGCACGAGCGCGGTCGCCGCCCTCGGCGACTCGATCACCGACGGCGCCCTGTCCACCCGCGACACCAACCGCCGCTGGCCGGACTTCCTGGCCCGGAGGCTGGACGGCGACGTCGGTACCCGCGTCAAGGGCGTCGCCAACGAGGGGATCTCGGGCAACAAGGTCCTCAAGGACGGCTCCGGCCAGAGCGCGCTCAAACGGCTCGACCGGGACGTGCTCACACAGGCCGGCGTGCGGACGGTGGTGCTGCTCGAAGGGGTCAACGACATCAAGGCCGTGCCCGCTCCGACGGCCGCCGAACTGATCGCCGGTTACCGGCGGATCGTCGACCGGTCGCACGCGGCGGGCGTGTGCGTAGTCGGGGCGACGGTCATGCCGTACGAGGGCTGGCGGGAGTGGACGCCGGCGGGCGAAGCGGTGCGGCAGGAGGTCAACGCGTTCGTCCGGGACGGCGGCGCGTTCGACGCCGTCGTCGACTTCGACCGGGCCGTCATGGACCCGGCCGCGCCGTCCCGCCTCCTCCCGGCGTACGACAGCGGCGACCATCTCCACCCCAACGACCTCGGGATGCGGGTGATGGCCGACACCGTGGACCTGAAGAGCCTGCGCTGCCAGCGGCGCTGACAGGCCGGAGCGACCCGGGCCGCTCCGGCGGGGGAAGGCCGCGTCCGCCGCCTGCGCGCCGGACGGCCCGGCAGGCGCTCCTCAGAGCGCGCGCAGCGCCTGCCGGGCGCGCCGCACCAGTCCATCGGCGCTGCACTTCTCGGCCAGGGCCAGGCCGCGGGACAGCTCGCCCGCCGACCGGGCCGCGATGCCGTACTCGACCCGGGCCAGCGCGTGCTCGTACGCGCACGGGGACCCTTCGAGGAACGCGACGGCCTTGGCGAGCAGTTCGACGGCCCGTTCGCCCTCCTCCAGGGCCGCCGCGCAGCGCAGCGACTCCCCGATGGCGGTGTCCGTGCCGAAGCGCTCCGCGCGGTCCCGTACATGGGCGGCGAGAGCGGCGGCGCGGTCCGGGTCGTCGGCGGCCACCGCCCGGGCGAGGTCGCTCGCCCAAGGGGCCATGATGCCGTTGTGCCGGCCTCGGGCGGTCAACGCCTCGCCCGCCGCCTCGAGTTCGGCGACGGCCTCCTTCGTCCGGCCCTGCGCGAGCAGCAGTCTTCCCCGTACGCACTGGGCGTCGGGGATGACGATCGACGACGGGTACGGAGGGGCGAACGCGTGTCGCTCCGCGGCCTCCCGCGCGGCGTCGATCCTGCCGCGCGCGAGCAGCGTGTCGATGAGCATGCACGCGGCGTCCCAGTGCATGGGCAGGCCGTTGCCGACGCGCTCGGCCAGCCGCAGGCTCTCGCGCAGGTACATCTCCGCCTGGGCGAGCTTCCCGCGCCTGCGGTTGAGGTAGCCGACGAGCGCGTGGGCGAAGGCGAGGTGCCCGCCGCTCCAGCCCGAGATCTCGAAGGCGCGCAGGGCCTCGTCGAAGAGGCTCTCGGCCCGGTCGAGCCGGTCCGCGAAGGCGTACGTGAGACCGAGCAGCGCCGGGGGTTCGAAGCCCCACGCAGTGTTGGTCCAGCCGAGGCCCGGGGCGAGCATGCCGTCGACCAGGGCGCGGTCGCAGATCTGGACGATCTCCTCGGCGTTCTCACCGCGTGCCGTCCCGTCGAAGGCCCTCAGTATGAGCAGCACCCGTTCGGAGTTGTCGCGGCCCTCCAGGCCCTCGGCCATCTCGGCGAGGCGCCGGGAGCGCCCGGGGCCGTCGTCCTCGGCCGCCTGTACGCCCTCCCACAGGAAGTGCACCGCCTGGAGCCGCATCCTGGTGGGGCCCGCGGTGGTCCGCGCGACCTCGTCGGCCACGACCTGCGCCGCTTCCCGCGTCTGGTTGTTGTGGGTGAGCGCCTGGGACAGCCGGAAGACCGCGTCCACCCGCTGGCCGGCGTCGAGGCCCGGCATCCCGAGCGCGGCCCGCAGGTGGCCCACGGTCGTGGCGGGCGAGGTCAGGAGCGTGGCGCAGCCCAGCTCGTACAGCACCGGGGCGTGCTCCTCCGGCAGCGGGGGTTCCTGGAGAGCGCGTTCGAGGCAGCGCCGGGCCGCGTCCGGCGCGCCGACGGCGAGGTGCTCGGAGGCGGCCTCGCGCAACTGGGCGACCAGCTCGGGGTCGTCGTCCGGGTGGACTTCCAGGAGGTGGCGGGCGGCGGCCGCCGCGCCCCGGCCCGCGCGGGTGACCGCCCAGGCGGCCCGGCCGTGCATGGCGGTGCGGGTCGCGGACGGGATGGCGCGGTAGACGGCGCCCGCGACGAGCGGGTGGACGAACTCCATGGGGTCCGTACCGGCGAGGACGCGGGCCGCGCGCAGGCGCTCGGCGCAGTCGGCGGCCTCCGCGTCGCCCAGTCCGGCGAGCGACGCCGCGAGGTCGAGCGAGATCTCGGTGCCCAGGATGGCGGCCGCCCAGGCGAACCGGGTGGTGTCGGTGCCCAGTTCTTCGAGCCGCGCGATCAGGCCGGTGCCGCGCGCGGCGGCGCCGAGGGCGCGCAGGGCGCCCGCCGACGCCTCGACGGGGTCCAGGCCTTCGTCGCGCACCTTGGCGACGAGCTCGACGGTCTCGTAGAGGTTGCCCCCGGTGACCGCCCACACCTCCCGGCAGAACGGGTCGTCCGCGTGCTCGCCGAGGGCGGCCCGGGCGAGGCTCGCCACGGCGTCGGGGGTGAGCGCCCGCAGCGAGACGCACTGCCCGGCGGCGGCCTCCATCGCCCGGATGAACTCCGCGCTCTCGTCGTCCGCCTCCTCGGTGCGGTACGCGATGACGACGAGCACGGGGAGGTCCTCGCGCTGGACGAAGGACGCCAGCCAGCCGAGGGTCTCCAGGTCGCACCAGTTGCGCGTCGTCGACGAGCAGCACCAGCGGCCGGTGCGTGCCGGCCAGGCGCAGCAGCAGCGTGTCCAGTCCGTCGCGGACGCCCTGGGGGTCGGCCCGGCCGTCGGGCGGGGCCACGCCGAGCGCGGGGCCGATGATCTCGTAGCCGTCGCCGAGCAGTTCCCTGGCGTCCACCGTGCCCGCCAGGGCGATGGCGGGCTGCAGGAGCTGCCGTACGACGTGGAAGGGCACGGAGGTGACGGTCTCGCCACCGCGCGCCGACCACACCGTGCACCGGCCCGCGGCCAGCCGCCGGATCTCGGACAGCAGGGCCGTCTTGCCGATGCCGGCCTCGCCGCTGCACACGAGGACTCCACCGGTCGGCACGTCGGCGCAGAGCGCTTCGACAGCGCCTGCGGCGGCGGCGAGTTCCGTCTCGCGCTCCAGCAGCGGGACGGTGACCGGGTGCTCCGGGCCGGACACCATCATCCCTCCCCAAACCATGGCGGACCTCGAGCGTAGCCCGGCGACGCGGTGGGTGGAATCGTTCCGCGCACTTTGGTCCGGTACGAGTGAACGAGCGTTACCCGCCGGCTCCCCTCCTGGTCGGCCCGGCTTGCGGATTCGGGGGCTCCGGTCAACCCGCGTACACCCCGCGCCGTATACGACCGGCGCGCGGACGGCCCGTCAGCCCCCGGAAGCCGCGGCTCCGTACCGGCGCCGGTCCGCCGTCACGGGGTTCCCGGCGCCGGCGCCACCCGCGCCCCCGGTACGGAGGCGGGGCCCGTCCGCAGCGCTACGGCGGCCGCGAATCCGTTCGGCGCGGCGACGTCGGCGACGCGCCACCCCGGCGGGCGGTCCGCCGCCGGGCCGGTGCCGAGGTAGTCCAGCGAGAGCCCGCGGGCGAGGCCCACGCCCAGTCCCTTGAGGTACGCCTCCTTGCGCGCCCACACGCGTGCGAACGCGGCGCTCCTCGCGGCCTCCGGCAGGGCCGTCAACTCGGCCCTCTCGCGCGGATGCAGCTCCCTCGCGACCTCGTTCACGACACCGGGGCGCGGGACCGCCTCCACGTCCACTCCCACGGGCACCGCCGCGCAGGCGATCAGGGCGACGCTGCCGCTGTGCGACAGCGAGAAGTGCACCGGCCCGTCCGCCGTGGCGGGCCGGCCGTGCGGGCCGCCGCAGGACACGCACGGCTCGCGGTGCAGCCGGACCGCGCCGGGTGCCAGGCCCAGGCAGGCGCCCAGCATCGCCCTGAGCGCCACGTGGGCCGTGACGTAGCACCTGCGGTCGGCCTCGCGGACGAAGGCCGCCGCGCGCTCCTTCTCCCCGTCGTCGAGTACGCCGCCGGCCAGCCGCATCGCGGCGTCCGCCTGCACCTCGGCGTCCACGCTCCACAGCACGGGTGCCGCGTCGCCGCCCTGCCCGGACGGCTGTGGCGGGGCGAAGGCGGCGGGCTCCTCGAACACCGCGGCCACGGGCTCGTACATCACGGTTGCGTTCACCGGCCGAGCATAGGCAGTTCGTGTGCGCGTACCGAAGCGGGCCGGCCCGAACGCGAGCGCGCGGCGCCCCGGCGGGGACGGCGTCGCCCGGCGGTCACAGACCGGTGAGCAGGTCGTCGAGCGGGGCGGGTGTGCTGTCGGGGTCCAGAGCCTCGACGAGGACGCGGCCGTAGCGGATCTTGCGCCCCTTCTTCGTGCCGAGGAAGCGCCGCAACTGCTGCTGCGGGGCGCGGCCCTGCTGTGCGGGCTGGCGCAGGAACGTCTCCAGGGCGCGCAGGTCGCCCTCCTCACGGACCAGCTCCCGCACCCGTGCCACACCCAGCGCCCGGATGAGCTCGTCCTCCAGGTCCGCCGCGCAGACGAAGAACCGCCCGCGTGCGGCGCCGGCCCGGTCCAGGGCGCGGGCGTAGTAGCGGCGCTCCGCCTCGTCGCACAGCCCCGTGAGGCGCAGGCCGAGTCCGAGCGGCCCGAGGAGGCGGGCGAAGCGCCCGACGCTCATGGCCCCGCCCATCGGCAGGACGCAGACGCCTTCGGCCGCCAGGTCGCGGCCGCGGCTCGCGGCCAGCGCGTCGACCGCCGCCGCGTCGCTCGGCCCTTCGAGCAGGACGACCGCGCGGACGGGCAGCCGTGCGGCCGACTCGCGCGCGGGGTCGCCGGGGCCGCCGGCCGCCCACGCGGTGACCGCCTCCCGGAACGACTCCATGTCAGCCATGGGACGAGTCTCCCCCTGCCCGGCTGCCCGCGACAGGGATTTTCGGCGCCGGGCCGCTGCGGGAGCGCCGCGGCTCCACCGGGGCGGCGCGCGCCGCCCTCCGGGCCCGCCGCGGTCAGCCGCCGGGGCGTGCGTACAGGCGCCGGACGCTGGTGCCGAGCCGCGACAGGTCCGCGCCGTACACATGGAGCGAGATCGCCACGTCCGGGCCCGCGTTCCACACCTCGTGGATGTCACCGGGCGGCGCGAAACCGCACACCGTCCCCGGCGGGTTCACCACGTCCTCGGTGGCCGTCAGCCGCGCGGGGGCGCCGTCGCGGGACGGGACGAGCCGGTAGCGCCGCTCGTGCTCGGTGCCCGCGTGGACGCCGGTCGTGCACCAGGCCACGTGGTCGTGCACGGGGGTGCGCTGTCCGGGCAGCCACACGAGCGCGACGACCGAGAAACCGCCGTCGTCCTCCGCGTGCAGCAGGTGCTGGCGGTAGCGCGCGGGATCACCGGCGCGCTGCCCGGCGGTGAGCAGGTCGTCGGCGCCGAGGTGCGGCGCGAGCCGTTCGCCGACGAGGTACGCCGTGAGGTCCGGCGGCAGACCGAGGGCGACGGCCTCACGGATCTCGGAGACGAGTACGGCGAGACGCGTGGTCGTACGCCCGGACGCGGGTGCGGTCGAAGAGGTCATACGGGCACCTTCGCGCCGCCCGGACCGGGACGTCCAAGGACAGTTCGTGGGGCGTCGTCCAACCTCCGCTTATGTGCAGGCGGTTGACGGTCGCCGCTCAGCAGCCGATCTTGTTGGCCGCGACCGTGCGGAGCTCTCCGAGCACCGCCGTCGTGGCCGGGATCCGCAGATGCTCGCGCAGGACGTACGCCGAGATCCGCCGACGGGACGCGGGCTGCGACGCGCGGCCGGCGACCTTGGGGTGGCGCAGGAAGTTGAGCACCAGGCCCGGCATCATGGCCACCCCGAGCCCCTCCGCGACCAGGCTCTGCACGACGAGGTTGTCGTCGGTGGTGAAGGCGATGTCCGGCGCGAACCCCTCGTCGGCGCAGGCGTGCAGGAAGTGGACGCGGCAGCGCGGGCAGCCCACGATCCAGCGCTCCCCCGCGAGGTCGGCGAGCCGCACCGCCCGGCGCCGGGCGAGCCGATGCCCCGACGGCAGCAGGACCAGCGACTGGTCCTCCATCAGCGGTACTTCCCTCACCTCGTCGGGGACGTCCTCGCGCAGCCCGGGAAAGGCGAAGGCGAGCGTGATGTCGCACTCACCGCGCACCAGGCGCCGCAGCGACTCGGGCGGCTCGTCCTCCAGGAGTTCCACGGCCACCCCCGGATGGGCGGCGGCGAGCAGCCCCATGGCCTCGGGGACGAGGGTGGCGTTGGCGCTGGGGAAGGCGCAGAGGCGCACCCGGCCCGCGCGGAGCCGGGTCAGGGAGTCCATCTGCCGGCGCGCGGCCGCCATGTCGTCGAGGATGACGGCCGCGTGCCGCGCCAGCGTCTCCCCGGCCTCGGTGAGCCGCAGGCCGCGGCCCGCGCGGGTGAACAGGGGGGTGCCGACGTCGCGTTCGAGCGCCTTCATCTGCTGGGTGATCGCGGGCTGTGTGTATCCGAGGGCACGGGCGGCGGCGGAGTACGAGCCCGTCCTGACCACTTCGTGGAACGTCCTGATCTGCCGCGAGTCGAACACCCGTGAACCATAAGCGGATTTTGGGAGCGCCGGACAGCACCGCTTCGGTCCCGTGGCCGAAGACCGCCCTACGGTTTGCGCGCCACCCCGGCGTAGGCGTCGACCGGTGTGCCGGGCCCTTCCGTGTCGCCGGGCTCCGGCCGCCACCGCGTGACCTGGACGACCCCGGGCTCCAGGAGCTCCAGCCCGTCGAAGAAGCCGGCGACCTCCTCGACTCCGCGCACGTGGTACGGCACCGCCCCGCTGGCGTTGTACGCCTCCGACGCGGCGATCATGCCCTCGCTGGTGGCGGTGCTGTCGCTGATCACCAGGCAGCTGCCGGACGGCAGCGCCGCGACCAGCCGGGACACCAGCGCCCTGGCCTCCTGGTAGTCGGCGACGTGCCCGAGCACGTTGAGGAGCATCAGGGCCACGGGCTGTTCGAAGTCGAGCGTACGGGCCGCCTCGGCCAGCACCTTCTCGGGCTCGTACAGGTTCGCGTCGACGTAGGCCGTCGCGCCTTCGGGCGAGCCGACCAGCAGGGCGCGGGCGTGCGTGAGCACCAGCGGGTCGTTGTCGACGTACACGATCCGGGATTCGGGCGCGGCTCGCTGGGCGACCTCGTGCGTGTTGTCGGCCGTCGGCAGGCCCGTGCCGATGTCGAGGAACTGCCGGATGCCGTGCTCGGCGACGAGAGTGCGGACGGCGCGGCCGAGGAAGCGGCGGCTGGTCAGGGCGACGTCGACCAGGCCCGGGAAGATCGACTTGATCTCGTCGCCGATCTGCCGGTCCACCTCGTAGTGGTCCTTGCCCCCGACGAAGTAGTTCCAGAAACGGGCGGAGTGGGGCTTCGAGGTGTCTATGCCGGCCACGGCTGTGCCTCCTGGGGACGTCGTCCGACGATCAGCCCCCAACGTAACCGCTCCACCACCCCGGGAACGACCCTCAACGCGTGTTCGTGCCGGCCCACTTGTGCGTCGCCGCGCGCCTCTGCTACCGGCGGCCCTGGAGGCGGGCGGCCGCCTTCCTGATGGCGGGGAGCTCGGCCGCGAGCGCGGCGCCCGGGCACTGCGTCGAGTAGCCGTCGCTGTGGCCCGACACGGCGTTCAGCCGCACGCTCGTCCCCTTCGGGTACTTGCTGCGGCTGTTCGAGGACACCAGCCGGACCGTGGAGCGCGGGTCGACGTCCGCCAGGCCGAGTTTCCAGGCGACGAGCGCCGCGATGGCGTCGCGCATGGGCTTCGGGACCTCGGCTCCTTCGGTGAAGACGCCGATGGCGGCTATGCCCACGGTGTGGTGGTTGAAGCCCTGGGCGTGCGCGCCCACGACGGGGCGCCCGGTGCCGCCCGCGCGGCCCTCGTAGACCGTGCCGCAGCGGTCGACGAGGAAGTTGTACCCGATGTCGTCCCAGTGCCGGCCGCCGGCCTGGGCGGCGTAGACCTTGCGGATGATGCGCGGGACGTCGGCGCAGTCGTAGGCGTTCGGGGAGTTGGTGTGGTGGACGAAGGCGGCCTCGACCGGAGGGGCGTAACGCGCCCGCACGCGGCGCTGCCCGGCGTCCGGCAGCCACTTCTCCCGGGGCACCACGGACGGCGGCGGAGCGCGGTGCGCGGAGGACGCCCGGCGTACGGGGGCCTCGGCGGCCGGCGGCTCGGACCGGTGCGGGGGCGCCGGGTCGACGGCCGTGGCGCACAGCAGCAGGAGCCCGGTCACGAGGGCCCCGGGCACCCAGCGCCGCGCCACGCGGAGGTCACGCATGCTCCCACCGTCGGCCCGCCCGCCGCCGCACGCCACGCGCGTCGGCCGGACGGGTGAACGGGCCCGCCGGGCCGCTCGGTGCGGCCGTACCCGTCCAGCCGCCGAAATGTTGAGGGACCGCCGGGGGTGTCCTTGGGTGGGTGCAGCGATGCGGCGTCGGTGCGGCCACCGGGCCCCGCCTGTTCCGGTCGCCCGACACAGAGATGAGACATCCATGCGTGTTCCGACCACCCTGATGGTCTCGGCCGTTTCCTGCGCGGCCGCCCTCGCCGCCCTGACGGCGCCGGCCGTCGCGGTCGCCGCCCCCGCTGACGACGGCGGGCACCGCGTCACCCACGGCCGGGCCGATCTCACCGGCCGCGAGGAAGTACCCGGACCGGGCGACCCGGACGGCAGCGGGGAGTTCTGGTACCGGATCGAGCACGGCACGCTGTGCTACGCGCTGAACGTACGCAAGATCGCCCAGCCCACCGCCGCGCACATCCACGCGGGGAAGCGGGGTACGGCCGGACCCGTGGTCGTCACGCTCAAGACCCCGAAGCACGGGTCGTCGAAGGGCTGTGTCACGGCGCGGCGGGACCAGACGGCGGCCAACGCCGCCACGGTCCTGACCTACCGTGAGCTGAAGGAGATCGCCTGCAAGCCGGGGAAGTTCTACGCGAACGTCCACAACCGTCCGTACCCCGACGGCGCCGTCCGCGGCCAGCTCCGCCGCCAGTAGCGGGAGCGCCGGACGGGCTCCGCGCGAGCCCGTCCGGCGAGTCGCGGTCGGCCGTCGCCCAGGCCGCCGGAGCCGGAGACCGCGTCACAGACGAGGAAGGGTCGCCGTGGGCGGCAAGCCCTCCGACCGCTCACGTCGCGGCGGCCGTCTCCTCACAGCGCGGCGACCTCCTCGGCGGTCGGGAACGACGCCTGCGCCCCCTCCTTGGTGACGGCGGCCGCGCCCACCCGCACCGCGAACGCGGCGGCTGTCACCAGGTCCTCGCCCAGGCCGAGCCGCCAGGCCAGCGCGGCGGTGAAGGCGTCGCCGGCGCCCGTGGTGTCGACGGCGCCGACCCGGGGGCTCGGGACCCGTACGGCCGTACCGCCCCCCTCGGCGACCAGCGCGCCCTCCGCGCCCAGGGTGACGACGACCGAGCGCGCGCCGCGCGCGAGCAGCGCCCGCGCCCGCCCCTCGGGGTCCTTGTCGTCGAACCCGTCGCCGCCGAGCACGAACCGGGCCTCGTGCTCGTTGAGCACCAGCGGATCGCAGGCGGTGAGCACTTCGGCGGGCAGCGGCCGGGGCGGCGACGGGTTCAGCACGAACCGGCTCCCGGCCGCCCGGGCGCGTACCGCCTCGGTGACCGTCTCCAGCGGGATCTCCAGCTGCGCCGAGACGACCCGGGCCCGGGCGAACAGGCCGGCGGCGTCGCGGATGTCGTCGGGGGTGAGCCGGGCGTTGGCGCCGGGCGAGACGACGATGCTGTTGTCGCCGGAGGGGTCCACGGTGATCAGCGCGACGCCGGTGGGGGCCCCGCCGACCCGTACCGCGCCGGTGTCCACACCGGCCGCGCGCTGCGAGTCCAGCAGCAGCCGGCCGTGGGCGTCGTCCCCGACGCGGGCCAGCAGGGCGGTCCTGGCGCCGAGCCGGGCGGCGGCGACGGCCTGGTTGGCGCCCTTGCCGCCCGGGTGGACGGCCAGGTCGGAGCCGAGGACGGTCTCGCCGGGCGCGGGGCGGCGCTCGACGCCGATCACCAGATCGGCGTTGGCCGACCCCACGACCAGCAGGTCGTAGTCGTTCATGCCTGTCCTGCCTTCGCTGTCGACGGCTTGACCGGCACCTTTACCACGCCGGTCGCCCCGCGCCGCGCCGCCGCCCCGACGACGCCTGGACGGCGCTCCGTGCCTCGGAACCCCCGCCGGGCACGGTCAGCCCGCCCACTTGTCCCTGACGTGGCCGAGGTGGCGGGTCATGATCGCGCGGGCCTGCCCGGCGTCGCGGGCCAGCAGGGCGTCGAGGAGTTCGAGGTGCTCCTGGGCCGACGCCTCCAGCAGCCCCCGCTCGACCAGGGCGGTGAGGCCGTACAGCCTGGAACGCTTGCGCAGGTCGCCGACCACCTCTACGAGGTGGGCGTTCCCGGCCAGGCCCAGCAGCCCGAGGTGGAACCGCCGGTCGGCTTCGACGTACGCGATGAGGTCCCCGGCGGCGGCGGAGGTGACGATGGAGCGGGCGACCGGCCGGAGGGCTTCCAGGGCCGCCGGGTCCGCCGTCGTGGCCAGCCCCGCGACCGTCGGGATCTCGATGAGCGAGCGGATGTGGTTGTACTCGTCCAACTGCCGCTCGGATACCTCGGTCACCCGGAACCCCTTGTTCGGGACCGTGTCGACCAGACCTTCCCGTACGAGGTCGAGCATCGCCTCGCGCACGGGCGTGGCCGAGACTCCGAAGCGGGACGCGAGGCTGGGCGCGGAGTAGACGTCACCGGGGCGCAGTTCACCGGCGATCAGGGCGGCGCGCAGGGCGTCGGCGACCCGTTCGCGGTAGTGGTTGCGCCGGCCGCCGAGCGACGGCAGATCCGGCACCGCGGCAGCGGCCATGGGGTCCTCCTCGGTCTGGTACGCGTCGACCGATCCTAGTGCGGCGCCGCGTACCGGCCGGCTAGAGGAGGAACCCGGCGGGGAAGGGATCGGTGGGGTCCAGGAGGTACTGGGCGGTCGCCGTGATCCAGGCGCGGCCGGTGACGGCGGGCAGGACGCCGGGCACCCCGCCCACTTCGGCCGTACCCAACAGCCGCCCGGTGAACGACGTACCGAGGAAGGACTCGTTGACGAAGTCCTGCAACAGCGGCAGCTCGCCGCGGGCGTGCAACTGCGCCATCCGCGCGCTGGTGCCCGTGCCGCAGGGCGAGCGGTCGAACCAGCCGGGGTGGATGGCCATGGCGTGCCGGGAACGCTCGGCCGTGGAGCCCGGGGCGAGCAGTTGGACATGGTGGCACCCGCGGATGGCGGGGTCCTGCGGATGGACCGGAGGGTCGGCGTTGATCGCCTCCATGAGCGAGAGGCCGGCGGCGAGGATGTCGTCCTTGCGTTCACGTGCGAAGGGCAGGCCGAACCGCTCCAACGGCAGGATCGCGTAGAAGTTCCCCCCGTACGCGAGGTCGTAGGTGACGGTCCGCCCGTCGGCGAGCGTCGCCTCGCGGTCCAGGCCCGCGCAGAACGAGGGGACATTGCGCAGGGTGACGGCGGTGGCGGCGCCTTCCTCGACCGTCACCTCGGCGGTGACCAGCCCCGCCGGTGTGTCGAGCCGGATCACGGTGACCGGCTCGGTGACGGCGACCATGCCGGTCTCGACGAGTACGGTCGCCACTCCGATCGTGCCGTGCCCGCACATCGGGAGGCAGCCGGAGACCTCGATGAACAGCACGCCGTAGTCCGCGTCCGGCCGGGTGGGCGGCTGGAGGATCGCCCCGCTCATCGCCGCGTGCCCGCGCGGCTCGTACATCAGCAGCGTACGCAGGTGGTCGAGGTGCTCCATGAAGTACGCGCGCCGCTCGGACATGCTCGCGCCGGGAAGGGTGCCCACACCGCCGGTGACGACCCGGGTGGGCATGCCCTCGGTGTGCGAATCGACCGCGTGCAGGACGAGTTTGCTCCGCATGTCAGCGCAGCCCCGCCGCGACGGCCTTCTCGGTCGCGGCGCGGACGGCCGCCTCCTGTTCGGGCAGCAGGGCGACACGTGGCGGCCGGCAGGGGCCGCCGTGGCGTCCGACGACGTCCATCGACAGCTTGATCGCCTGCACGAACTCGACCTTGGAGTCCCAGCGATGCAGTGGGTGGAGCTGCCGGTACAGGGGAACGGCGGTGTCCAGATCACCCGCGGCGGCCGACCGGTAGAGCTCGACAGCGGCTCGGGGCAGAGCGTTCGGGTACCCGGCCACCCACCCCTTGGC
>NZ_VBVX01000145.1 GCF_005981925.1 Streptomyces albidochromogenes
ACCTGGGGGAACGTCTCCAGACGCCGCTCCGCCTCCACCGACTTGCCCGACCGCGCGCCGCCCAGCACCAGTGTCCGGCGCGGCACGTCGGGCACCGCGTGGTACTCGCCGACGATCACCGTCGTCCCGTCCGGCACCGCCCGCGCGCCCGCCGCCGCGAGCCGCCGCTCCAGCTCCGGGCCCGGCGGCACGTCGTGATCGAGGTGCACGGCGATGACGTCGGTGGTCGCGACGACGGCCCCGGCGGCCCGCAGCCGCGCCAGCGCGTCCGGCCGGTTCGTGACGTCGGCGAGCACCATGTCGTACGTGCGGCCGTCGGTCGTCCCTCCCGCCGGTGCGCCGCCCGGCGGCAGGTACAGCATCAGCTCGCCGTCGGGCGAGGTCACCTCGTACCCCGTGCCGGGCGAGTCCATCGGCACCGCCCGCACCCGGTGGCCGCTGATCAGCGTCAGCTCCCGCCCGTCCGGCACCCGGCCCGCCGCCGGCAGCCCAGGCGGCAGCTCCACCGGGGGCCCGTCGTG
The DNA here is from genome assembly GCF_005981925.1 of Streptomyces albidochromogenes. Taxonomy (GTDB): domain Bacteria; phylum Actinomycetota; class Actinomycetes; order Streptomycetales; family Streptomycetaceae; genus Streptomyces; species Streptomyces albidochromogenes. The sequence continues at coordinate 522 of NZ_VBVX01000145.1, forward strand.
CGGGTGCGTCAGCAGCACCTGCCGTACGCCGGTGAGCGAGTGCCCGGCACGGGCCGCCGCCAGCGCGGCCCCCGGCGTCAGGTCGAGCAGCAGGGCGCCGTCCACGAGCAGCGCGGTCGCCGCCCGGGCGAGCGGACCGCGGGCGGTGGCGCACGAGGCGCAGGGGCAGTCGGGGCGGGGCAGGCCGGCCGGGGCCCCGGTGCCGAGGAGAGTCAGTTCCACGAGGACGATCCTCCCGCGTCCCCGCCGGTGGTGCGCGCCCGGCTACTCTGCGGGGCAGGCTGTGCTGGACGAAAGCACGGGTGGGACCCGGGAGGCGACATGGCGTGGACGTGGCGGTTCGAGAAGGCCGACGGTACGGAGGTCCAGCCGGCGGTGGTGCCGGAGGAGTTCACCACGCAGGGCGACGCGGAGTCGTGGATCGGCGAGGTCTGGAAGGACCTGGTCGAGGGCGGCGCCGACCAGGTGGTGCTCTTCGAGGACGGCAGCAAGATCTACGGCCCGATGAACCTGCACGCCGAAGAGGTCTGACGGGCCGGTAGTGCCCCGACGCGGCCCGGCACTCCGGGCGCGCGTCCCGGCCGTCGTACGGGCTCCCGCGTGAGCCCGTACGACGGCCGGCGCACAGGGCGGTCAGCCCGCCGCGCACCCGGGGACGCGGCCGCCCCCGGCGCCCCGCCGGGCTAGATCTCGCCCAGCGTCACCTCCGCCGTGCGCCGCTCCTCGCCGCGCAGGTAGCCCACCCGCACCCGGTCGCCCGGCGCGTGCGAGGCCAGGGCCTCCGCCAGCGAGGTGATCGTGGTGATCTCGGCTCCGTCGAGTGCGGTGATGACGTCGCCGGCCCGCAGCCCCGCCGTCGCCGCCGCGCCGCCCTCCTCGGCCGACACGACGGCGACGCCGGTCGGCGCGAACGCGTCGTCCACGACGGTGCGGCCCGTGATGTCCAGCGCCGCCCGCCCCGAGTCGGTGACCCGGCCGTCCCGCACGATCTGGCCGGCGATCGTGCGTACCGTCGAGGACGGGATCGCGAACCCGATCCCCGGCGCCGCCCCACCGCCGATCTGCGGGTCGGTGGCCGCCAGCGTCGGGATGCCGATGACCTCGCCGTCGAGGTTGACCAGGGCCCCGCCGCTGTTGCCCGGGTTGATCGCGGCCGACGTCTGCACCATGTTCGCGATGGTCGCGCCCGTGCCGCCGCCCGAGCGGCCCGCGCTCACCGTCCGGCCGACCGCCGAGACGATGCCCTGGGTGACGCTGCTGGACAGGCCCAGCGGGCTGCCCATCGCCAGCACGATCTGCCCCACCTCGACCTTCGAGGAGTCCGCCAGCCGGGCGGGCCGCAGCCCGTCGGGGACGCTGTCCAGCTTGATGACGGCGAGGTCCTGGTCCGGGTACGCGGCGACGAGCCGGGCGCCGAGCGAGCTGCCGCCGGTGGCCACCGTGACCTTCAACTCCCGCTCACCGCCCACCACATGGGCGTTGGTGACGACATGGCCCCGGTCGTCGTGTACGACACCCGAGCCGAGACCGTCGGCCCCCTCGATCTGCACGACCGACGGCAGTACGTCGCGGATCACCCGCCGGTACTCGCTCTCCAGGTCCTGCAGCGCCACCGGGGATCCCGCCTCCGCGCTCGCCCGCGCCGGCGCGGACACCGCCGGGGAGCCGGAGCACCCGCTCAGGCAGGCCAGTACGACCGCGCAGGCCGCGGCGGTCACGGGCAGCGGAAGCCGACGCGGCGCACCCTCGGGCGCATGTGATCCGTCCATGCCTGGAGTGTCCCTTTCGGGGGAATCCAGGGCCCGTGGAGAAGGTCCATCGGAGGGGCGGCGGGCCGCGCGCCCCTGGGCCCGGACACCTGTGCGGTACGCCGTCGGCGCCGTCCGGGCGGCAGGCTCAGCCCCGTACGCCGCACAGGTGCAGCAGCGCCGCGACCCGGCGGTAGGGGTCGGTGCGCCCCGCGCGGTCCTCCAGGGCCAGGATCCGCTCCAGCTCCTGCGGCGGCAGCCGCGAGGCGTCGTTGGCCTCGCCCTCGATGTTGTCGGTGAGGACGCGCACGCCGTACCAGGCGTGCAGCGGGGCGGCGATGCCGGCGAGCGTCGACGTCAGGGCGTCGAGCCGGTCGGCGCGCACCCGCAGGCCGAGCCGGCTGGTGTACGCGTCCGAGTCGAACGCGGCGAGCGCCCCGGCCCAGTCGCCGGCCAGGCCCGGCCGCATCGCGAGCGCGTCGGCGTTCCGTACGAGCAGGGACAGCAGTCCGCCGGGCGCCAGCATCCGCCCGAGCCCCGCGACCATGGCGTCGGGCTCCTCGACGTACATCAGCACGCCGTGGCACAGCACCACGTCGAAGCTGCCCGGCAGGAAGTGCACGCCGGTCTCAAGGCCGTCGCCCTCGACCAGGCGCATCCGCTCGCGGATGCCCTCGGGCTCACCGGCGAGCGCCTCGCGGGCGGCGACCAGCATCTCGGGGTCGGACTCCAGGCCGGTCACCTTGTGACCGGCCCGGGCCAGGCGCAGGGCCTGCGTTCCCTGGCCCATGCCCACGTCGAGCACGGACAGGCGCCGGCCCACCGGGAAGCGGGCCGATATCTGCTCGTCGAGCTGGCGCGCGACCAGCTCCTGGCGGACGGTGTCGCGCAGGGTGCCGATGCCCTTCAGCCAGTCGGCAGCCGCGCCCTCGAACCGTGCGATACCGGTGGGATTGTCCGTGCTCAGGGCCGTTCCCCGCGCTTGACCTGGGGCTTCGGCAGGCGCAGGCGGCGCATCTGGAGGGTGCGCATCAGGCCGTAGGCGACGGCGCCGCGCTTCGGCTCGTTCGGGAAGCGCTCGTTGAGCTGCTTCTTGAGCCGGACGACCAGGCCGATCGAGTCGATCACGATCATCACGATCACGCCGAGCCACAGCAGCAGCGCGATGTTCTGGATGTTGCTGATGCGGATCATGCTCAGGACGAGGATCACCACCGCGAGCGGCAGGAAGAACTCGGCCACGCAGAAGCGCGAGTCGACGAAGTCGCGCACGAAGCGGCGGACGGGGCCCTTGTCGCGGGCCGGCAGGTAGCGCTCGTCCCCGCTCGCCAGTGCCTCCCGCTGCCTTGCCAGGTCCGCACGGCGGGCCTCGCGCTGACGCTTCATCGCCTCCTTGCGGTTCGACGGAGCCACCGCGCCGTTGCGGCGCTGTGACTGTGCGACAGCGCGCTTCGGGGTGGGGCGGCCCTTCGGGGCCTGCGGGTCACGGGACGCTTTGGAGAGGTCCACCTGCACCTTGTCGGTGGGGGCCTTCTCTTCCTTGGAGGAACGGCTACGGAACACAAAGCCCAAGGGTACGGGGTACGGCGCATGGACCCCAGCCCGGAGGGGAACGATCCCGCAACGGTCGGTTTCCCCGGCCTTCACCTACTCCCTGAGCTGGAGCCCGGCGGACCGCAGTCGTCCTGGAGGAGGAGCGCATCGGCCCGCGAACAGTGCGGTAATGGACGCAGGGCCCGTAGTGTGGGTTCAAGTGCTGGAGCTGGTTCCGTAGTCCGTCAGAAGGGGGCGCGCGAAGCCCATGAGCGGTGTCATGAAGCGTATGGGGATGATCTTCCGCGCGAAGGCAAACAAGGCCCTTGACCGGGCCGAGGATCCGCGCGAGACCCTCGATTACTCGTACCAGAAGCAGCTGGAGCTGCTGCAGAAGGTACGCCGCGGTGTCGCCGACGTGGCGACGTCCCGCAAGCGGCTCGAACTGCAGCTGAACCAGTTGCAGGGCCAGTCGTCCAAGCTGGAGGACCAGGGCCGCAAGGCGCTCGCGCTCGGCCGCGAGGACCTGGCCCGCGAGGCGCTGTCCCGCCGGGCCGCGCTGCAGCAGCAGGTCACCGACCTGGAGACGCAGCACCAGACGCTCCAGGGCGAGGAGGAGAAGCTGACGCTCGCCGCGCAGCGCCTCCAGGCCAAGGTCGACGCCTTCCGTACGAAGAAGGAGACCATCAAGGCCACGTACACCGCCGCGCAGGCGCAGACCCGCATCGGCGAGGCCTTCTCGGGCATCTCCGAGGAGATGGGCGACGTCGGCCTGGCGATCCAGCGGGCCGAGGACAAGACCGCGCAGCTGCAGGCGCGGGCCGGCGCGATCGACGAGCTGCTGGCGTCCGGCGCCCTGGACGACCCGTCCGGGATGGCGAAGGACGACATCGCCGCCGAGCTGGACCGCATCTCCGGTGGTACAGATGTAGAGCTGGAGCTGCAGCGCATGAAGGCCGAGCTGGCGGGCGGTCCGACGGCGCAGCAGCAGGCGCTCGAAGGAGGCGCGCAGGACGGCACGCAGGCGCCCCAGGGCCAGCACAAGTTCGACAAGCAGTAGGCCGCCGCACTCCGCGAAGGAGCACGTCGTGATCGTACGGATCATGGGGGAGGGCCAGGTGGAGGTGGCCGGCAGCCACCTCGCCGAACTCAACAAGCTCGACGACGAACTGCTCGCCGAGATGGAGGGCGGCGACGAGTCCGGCTTCCGGCGCACGCTCGGCGCGCTGCTCGAAGCGGTACGCCGTCTCGGTAAGCCGCTGGCGGACGAGTCGCTCGAACCCTCCGAGCTGATCCTCCCGGCCGAGGACGCGACACTCGACGAGGTCCGCGAGATGCTGACCGACGACGGCCTGATCCCGGACTCGGTCTGAGCCGGGCCCGGCCCCTCCAGCCCCGCGCGTCACACGATGCCCCCCTGCTCAGGCAACGCCCGGAGCAGGGGGGCATCGCGCCGCCCGCGCACGCCGTACCGTTGCGTGACATGACTGCCCTCGGTACGGGTTTCACCCGCTCCCGGTGCTGGCTCCACGCACACCCGCTCGCTCTGGACGCCGCCCTCGCGTTCGCCGTCCTGGTGATGATGGTGGCCGGTTCCTTCGCCGACCCGCACGGCGGGCCCGGCGGCCCGACCTTCGGCACCAGGACCCCCGGAGCCGGCAGCCTCGTCCTGATGGCGCTGGGCGCCGCCGCGCTGGTCCTGCGCCGCCGCAGGCCGCTGGCCGTGCTCGCCTTCACCGGCGTGGTCACGCTCGCCGAACTCGTCGCGGGCGACCCGCCCGCCCCGGTCGCGATGAGCGCCGTCGTCGCGCTCTACACGGTGGCCTCCCGAACCGACCGCCCCACCACCTGGCGCGTCGGCCTGCTGACGATGACCGGTCTGACCGGCGCCGCGATGTGCTTCGGCAGCGGCCCCTGGTACTCCCAGGAGAACCTCGGCATCTTCGCCTGGACCGGCATCGGGGCGACCGCCGGAGACGCCGTGCGCAGCCGCCGCGCCTTCGTCGACGCCATCCGTGAACGCGCCGAGCGCGCCGAGCGCACCCGCGAGGAGGAGGCCCGCCGCCGCGTCGCGGAGGAGCGGCTGCGCATCGCGCGCGACCTCCACGACGTCGTCGCCCACCACATCGCGCTGGTCAACGTGCAGGCGGGCGTCGCGGCCCACGTCATGGACAAGCGCCCCGACCAGGCCAAGGAAGCCCTCGGCCACGTACGGGAGGCCAGCCGCTCCGCGCTGAACGAATTGCGCGCCACCGTCGGCCTGCTCCGCCAGTCCGGCGACCCCGAGGCCCCGACGGAGCCCGCGCCCGGGCTCGGCGTGCTCGACCAGCTCCTGGACACCTTCCGCAACGCGGGCCTGCCCGTCGAGGTGGCCAGGCCGGACAAGGCCGTGGCCGAACCGCTGCCCGCCGCCGTCGACCTCGCGGCGTACCGGATCATCCAGGAGGCCCTGACCAACGTGCAGAAGCACGCGGGGGAGCACGCGAAGGCCGAGGTCAGCGTCGTACGCGTCGGCTCGTCCGCCGAGATCACGGTGATCGACAACGGCGGCGGGACGAAGGACGCGGCCGACGGCGCCGAGGCCGGCGGCGGCCACGGCCTCACCGGCATGCGCGAGCGCGTCACCGCCCTCGGCGGGACCCTGACCGCCGGACCCCGCTACGGCGGCGGGTTCCGCGTGCATGCGATCCTGCCGTTCCAGGTGCGTACCGGGGAGAAGACGGTGGAGAACGCGTGACGACGGCCACGACCGGCATCAGGGTCCTGCTCGCCGACGACCAGGCCCTGCTGCGCAGCGCGTTCCGGGTCCTCGTCGACTCCGAGCCCGACATGGAGGTCGTCGGCGAGGCCGCGGACGGCGCCGAGGCCGTGGAACTCGCCCGCTCGCTGCGCGCCGACGTCGTCCTGATGGACATCCGCATGCCGGGTACGGACGGCCTGGCCGCCACCCGCATGATCAGCGCGGACCCGGACCTGTCCGCCGTGCGGGTCGTGATGCTGACGACCTTCGAGGTGGACGAGTACGTCGTCCAGTCGCTGCGCGCCGGAGCCTCCGGCTTCCTCGGCAAGGGCGCGGAGCCGGAGGAGCTGCTCAACGCCATCCGCATCGCGGCGGCCGGCGAGGCGCTGCTGTCGCCCGTGGCCACCAAGGGGCTGATCGCCAAGTTCCTCGCGCAGGGCGGCACTTCGGACGACGACGAGGCCACCGGGGCCCGCGCCGAGCGGCTCTCCGCGCTGACCGTGCGGGAGCGAGAGGTCCTCGTGCAGGTCGCGGGCGGCCACTCCAACGACGAGATCGCCGAGCAGCTGGCCGTCAGCCCGCTCACCGTCAAGACCCATGTGAACCGGGCGATGGCGAAGCTGGGAGCCCGCGACCGCGCCCAATTGGTGGTCATCGCGTACGAGTCGGGACTTGTCCGGCCGAGGGTGGAGTGAAGGTGTAGTGGCGCGTACTCCAGACGCGGTACGCGCCGCACAAGGAAGGGGACCTGGGAGCGAGGGATGCCCCTCTCCGCATGGCTGATCGTATAAGCGGGCCACTGTGCCCGCCTGCCTCGCACGCCACGGAAGAGAGACTCACCCATGTCCTGGCTGTCCAGATTCAGCCTCGCTCAGCGGGCGCTGATCGGCCTGATGTCGATCATCGCGATCGTCTTCGGCGCCATCGCGATACCGCAGCTCAAGCAGCAACTGCTGCCCACCATCGAGTTCCCGATGGTGTCCGTGCTGGCGCCCTACCAGGGTGCGTCCCCCGATGTGGTCGAGAAGCAGGTCGTCGAACCGCTCGAAAGCAACATCGAAGCGGTCGACGGCATCACCGGCGTCACCTCCACGGCGAGCGAGGGCAACGCCGTGATCATGGCCCAGTTCGACTACGGCAACGACACCAAGCAGCTCGTCGCCGACGTCCAGCAGGCCGTGAACCGCTCCCGCGCCCAGCTCCCGGACGACGTCGACCCGCAGGTCGTCGCCGGTTCGACGGACGACATCCCCACCGTCCTGCTCGCCGCCACCTCCGGCCTGGACCAGCAGGCGCTCGCCGACCGGCTGGAGAACAGCGTCGTCCCCGTACTGGAGGACATCGAAGGCGTCGGCCAGGTCACCATCGACGGTGTGCGCGACCTCCAGGTCGCCGTCACCCCCGACGACAGGAAGCTCGCCAAGGCCGGTCTGAACGCCGGCGCCCTCGGCCGGGCCCTCCAGGCGGGCGGCGCGACCGTCCCGGCGGGTTCCTTCGCCGAGGACGGCAGCAGCCGCACGGTCCAGGTCGGCGGCGGCTACACGTCGCTGCGGCAGATCGAGGACCTGCGCGTCACCGCGGCGCCCACCGGCCAGGGCAAGTCCCCGAAGCCGGTACGCCTCGGCGACGTCGCCACCGTGAAGGAGCAGCCCGCCACCGCGGTCTCCCTCACCCGCACCAACGGCAAGCCCAGCCTGTCCCTGGCGATCACCATGGACCAGGACGGCAGCGCCGTCGCGATCTCCGACGCCGTCAAGGACAAGCTGCCCGAACTGCGCGACACCCTCGGCTCCGGCAGCGAGATCGCGGTCGTCTTCGACCAGGGACCGGCCGTCTCCAAGTCGATCTCCGGCCTGACCACCGAGGGCGCCCTCGGCCTGGTCTTCGCCGTCGTCGTCATCCTGGTCTTCCTCGGGTCCCTCCGCTCGACGCTCGTCACCGCCGTCTCCATCCCGCTCTCGGTCGTCCTCGCGCTGATCGTGCTGTGGACCCGTGACCTGTCGCTCAACGTCCTCACCCTGGGCGCGCTGACCATCGCGATCGGCCGCGTCGTCGACGACTCGATCGTGGTCCTGGAGAACATCAAGCGTCACCTCGCGTACGGCGAGGAGCGCCACTCCGCGATCATCACCGCCGTGAAGGAGGTGGCCGGAGCGGTCACCGCCTCGACCCTCACCACGGTCGCCGTCTTCCTGCCGATCGGGCTGGTCGGCGGCATGGTGGGCCAGCTCTTCGGCTCGTTCTCGCTGACCGTCACGGCGGCCCTGCTCGCCTCGCTGCTGGTCTCCCTCACCGTCGTACCGGTCTTCTCGTACTGGTTCCTGCGCCCGCCCAAGGGCTCCGAGGGCGTCGATCCGGCCGAGCTGCGCCGCAAGGCGGAGGAGAAGGAGGCGCGCAGCCCGCTCCAGCGGATGTACGTCCCGGTCCTGCGCTTCGCGACCCGCCGCCGCTTCACCAGCCTGGCCATCGCGGTCGTCGTGCTCATCGGCACGTTCGCCATGGCACCGCTGCTGAAGACCAACTTCCTCGACCAGGGCGAGCAGGACACCCTGTCCGTCACCCAGGAGCTGAAGCCGGGCACCAGCCTGGAGGCCGCGAACCAGGCCGCCCTGAAGGTCGAGAAGGCGCTCGACTCCATCGACACGATCAAGGACTACCAGGTCACGGTCGGCTCGCAGGGCTTCGCCGCCGCCTTCGGCGCCGGCACGGGCGCCAACCAGGCGACGTACCAGCTGACCCTGAAGGACGCCGCCGACTTCGAGGCCACCCAGGACCGGATCGACGAGGAACTGGCCGGACTCGACGGCATCGGCGACACCACCATCGGCGCGGGCGGCGGCTTCGGCAGCCAGGACCTGAGCGTCGTGGTCAAGGCCGGCGACGGCGACGTGCTGAAGAAGGCGTCCGAGCAGGTGCGGAACGCGGTCGCGAAGCTCGACGACGTCACCGACGTGCAGAGCGACCTGGCGCAGAGCGTGCCCCGCATCTCCGTCACGGCCACCGACAAGGCGGCCGCCGCGGGCTTCGACCAGCAGACGCTGGGCGCGGCCGTCGCCCAGGCGGTGCGCGGCACCACCTCCGGCAAGGCGGTCATCGACGACACCGAGCGCGACGTGGTGGTGAAGTCGGCCAAGCCGGCGACCACGATGGACGAGCTGAAGAAGCTGAACCTCGGCCGGGTGCAGCTCGACGACATCGCCGACGTGAAGCTGGTCGCCGGCCCCGTCTCCACGACCCGGATCGACGGCGCCCGCGCGGCGACGATCACGGCCAAGCCGACCGCCGACAACACGGGCGCGGTGACCGCCGCGCTCCAGACGAAGATCACCGAGCTGGAGAAGGAGCTTCCGGCGGGCGCCACCGTCGAGATCGGCGGTGTCTCCTCCGACCAGAACGAGGCCTTCGCCCAGCTCGGCCTGGCCATGCTGGCGGCCATCGCGATCGTCTTCATGCTGCTGGTCGCGACGTTCCGCTCGCTCGTCCAGCCGCTGATCCTGCTGGTCTCCATCCCGTTCGCGGCGACCGGCGCGATCGGTCTGCTGCTCGTCACCGGTACGCCCATGGGTGTCCCGGCGATGATCGGCATGCTGATGCTCATCGGCATCGTGGTCACCAACGCGATCGTCCTGATCGACCTGATCAACCAGTACCGGGCCCAGGGCCTGGGCGTCGTCGAAGCGGTGCTGGAGGGCGGCCGCCACCGCCTGCGCCCGATCCTCATGACGGCGCTGGCGACGATCTTCGCGCTGCTGCCCATGGCGCTCGGCATCACCGGCGAGGGCGGCTTCATCTCCAAGCCGCTGGCGATCGTGGTGATCGGCGGTCTGATCACCTCGACGCTGCTGACGCTGCTCCTGGTGCCCACGCTGTACGCGATGGTGGAGCTCCGCAAGGAGCGCCGCGCCGGGAAGAAGGCGGCCAAGCGCGCGGCGAAGGCGGACGCCTCCGGCTCCGCCGCGTCCGACGCCGGCTCCGACGAGCCGCGGCCGGCGAAGGTCTGACCGGCGTACGACGGCGATGAGCCCCGGCCCTCTCACCAGGGGGCCGGGGCTCACCCCGTTCAGGCTTCGGGGACCTCGGGCGGCCCCTCCGGGATGGCGTGCACCTCGACCGGATCGTTCCCGGGCACGCCGCCGGGGCCGGGGCAGGCCGAGGCCCGCGCGGCGATCTCCAGGGCCCGCTCCTCGTCCTTGACGTCGACCACCCAGTAGCCCGCGAGGATGCGGCCGGGCTCCGCCGGGCCGTCCGTCACCTTGGCCCGGCCGTCGTCGGTCGCCCGTACCGTCTTGACCAGCGTCGGACCACCCAGCCCCCGGGCCTCCACCAGCTCGCCCGCCGCGCCGATCTCCTGGTTGAGCGCGTCCATGTGCGCGAACATCGCCAGCATGTCGTCCTTGGAGAACGACGACATCAGCCCGTCCCACTCGTCGGCGGGCACGTTCATCTGGATCATGTACTCCATGGTCTCCACCCTTCCTCGCTTCCACGGTGTCAGGTGGGCCGAACGACCGCACCCCCTGACGCCGGGGCGACAGGGGGTGCGGAGAGTCCGTACGGAGGCGCCTACGGCAGCGCCAGCATCCGCTCCAGCGCGAGCTTCGCGAACTGCTCGGTCTCGCGCTCGACCTCGATGCGGTTGACCAGGTTGCCCTCGGCCAGCGACTCCAGCGCCCACACCAGGTGGGGCAGGTCGATGCGGTTCATGGTCGAGCAGAAGCAGACCGTCTTGTCGAGGAAGACGACTTCCTTGTCCTCGGCCGCGAACCGGTTGGCGAGCCGCTGCACCAGGTTCAGCTCGGTGCCGATGGCCCACTTGGAGCCGGCCGGGGCCGCCTCGAGCGTGTTGATGATGTACTCCGTCGAACCGACGTAGTCCGCCGCCGCCACGACCTCGTGCTTGCACTCGGGGTGCACCAGGACGTTGACGCCCGGTATGCGCGCGCGCACGTCGTTGACGGAGTCGACCGAGAAGCGCCCGTGCACCGAGCAGTGCCCGCGCCACAGGATCATCTTCGCGTTCCGCAGCTCCTCGACGGTCAGGCCGCCGCCCGGCTTGTGCGGGTTGTAGAGCACGCAGTCGTCCAGCGACATGCCCATGTCCCGCACGGCGGTGTTGCGCCCCAGGTGCTGATCGGGCAGGAAGAGGACCTTCTCGCCCTGCTCGAAGGCCCAGTCCAGCGCGCGCTTGGCGTTCGACGACGTGCAGATCGTGCCGCCGTGCTTGCCGGTGAACGCCTTGATGTCGGCGGAGGAGTTCATGTACGAGACGGGCACGACCTGCTCGGCCACGCCGGCCTCGGTCAGCACGTCCCAGCACTCGGCGACCTGCTCGGCGGTGGCCATGTCGGCCATCGAGCAGCCGGCGGCGAGGTCGGGCAGGACCACCTTCTGGTCGTCGGACGTCAGGATGTCCGCCGACTCGGCCATGAAGTGCACACCGCAGAAGACGATGTACTCGGCCTCCGGCCTGGCGGCCGCGTCCTTGGCCAGCTTGAAGGAGTCCCCGGTGACGTCGGCGAACTGGATGACCTCGTCACGCTGGTAGTGGTGACCGAGGATGAAGACCTTGTCCCCGAGCTTTTCCTTGGCGGCGCGGGCGCGCTCCACCAGGTCCGGGTCGGAGGGCGAGGGCAGGTCGCCGGGGCAGTCCACACCCCGCTCGCTCTTGGCGTCGGCCTCGCGGCCGAGCAGCAGCAGAGCGAGCGGCGACGGCTGGACGTCCAGTGGCTGGGCGGTGGTCACGACACGCACCCTTTCTTGTCTGCGAACACGCTTTTCGTCGATTTGACGTTATCTATCATAACCGCTTCATGTCACTTTGACGATGCCGATGTCGTCGATGTGACGAATTGCCGCCCGTGCCCGCCCCGTGCCCTCTTCGGACGCGGTGTGCGAGCATGAATGGGAAGACAAGCGCTCAGGCCCGGAATGAATCCGCGGCCGCGCCGGTTGCATACGTCGGCAAGCAGTCCGTACAACCCGGGAGAGATGTAGATGTCCGTTCAGGACGACAAGACCACCGTGAGCGACGGCATTCTCCTGTCCGACGCCGCCGCCTCCAAGGTCAAGGCCCTGCTGGACCAGGAAGGCCGGGAGGACCTGGCGCTGCGCGTCGCCGTCCAGCCCGGTGGCTGCTCCGGCCTGCGGTACCAGCTCTTCTTCGACGAGCGCTCGCTCGACGGCGATGTCGTGAAGGACTTCGACGGCGTCAAGGTCGTCACCGACCGCATGAGCGCCCCGTACCTGGGCGGCGCCTCCATCGACTTCGTCGACACCATCGAGAAGCAGGGCTTCACGATCGACAACCCGAACGCCACGGGCTCCTGCGCCTGCGGCGACTCGTTCAGCTAGGCGACAAGCGCTGCGACAGAAGGCGGCCGCCCCTCCTGCGGGGCGGCCGCCTTCTGTCGTTCCCGCGTCGCCGGGCCTCGCACCTACGCGCGCGGCACCGTCTCGCCACTGCGCGCGTCGACGACCTTCCGGTCGTCCAGCGGCTTGTCGAGCTTCACCGTCTCCTTCAGCTCCTTGGCGAGCGCGATGCAGACCCGGTCGGGATCGGGGTTGGTCTCGGTGATCCGCACCTTCACCGTCCCGTTCTCCTCGCTCGCCTTCGCGGCGTACTCGCTGCACACACCGCCCCAGAAGTGCACCGTGAGCTCCCGCCCGTCGGCGCTGTACGACTCGACCTGCCGGGGCGGCGCCGGGGGCTCGCCGCTCCCGGTCGGAGCCGGCTCCGGGGAGGGCTCGGCCAGGTAGTCGGGGTCGACCGCCGGGTGCGTGATCGTGAACGCCTGCGCGCCGCCGCCGGGCTCCACCTCGAACAGCCACGACGGTACGAGCGCCTGCCGCCCGTCGACGTACTGCGCGGCCAGCCCGAACACCGCCCCGCCCACGGCCACCGGCTCAGGCGCGGACGGCCCCCGCCCGCCGGCCGGCTCGCAGGGCGAATCCGCCGCGCCCTTCTCGTCGCCCTTGTCGCCGTGCGGCACGGGGGTCGCGCACCCGCCGATGCCGATCCGGCCGGCGCCCTGACCGGACTTGTTCAGCTGCTTCAGCGCCTCGTCGGCGCTGATCACCGGGTACGTGTCGCCCTTCGTGAGGCCCTTCAACTGCCCGCTGCCGCCGACCGGCTGCCCGTCGGAGCCGATCTGGATGCCGGTCGCCCAGCCGTACGTCGGCAGGCCGCCGACCCGGGGGTCGGCGTTGACCACCCGTACCGCGCCCATCAGCTGCCGGGCGTCCAGCTCGGCGTCGTCCTGGCCCAGCGCTTTCAGCACGGGCGCCGCGGCCTTCTTCGCGGCCTTCTCGCTCACCGCCGAGCCCTCGCCGCCCGGCTTGTAGGAGTCGTCGGGGCACTGCTTGCCCCGGGCACAGTCGTCACCGCCGGCCGGGCCGAACCGCGCGAACGTCCAGGTGCCCGGCGCCTCCTTGTTGACCTGGAGCACGGGCCCCGCGCCGTCCGCGGTGACGCCGGCCTTCCAGACCGCGCCCTCGCCGCGCGGCTTGCCCGGTACGCCGAGCGCCTCGGCCAGCCGGGCCACCTCCGCCGAGGTGACCGTGCCCGAGGCCCGGTACACCGGGGCGGACCCGGGCCCCTTCGGCAGCTTCGCCTCCGCGCGGTAGGTCACCCCGCCGTTCGGGTCCGGCTCGCCGGGCGCCACGCCGGGCGCGTCCGCCTCCGTATGGCCGTCGAGGCGCAGCGGCGGCGGAGTGCCGTCGTCCGCCTGTGCGCCGCTGCCCGTGCCGCCGCCACCGCCCGAGGCGGTCGACGCCCAGTACGCCGCGCCGCCCCCGGCCAGCAGCACCGCCGCCGCCACCGAGGCGGCGACCAGCGGGGCACGCCGCTTGTGGACGCCGCCCGCGTCCTCTTCCGGTCGCTCGGTGCTCACCGCATCGCTCCTTCGGCCGCTGTGCCGTCCAGTGCCTGTGTCGTATCCCTCAACGGGAGTCCCTCCACGGGAGACACCGGTGGGACGGAACGGGGGAGCGTGCGGTTCCCTCACGCTCCCCGCGCGCGCCTGCGGGAGCCGGGCTCAGCCCCCGTACTCGGACATCGCGCCCACCAGGCGCGCCGAGGCGGGCGGAACGGTGACGCCGTGGATCAGCGAGACCGGCACCGGAGCGGGCGCGCACTCGGCGGGCACCGCCCAGTGCGGGACCATCCGGGCGCAGTCCCCGCGCAGTTCCTCCAGGCCGCCGTCCTGCTCGGCCCGGGCGGACGACGTGACGCTGTGCTTCTGCATGCGGGACGCTCCCGTAGCTCTGCGGGGCCGCCACACCGCGGACCCCGTCGCTCGCACCGTAAGCAGCTGGGACCTCAGGAAAAAAGCCCTACTATCGGGTAGTTTTGCCTCTTGGTGCGCGGCGGCTACGACCGGGTAGCGTGGACTGTCCTCACCCACCGCCCGCAGGAGCGTCCTCGCCGTGCGTATCGCAGTCACCGGCTCCATCGCCACCGACCACCTCATGACCTTCCCCGGCCGCTTCGCCGACCAACTGGTCGCGGACCAGCTGCACACGGTCTCCCTCTCCTTCCTGGTCGACAACCTCGACGTACGCCGGGGCGGTGTCGGTGCGAACATCTGCTTCGGCATGGGCCAGCTCGGCACGGCCCCGATCCTGGTCGGCGCCGCCGGCTCGGACTTCGACGAGTACCGCGCCTGGCTCGACCGGCACGGAGTGGACACCGGCTCGGTGCGCATCTCCGAGGTCCTGCACACCGCCCGCTTCGTGTGCACCACCGACGCCGACCACAACCAGATCGGCTCCTTCTACACGGGCGCGATGAGCGAGGCCCGCCAGATCGAGCTCCAGGCGGTGGCCGAGCGCGTCGGCGGCCTCGACCTCGTCCTGATCGGCGCGGACGACCCCGAGGCGATGCTGCGCCACACCGAGGAGTGCAAGGCCCGCTCCATCCCGTTCGCCGCGGACTTCTCGCAGCAGATCGCCCGCATGTCCGGTGACGACATCCGCACGCTGCTCGACGGTGCGACGTACCTCTTCTCCAACGAGTACGAGAAGGGGCTCATCGAGTCCAAGACCGGCTGGAGCGACGGGGAGATCCTCGCCAAGGTCGGCCACCGCGTCACGACGCTCGGCTCGCGCGGTGTGCGGATCGAGCGGGTCGGCGAGGAGCCGGTGATCGTCGGCTGCCCGGAGGAGGAGGGCAAGGTCGACCCCACCGGCGTCGGCGACGCGTTCCGCGCCGGCTTCCTGTCCGGCCTTGCCTGGGGCGTCGGCCTGGAGCGGGCCGCGCAGGTCGGCTGCATGCTGGCGACGCTGGTGATCGAGACGCTGGGCACGCAGGAGTACACACTGCGCCGCGCCAACTTCATGGACCGCTTCACCAAGGCGTACGGCCACGAGGCGGCGGAAGAGGTCCGCGCCCACCTGTCCTGACCCCGGACGCCCCCGCGCACGTGCTCTCGGAGCCGGACGGGGCCGGACGAGTTCGCCGGGCGGCAGCGCGCCCGGCGGCTCCGCCGGCCCCGTCGGCGTCCGGGAGCGCCAAGAGCGGCAGCCCGCGCCGCGCCGCCGTCAGCTCAGGCGCCGCACCACGTACGCCGCGCCGCGCTCCGCCGCCCGCTCGCCGACGTACTCCTGCCCCCGCATCCCGCACCACGCCGGAATGTCCAGCCGGGCCGCCTCGTCGTCCGAGAGCACCGTCACCGTCCCGCCGACCGGCACGTCGCCGATGACCTTCGCCAGCTCGATCACCGGGATCGGGCACCGCTTGCCGAGCGAGTCGACGACCAGCGACGGCGCCTCGGACGGCGAGGACACGGCGCCGACACCCGGCGAACGGACCGCGTCCGACAGCGGGGCGTAGGCGAACCAGCCGAAGTCGGCCGCACCCTGGGGGGTGAGGAAGCCGGCCACCGCGATGATCGAGCCGAAGAGGTACAGCCA
>NZ_VBVX01000146.1 GCF_005981925.1 Streptomyces albidochromogenes
ATGATCGAGCCCTACGCACTGTCCGGCGACGCCCGCGAGTTCCACTGCCTGCCGTCAACCACCCAAGCCCAACGGTGCACCCTGTGCGGCGAACTGCGCTTCTACGAACCGGAAACCGGCGCCGACCGATGGCCAGAGCACGCCAGCTACTGCCCAGACGCCTCCCCCGCTCCCACCGCAGCCGGAGAATCCCTTTGAACGCCCGAGGAGGCGGCCCACCGGCACACGGCTCGTACCAGTCCTGCGACAGTCCCCACGTGCCGCCGCCCCCCGCCGCCGCGCGTACGTCGCCGGACCATGACGCGGCATGACGAAGTGAATCCCCCCGAGCCTTTCCACCACTGGCCCAGGCAGGCCCAAGCACCCGAGAAGCCAACGACCGGAGCAGCCAGGCTGGCGCGTGCACTGCGATGCGCGCGCCTCCTGCTCCTCACCCTGGCCACCCTCGCGGCCGTCCTGAGCTTCGCCACAGCACTGGCCCGCCTCCCCCTGCCCTGACAACAGACCCGCTCCAGTCAGCAACAGCCGAAAGCTCTGACGCAGCCACCCCGCCAAGCCCCACCGCCGTCCAGGAGAAATGCGGCGGGGACAGAGACGCGGTCGCGCCGGGGGCGACGTGGCCGAAGCGACTGGGCTCCCAGCCGCGAGCCCGTCATGCGGCCAGCAGGTCAGTCCTGCGGCTTGGCGTTCCTGTTCATGCCGGGTCTTGATGAGCGGGCTTGGTCGACTTCGGCTTCGCGCAGCTGTGCGCACCACCGGCACTCCTCGTGATCCTTCTGAGAAGTGTCGCGCCCAAAGGCGCCGAACAACCCTGCTGCGTTACGTCCGATGCGGTACTCATCGCGTGAGTGATTCATGCCGCAGCAAACGCCGCGGGCCACCGGACGCTACGGGCCCAGACCGTTCCCCCACACCGCTGTGACCAACGCGCCGAAACACTGTGATCACGTAACAGCCGCGCCACACGGCGCGCCGCAACCACCACCGCCCCAACCATGACCGCAACCCGTGTTCATAACTGGCGCCCGGATCAGCATGAGCACGGGAGGGTCGGGAAGTCGCCAAGGCTCCAGTGTTCGAGGGCACGAAGGACCCACCCCGCGGCCCGCCGGCCTCAACGGCCGCGGCGGCCTAGGCTGGCGCCTCAGCAACACCCTCGCCGAGCAGACCCTCTGCTACGACGACGGCAAGACCATCCACGCCCTGCTCTCCTGGTAGCCGAGAAGCAGAGACGACTGCCTCCCTAACGGGGTTCCTCGAGCACCGCTGTGCGGAGCTGCGAACACTCAGGGCCGGGGCGCGGGCTCGCGTACCCCAAGGGGTGCAGAACCGATTAACCACTAGGCCGAATTAGTTCAAATGCGACAACGCGGTCACCCGTTTGCCGCGCATCCCGCCCAACAGGCGTTCCGTTGGACGGATTATGACGAAGTTAAGTCCGTTGGTCACTCCAGGTCTCCACCCGCGCGGCGCGCGGAAGTCCGATCGCACGGTTCGGATGGGAGCCTGGACGTTCACGCCGACCGACGGGCACCCCATCTGGGGGACCGACGCGACCCTGCACGACGGCGAGCAGCGCGTCGCCCTGCGGCACTCCGCCGCCCTTCTCGAGCACCTCCTGGCCCAACTGGAGAGCATCGAGGCCAACCTCGGCGCCGGTGGCAATGGCCCGGGTGCGGATGAGGGACATGACCGTGACGCGCCGGGAGTCGGGGTCCCGTCGATGCGTAAGTAACATCCGTCCCCCACGGACCCGCCTGAGACACGGCACGCCACTACGGTGCTGGCGCAGCGGATGCGTGACGCGCACCGGGGCCTGTACAGAGCACTTCCACCGCCAAGCCGATCCTCGCGCCGTCGGTCCCCCGGCACTGTGCTTCATGCCGTCCTGCGCCTGACGCTGCAGACGCGCGGGGTGACGGGTCGTGTCGCTGCTGGTCGTTGGGCGGGGTGTTCCTGCCGGCATCCACGTCGGCGGCTCACACCAGGCGGCAATGGTGCGGTCCTGACCGTCGGCCGGTTCAAGGTAGCGAAGTTGCCCGGAACGCTTTGCGTCCCGGGCAGCGTGTGTGGGTGGCAGCCACGGACTCTGAGGAGCCGTAGGTCTCGGCCGTCTCAGGCCGCGGCCGTCGGGGTCGCCGCTTCGCCGGTGCGGCGGTGTTCGGCGTTGATGCGCTGGGCTTCTTCGAGCTGGTCCTCGAGCACGATGATGCGGCACGCGGCCTCGATGGGGATGCCCTGATCGACGAGCACTCGGGCCCGGGCGGCGATACGCAGCTGGTAGCGGGAGTAGCGGCGGTGACCACCCTCTGAGTGCAGCGGGGTGATGAGGCGGGCGTCTCCGAGGGCGCGCAGGAGGCTTGGGGTGGTGCCGATCATGTCGGCGGCCCGGCCCGTGGTGTAGGCGGGGTAATCGTCGTCGTCGAGACGGCCATATGAGTCGTCTGCGGTCATCGCACCTTCCTGTGGGGCATGCTGGAGGGGCCCTGGTGCCAATGGCACCAGGGCCCCGAAGGAACTGCTACACCATCTGCCGGCCCTGGTACTGCGCCGGCCTTCTGTTTCCGCGTGCCCGGCCTGGTTGCTGTCGGGGGTGCGGGGATCGCGGTTGCTTGACCGGAGACCACCTCACTATCGGATGTCCTGCGGTACCCGGGCTCAACGCTTTCCGCCCGGGCGATCCTGATGGCGCCTCGTTCCTCCGTTCTTCCCTCTGGGGTCAACTACCTACCAAAACGGGTACTGCGTACTGCTCTACTGCGTACTGCTGGTGATGCGAACTGCTCAGTGGCCTGTCACAGCGCCACCCTTTCGGCAGCCAGCCCCGTTGCCCGTCTTGCGTCTGCTCTGGCTTGGAACCCCACTGCCGAACCTCCCGGTGCGCGCGCCCGCAGCCGACGCCTTCACCGAGGTACCGCTCACTGACTTCACTGCTGGGTACTGCACCGCGTCAACTGCGGTACTGCTCACGGCGGCCCCTGATCACCGCGGGCCACCCGGTCCGGTCGTCAGTCCCGTCGCCGTCCTTCGACAACCCTGGCTTCGAAACTCCACCACCGCACCGCCCTGCGAACTACAACTGCGCGACTGCTGCCTGGCAGTTCATCTCTGCCAGGCCCTTCGGTCTCTCTGCGGTACGAGAGAAACCATAACCACACCACCACCCAATGTCTACTCCGACGAGCATAGATTTCTGTTCATGAGAGGCAGAGGTACTTGGCCTTGCAGCCCTCAGACGATTTTGACCGCTCCAGCCCCGACCCGACCAGCCACTAATCAGCGGACCAGGGCCGCGACACTGCCCCCCAGAGCGCGTCGAGCTGCTGCCCGCGATCGGGGCGCGGTGGGCGTAGAGGCAAAAGAACAGGCGGTCATCACCGTGAAGGCACGGAGGTGCCGCCCGGACCGGCTTCTTCGGCCGCCGGGCGCAGCACGTCCGGCGAGCCGAGCAGCGCGGTCGGCAGTGGCGCCCCAAGAGGTGCGGGAACAGCGTGGCGCGGACGGCGGCTGCGACGTTGGTCGCCTGATCGGCCGGACGGCGTGTCCGGTGGGAAATCACCTCAGAACGGCTCGTCCGACCACTGGACGGAGTACCTTGAAAGTACCGGGAGTAAGTCGAGCACCCGCTCCCACGCGGACGTCGTTTCCGGCGATCAAGACACTGGGCTGCCCTGCAGGGCGGCTCGGAGACGGGTCCGCGAGACGAGTGGAAGTGGGCCGCCCACGACTTGGCCCCTGAGATCGCCAAGGCGCTCGGCGTCAGCCCGCTCGCCCTGACGCCGAGCACATCGGTACGCGGAATCGGCGTACTGGCCCTGACTCCGTACGGCGTCGCCCACGGCGTCCCGCCGGGTGCCCCAGCGCACGTCCGGTGTGGAGAAGCGTGACCGGCAACCTGGAGAGCGCCACCGCGCCTTCAGTGTGATCACCTGCTGTAGGGGCCCACGAGCCCTCTCCGATCCCATGGCCCAGCCGCTTGCATTCGTGGCTCCCCGCTCCAGCCGCGACTCGCAGCCGACGTGGTCCGGGGACGACGCGAAGTAGTACCAGCCCGCGAAGCGGCGTCGTGACGGCAAGGACGACGTACAGGCTTCTGGACGGGAGGGCCCCGGACCAGCGACGCCCTCGGCGAAGCGCAGCAGAGAAGCGGCCGCACACCGTGATGCAGCAGGCTGCCCGTCGGTGTCCGGCGATCGGGTCCTTGGCTACTCGTGTGCGTCGACGATGCCGGTGAGGGCGCGTAGACCCGCGACGATTTCAGAGGCGTCAGGAGCCTGGTCAGGGTCGGTTAGCCACTGCGTCATCAGGCCGGTGAACAGGGCCATCTGCGCGGCGCCCAGGGTGCGGGCGGCGGTGTCGCCGACCTCGTCCTCGGGTGTGCCGAGCAGCAGCGCGGCCAGGCCCTGGCGGCCCTGGGCCTGACTTCCGGCCAGGTAGCGGCGCAGATCGTTGGAGTGTTCCGCCTGGAGCAGGGCTTCGAGCGTGGCCAGCCACAGCGTGCGGTCGTCCTGGAAGGACTTGATGATCGCGGCCCACATCGCCTCGTAGCGCACGGCCGGGCTTCTTCCGGCTTCGCCATAGGAGGCCAGAGTGCGACCGATCCGTGTGCCCCACTCGTCGATCGCCTCGATGAGAGCGGCGTTCAAGAGCGCCTCACGGGAGCCGAAGTGGTAGCCAATGGCCGCCATGCTCACGCCGCCGGCGGCCGTCACGATGTCGCGCACCGTGGTTCGGGCCCAGCCCTTCTCCTCCAGGCAGTGCCTGGCCCCCGCCAGTAGATCCTCGCGATTTCCCATGCCGAGAACGCTACCTGATGCATTGCACGAAAGCATGAGGCGCACGAATGAGACGTTCGTCTTGCGCAAGCGCCCAAACTCTGACTACTGTCGCGCCATACCCACCACTCGAGGGAGACGCCATGAGCCACGCCCGCCCCGTCACACGCCGCCGGCTGCTCAGCCTGGCCACTGCCACCGCCCTCGCGTCGAAGGCCCTCGGCATCGGCACCGCCGCAGCGGGCACCTCCTCGGCCGCCGAGCCGCTCGACGCCCTGAACCGCAGCGCGCGGCCCCTGAGCGACCTCAATGCGCTCAGCCGCATGGTCGGCGGCGCCCGCGCTGTGGGCCTGGGCGAGGCCAGCCACAGCGCCCACGAGTTCTTCACGCTCAAGCAGCGGCTCTTCCGCCATCTCGTCGCCACCAAGGGCTTCACCACCCTCGCCCTGGAGGCGAGTTGGAGCACCGGCCTTCGCCTGGACTCCTACGTCACTCGCGGCATCGGCGATCCCGCGCAGATCATGCAGGACGAGTTCCAAGGCCAGTACGTCTTCTGGAACACCCAGGAGTACCTCGACCTCATCCACTGGATGCGCCGTTACAACATCACCCACCCCGACCGGCCGCAGCTGCGGTTCGTGGGCAACGACCTCGGCTATGCCGGACCCGACGCCTTCGGCCACGTCACCGACTACCTCGCCGCACACCGCCCCGACCTGGCCAAGCGCATCGGCGACCTCTACGCCGGACTGAAGCCAGCAGCCGGAACGCAAGCGGGACCGTGGAGGTCGGCCAGCTGACCAAGGACCTTCCAACACGCCGCACCGAGGCCGACCGGGCCGACGCCGCCGTGACGCTGCTCCGCGACCACGGCCGCCCCCGCGCCACGGACCGCGACACCGAGCGGGCGTACGCCTGGGCCCTGCAGAACGCCACCGCCATCGCCCAGAGCTTCACCGGCTACGCCTTCCCCGATGACCAGTTCCCCGAGCGCATGCGCTACCGCGACCGTGCCATGGCCGTCAACACCGCTTGGTGGCTGCGACACGAGAGCGGCCGCATCCTGCTCGCCTCCAACAACGGCCACGTCGCCTACACCAGCGACAACCCGGCTGAGTTCCCGCAACCCACTGGTGCCTTCCTGCGCGCACAACTCGGCCCGGACTATGTCAACATCGGGCTGACCTTCAACCAGGGCACCGTCAACGCCCTGCCCGACCTCACCGCCCAGCAGCCCAAGGCATACACCGTCACACCCGCCCCGAAGGGGTACAACGAGTACACCCTCGACAGGCTCCGCTACCGCGACTTCAGCATCGACCTGCGCACCGCGCCCCCAGCGGCCCGCACCTGGCTCGCCGAAGCCCGCCCCACCCGCTCCTACGGCCTGTACTGGTCGACCGACGCCCCGGCAACCGCCCTCGGCCGCTCCTACGACATCCTCATCCACCTCCACCAGGTCGAAGCCGCCCACATCCTCCGGTGACTCAACAGGCGGCGGGAGCCGGGCTCCGAAAGTGGTCACAGACGATTGACCACCACCCCGTCCCTGGCCAGACGGAAAGGGAGCACGCGCCGGCGGTAAGCATCGGCTGACCGTCACCGATCAGCGGGCCCGCTGACCTGACGGTCGGCGGGCCCTCAACAGTCAGGTCCCCGATCGCAGCCGGTCCAGCTCGCTGCCGATCGTTTCCCGCAGTACGTCGTGCTGCGGACCGAGCCTGAACTGCTCGTCACTCCACTGTTCACGCGGATAGAACCACACAGGCTTGCCCACCACATCGGCCGGCTCCCATTCGAACCGGGGCCAGACATGCGCATGCAAGAACGGGTCCGTGTTCCCCAAGATCTCCAGGTTGACTCGTCGGAAAGCCGGGTCCAGCCGCCGACAGGCACGCTCGACGGCTTCACCGAGCTGATCCATGTCAGACAGGAACGACAGTCGCTTCCCTCGGCAGGCCCGACAGCCGCTGCACACCCGGGTCGTCCACCAGTAGAACCGAGTAGCCCGGCAGGAACTGAACATCCCCGATCACCGCGAACCCCGACGTTAACCGTCGCAGCACGGTCGGGTTCTCGCCCCTCAACGCAGCCCCAATCCGGTCCATCCGCCAGTCACCAGTCACCAGTCATGGCCAAAACCTACTTTCTGGTGATCAAGGACCGCTCTTCGATCCCATCCTCCTCACACACCTTTAAGACCGTGTCCTACATGGTGAGGTTGCGGAAGCGTTTGTAGCAGCAGATGGCGGCTGCCAGCCCAAGAAATGCCAGGTAGTTGCCCGGGTGTTGCTCGTAGCGTGCTCGGCTGTCGAGGAGCACATCGAGGGTGTCGGGAAGTGTGCTGCGGGCCCGCAGGCCCGTGGGCAGCCGGGAGGCGTCGAGACCGTCACGCCTGGCGATGAGAATGCCGAGTTCGTGACGGCTCACAGCGTCAGGCCCTGCGACATGGTGGATACCGGCCGCGTCAGAAGGGCGGCGGCCAAGTCGTCGACGTGCACTGGGCAGCGGATGTCCAGCGGGAGTTCGCCGGGCCGGCAGTGGATGCCGGCGGAATCGCAGACGCCCTTCGGCGCGAGGACTGGACCGCGAGCGCGAGCTGGTCGACGCGGCCGGTGGCCTCGACGACGATGTCGAATCCGTGCCGGATCGGCTGTGGAGCCCTCACCCCACACGTCCGGTCCTTCGCCCGGATGCTCACTGAGCACGAGGGCGAGCGATTACCCGAGTGGCTCGACGTCGTTCGGCAAGACCACACCCTCGCCGCAGGCATCGACCGCTACCGGGACGCAGTCATCGCTGGCCTCACCCTGCCCTGGAGCTCCGGAGTCGTCGAGGGCCACGTCAATCGGATCAAGATGCTCAAGCGCCAGATGTTCGGCCGCGCAGGGTTCAACCCCCGCGCAAGCGCGTCCTGTTGTCGTGACAGACAGAGGTGATTCCCGACTACAGCACGTGAGCCTTACTTGAAGGTGCCCATATGATCGTCGGGCTGGTCGCTTGCCATCGAAGGGAGAGCAGTGTTGCGGGCCAAGAGGGCAATCCGGGGTTTATGCCTGATCGGGGCGGCGGTGGCCCTGTTCGGGTGCGGATCGGGAGACGACGCCGGGGGACCCGGCGCGACCCGGGACGTCATGCCTTCGCCTGAGTCCTCCAGAACTCTGGGCAAGGAACAAGTGCGAGCGGCGCTGCCGGAGGCGGGCGACGTGCCTGCGGGCTGGGAGAAGTCCGGCACGTTGCGTCTCTTGGGGGCTTCTCCGGAGAAGGGTTTGGTGGCCCTGGGCACACAGGGCTACGCCGCGACCGACCTCGAAGGCATCGTGGGATTTGGTGTCCAGTCCTTCCAGACCCGGGCTGACGCCATCGAGGGGTACACGATGGTGAAGTCCCAGCTGGCTAGCGCCCAGATCGGACCCGTGCAGATCCCGGACGCTGATGCAGCATTCGCGGCCTCATACTGCCAGGGCAAGGATCGCTGCAGCACCCGGATCACCGTTCGTCTGGACTCCGTCGTCGCTTACGTGAACATCAACACGGATGGTCCGGCCGCTGCCGATGCCAAGATCCTCAATTCTGTTACCCGCATGCTCGCTCAGCGCGTCCGGCAGGCACAGAGCGGGCAGACACCATCGGCAAGAGCAGTGTGAAGCCTGCGAGCGTCTGACTCTCCGCAGCCACATCACAGAAGTTGGCTCTGTCGCCAATGTGGGGGTAGCGGCCTCTTGATCATGGTGAGAGCAGCATGCGGCGTCGCATGAGATCGAAGTTGGCGCGGCCGTACATCTGTCTCTTCAGTAGCTTGATCCTGGTGACGTTGCCCTTGACTGCTCCGGACGTGTAGGTCGTGGTGAGGGCGGCCTGGATGGCCGTGCGGTCGCGCCGCATGCCGTTGGCCCGGGTGCGGAGTTCGCGTTGTCCGTCGAGGCGAACGTCAGCGATCCAGACATCGAGGGCGAGGTGTTCACTGCGGCGGTCGCGGACCATGAGTGCCAGGCGGCGTGCGTACTCGACAGTCGTCGCCAGCGCGGGGTTCCGCTCGCACAGCTCGTCGAGGCCTTTTCTCTCGACATCGGTGAGGTGCTTGGGCCGGCGCATGGTCCAGTCGGTGCCCCTGCGGACGGTCAGGTGTGGCAAGGGGGCGGTGGCCGGGATCGCACTGTTGCGGTAGGGCTTCAGATGCCGGCGGACGGTGTTGACGTCGCCGCGGTAGCCCAGCCGCTGGGTTTCCCGAGTGAGCACGGAAGCGTTGGTGCAGCCTTCCATCCAGCGGTGGTGCAGGTAGAGGCGGTAGTCGTCGATCAGGGTGGGTCGGTGGATGGCTGCGAGGAGAAGTTCATCGACTTCCGCGGCGTGTGCGAAGCGGTTGACCGTGCCGCGGCTGAGCTGGAGGTCTCGTGCGATGGCGTGAAGGCTGTCGCCGCGTTCGATGCGTTCGTGGATCTGTTGGTGGCGTTCGCGGGAGTCTTGGTGACGGGGACCGTGGACCACATCTCCTTCTTCATCACGCTGTCGAGGTCGGCGAGCAGCCGCGTGGCGGAGTCCGTGAGCGTCGGCAGCTCCTGCCGCGCCAACTCGACCACCGGGCGCCAGTCTCGCCGGAGCTCGACCAGCCTCTCCTGCCCAGGGGTCGCCACGTGCTCGGAGACAGGGCGGCGTGAGGCACGCGGGGACACCTCCGACGGACGCAGGCTGGTGGGCGCCGGGACCGGTGGACCGAACCACAGCTGCGTTCCGAACCGGGCGAAGTCCCCTGGGCCATAGTTGGCCACGTGCCAGCGGCAGCCGCAGCAGTACCCGCCGGCGAGCGGTAGACCGGCACGGCGGCAGCGGCCGCACGCTGGCGAAGGGACTGCTCGGGCGCCTCGCTTCTTCGCGAAGTAAGCGCAGGGCTCACAGGTGACCCTCACTTTCGCAGCGAACCAGCAGCCGCACTGCTGGCAGGACCTCGGTGTGATCGCCCGGGGCGGCCAGACACGTCTTGTGGTCCACGATGTCCGTGTGCGCTGGGGGCGGTCAGGTTCGCGGGGCTCTGGCAGCGGTCTGAGCATCTGCGCCCGCAGCAGGAGCTCGTGCGGACGCCCACCGCGCGTACAGCAGATGGGCAAGGACCTCCGCTGTCAGCAGCCCCACCACTTGCCAGGGCGCGAGGTG
The DNA here is from genome assembly GCF_005981925.1 of Streptomyces albidochromogenes. Lineage (GTDB taxonomy): Bacteria > Actinomycetota > Actinomycetes > Streptomycetales > Streptomycetaceae > Streptomyces > Streptomyces albidochromogenes. The sequence goes on from NZ_VBVX01000146.1 coordinate 9,927, forward strand.
TCTGGCGAACGCGATGACCGCCAGCGGGACGCCGATGCCCGGGCCGGCCCAGGTTGCCACGATCCACAGGCGGCGTCCGAAACGCAGGGAGATGGCCGCGTGCGCGGCATGGTAGAGCGCCAGACCACCGGCGAGCGCGACCACCGCACCGTGGGCGAGATGGGTATGCCCTTGTCCTGCCTCCTCCACCGCGGTGGCCAGGCCGCCCGCCATGGCGACGACGGCAGCCGTGACGAAGAAGTGGAGAAAGCCCGTGACGTCCCTGGCCAGCGGGAACGCCCGCCGCTCCGTCGCCGCGCCCAGCACGTGTTCCGCCGCGGCCGATCCGAAGTCGAAGTACGACCACCACAATGCGGCAAGCATGACGAAACCGATGAGCGCGACCCAGCCCGCGGCTGCCGTCCACTCTGCGTCCAGTGAGGTGATCAGTCCGATGACCGACTCACCGAACACAATGATCACGAAGAGCCCCACCCGCTCAACCAGGTGCCCGACGTGCAGCCTGCGCGGCATCCCGCCGGGCCGAGCCGTTAGCAGTACTCCGATCTCGGCGGCGAGCAGCCCGGCCCACATCACGAACCGCCAGGGAGTCGGCACCAGAACCGACGCGACCCACCCGACTGCCGAGGCCAGACAGTAGAACAACGGCCGCCACCTCGGTACGAGGGCTCCTCCGGGGACGATCGCGCGGCGGGTGGAGGGCCACCAGAGACCCAGCAGAACGAGGCGGGAACCCGCGTAGCCGAGGGCGTACGCGGCGGAACGTTCATCCGTGGCCTCGGTCACGGCGACGGTCATCACCGCCAGGCACAGCATGGCGGTGAGCATCAGGAGTCGCCGGCGTGTGGAGTCCTCATCAAAGATGTTCGCCGCCACGGTCAGGTTGATCCACGTCCACCAGGGCGGGAAGTACAGCGCCAAGAAGACCGCGAAGTCGGCCGGCCCCGGATCGCCGTGCAACGAGTGCGCGAGCTGAGCGGCCAGCGCCACGAACACCAGGTCGAAGAACAGCTCCAGCCACCCCGCGTGCCTGCTGCGCTCGGCCGCCGGTGTCGCGCCGAAGGCTGGTTCAGGGGACCCGAATTCTCTCATAGCACCAGATACCACCACAGAGGTTTCCCAGCGGTCATCCTCCTCCGTCCGTGGGATCGCCGATTCTTCTTCGAGTTCGAGCACGTGCGACCGTCCGCAGCCCGGCTGCCTGGACGAACCAGTCGGCAGCTCCGCCACCGGCCACGGTCACTGTGCACCGCTCACCCGGCGCTGAGCACTCTTGAAGGCCTGCACACCGCGGACGAAGCCCTGGTCTCCTGGCAGGCAGAGACCGCTCTTACGTCCACCGGGGGACGCAGCACTACCTCTGTCTACGACGGGCACCGCCGGACCGCGACCGGGCGGAACGCGCATCGCTATGCCGCTTCGGCCCGGCCCACGTCGGCGTCCTGCTCGTGCACATGTTTCAGCGCCATCCGCTGATCCACCCTCTTACCGACCTCGACCGTCTCCCAGTACGGATGCGTCGACACCACAGGCCGGCTGGCGACTTGCTGGTGACGGAACAGCCCGCCCCGCGGCATTGGTGTGCTCGGGCATGATCGCGCTTGCGACCCCTCTTGGGCTGTGCGTCGGAGACGAACCGCACCTCGGTCGGATGGGCCGCGTTCCAGTCCTCGGCGCAGACCTTGTGGAGCACCTCCGCCTTGTGAGAGCCGGCGAATCGGGGTTGGCCGGGGCCTCTGGCCGGCCGCGCTGCCCCGCACCCGGCCAGGCTTCGGAGGCCACTTCTGAGTCAGTCAACGAGGCCTTCTCCCCCATCACGAGCGGCGCGTCCGCGGGGCCCTTGATGTACGGGCCTCGCCAGATCACGCGGTGCTCCTGCCTGCTCGGGTACCACTGGCGGACCTTGTGCATCCGGACCGGCCAGCGCCGGTTATCGACCCGCTCCCTGCCTGTGCTCTCCGAGTCGGTGCGTTGGGCGGGGATCTGGTGAGTGAGCCGCACGATGCGGATGTCGCGGTCAGTGGTCGAGGCGGTGGTGTCCTGGCGGGAGGACGTTCTACGGGGGGCGACCGGCCCGATGGTGGTAGTGCCGTGAGAGGCAAGGCGCCAGAAGGCGAACATGTATCGGGCGGCGAAGTCGTCGTTGATGTCTTCGATCCGGCCACCGTCCCATTCGCCGATATCGGAGGGTGTGTTGGGGCGGGCCACCTGGTTGAGCGCTTGGTTGAGCTGGCGGTGTTCGGTGTTCAGGCTGGCGAGGTCGGCGTCGCTCTTGTCGGCTTGGCGCGGTCACCTCTCAGGCCGTACATGCCGTCGGGTACGAAGGGCGGTAGAGGCGTGTGGTTGGCGCGGGCCTGGGCCACCACCATGCGCCACTCTGCGGGCTGGACCGGTCCGTCTCTGTCCATGAAGGTCGTGAGCTGGACTCCGGGATAGGTGGAGGTGGGTAACACCTGATGCTGGGTGATGAACTGCCATCCGAACGCCACCGTGTCGGAGATGCCGCCGCCGCGGTTGACGAGAACGACGGGCTCTGGGAGCACTACGAACCCGATGGGGGTGTGGATGTCGTTGTCCCGGTCCAGAGTGGTGACGTCGGCGGGCTCCAGCGTGGAGGCAGCCGCCATCACCGCCGCATGAGCCCCGGGCGAGATCACGCACACGTCGGCCTGCTCTAGGGCCTGCACGATCTGGCGGATCTGCCAGTCAGTGGCCTGCTGAGGTCCTGCCGGCCATGGCGGGGCCAGTCCCTGCTTGCCCAGCATCATGGCGAAGGACATGCTCTCTCGGTCGCGCACAGCTACGGTGCTGCGATTGAGGACCGTGCGTAACTCGGTCATCCGGTTGGTGTTGTTCTGCAGCATCATGGCGCGTACGAAGGGGTTGCCGGGCAGCAGGTCCAGCGTTTGACGCCGCCGCCGGTGCGCCTCTCTGGCCGCCACCGCAGCCGTCCAACCCGACGTCTCCTCCCGGGTCCGCTGCTTCCTCGATCGACTCGCCTTCCCCATCCGTCCCCCTGGTCGGCCGTGCCTTCTGAGCGTTCCGTGGAAGCCATACCCGCCGGCTCCCCCACCGACGCGCGGCAGGAGACGCGCGGGCATGTCCAAAGTGTCCGGGCGCGCAGGTCGAGGACCGGGACGGTGCGCCCGCCGCACTCGTACTCGAGGTCGGCCCGCCCCACGCGTCACCTGCCCGGCGGTCGGCAGCGCGGGCGCGGCCTCGGTGACCGCCCTGGCGTACTGCGCGCGGTCGCGCGGCAGGATCCCGACCCGGCGCGAGAGGTCGGAACCGTCTGACTGGGCTTCTGTCTGACCTTTGTCGCGAGGTGTCAGGGCGGGTTCAGGGGCGCGCGCCGGGCGGCGTTGATGACGTGGTGGGCGTCGGCCCCGTACACGGCGGATTCCCGGAGCGTCCTCCAGGTCCGCAGGTAGAGGGCGAGGGTGTCGGCGTCATCCAGCCAGAGTTCGGCGTGCCAGGTCTCGGTGACGACCTGGCGGTCATCGTAGATCCAGAAACCCAGGCCGGGCGGGACTTTCAGGGACGCGGTGAGCGGCACGATGCCGAGTTCCACGGTGTCCATGCCGATGACGCCGGTCAGGCGGTCGAGCTGGGCGGCGAGCACCGAGGGCGGACGACTGGTGAGCGGCGGTGAGACCGGCGCCAGGACCCGGGGCCGCACGAGCGGGCCCGGGGCCCTTCGCGGTCCGGGGCCAGGGCACCGCCCCCAAGCCCCACACGCACTGAGCACGCATCTCGTCGACGAACCGGGTAGAGCCGCAGATGCAGACAATTTCAGGTCGGTCGGGCACAGCTCAGCCCTTCGCTCGAACAGGACACCGCCAGCGGCGTGCACGTTGGTACCGCATCGGCAGGATGCTAGGGGGTTGACCGGCCGGTCAACCGTCGGCTCGTTCCTTCTCGATCGCATTCATCCTGCGGACCGTGTCGATCTGCGTGCGGATCATCGTGTCGAACAGGGCCTCCGGATCGCCGTCGGGTCCGGCGTTCGCAGCCAGCAACGAGGCGACTTGGCTGGCGAGGACGGTGACCACGTCGGCCGTCCCCACCGGGCCGCGGACCTCGATCAGTTTGCGCACGGCGTCGTCGATGCGGTCCATGGCCTCCTCGCCCTGGAGGAACAACCCGAGCCGGTCGGCGAGGAACATGCGTACGACCGCCACACCGTCGGCCAGGGCGGTGTCCACGTTGAAGTCGGCGCGGGCCTTCTCCGACTCCTTGAGCACGGCCGGAATCGTGTACGTCCGCTGCTCCGGGATGAGGCCCTCCGTTCGCCACTTCGCGTACGGGATGGGGCCGACGGCGTCACGGCGTGCTCGGTGTTCGTTGGTCGGGCGGCCGCCCGCGGTGCGGCAGGCCAGCCCTGCGGCTGCCTTGCAGGTCGGGCATTCGACATGACGCTTCCAGCCTCGGCAAGCAGATGCTCGCCCTCCTGGTGCAACTGGAGGCGGCCTGCACGGCTGCCGACGACCTCGCCGAGGCGGTCGAAGACGCTTTCCCTCAGCACCCGGACGCTGAGATCATCCTCAGCTTCCCCGGCCTCGGCGTCCAGCTCGGCGCCCGGGTGTTTGCCGAGATCGGCGACGACCGCAATCGCTTTGCCGACGCCCGCGGCCTGAAGGCATACGCAGGCTCCTGGCCCATCACCAGAGCCTCTGGGGGAAGAAGTCGAGCGTCTCTCGGCGGTGGGTGAAGAACGACCGGCTCAACCACGCCGGCTACCTCTGGGCCTTTGCCGCCATCACTCGCTCACCCGGCGCCAAGGAGCACTACCGGCGGCGCCGCGACCACGGGGACTGGCACTCTGCGGCTCAGAGGAACCTCTTCAACCGCATGATCGGACAGCTCTACTGCTGCCTACAGCACAACAGGACCTATGACGAGGCCGTGGCCTTCCCCTAGGGCGGTGCCGCCGCACAGGCAGTTGCAGCCTGAACCATCGAGCCGGACGTAGGGTGCGCACTCGTGGTGCTATTTCCTCCGGCTCGCCTCGACCATGAAGGCGGCTATCAGGCAGGCCGCGACCGCGGCCACCGAGCCGAAGAAAATCCCCTCGAAGACCAAGCCGTTCGCGCCCTCAACCATGCCATCTTCATGCATACTAGACTTTTCGAAAGGGAAGCTGGTCGTACGCAGAGCCTCGCAGTGGTTCTGCAGGTCCTCATTCACCACGCTCGCCTTGATCCAGGACAGAGCCCACACGAGAAAGAAGATCCCGGCGAAGGCGCACGCGGCGCCCCACAGCCGGTTCAGTTGAGCATCACGCGTGCCGGTTCTCGTCATACGGCGGAGCCTACTGGCGGACACTCCAAGCGGTCCGCCTGTTCGACCGCCTCCAGCAGCCGACTTGACCCGCTAACCGGCTGACGTGTCTCGTATCGGCGCATGACGTCCAATTCCTCTCTGTGTTGAGGGCCGGGTGAGGGAGAGCAGCGCGTCAGCGTGCTCGAATGGGTCGATGTGCCCGACGGGTTCGGAGTGGGTCTGGCGGAGGGAGGCGAGGGCGTGCCACATGTCCCCCGCATCGCTGTGCACGGGCCCGGTGTTGCTCTGCTTGGTTCGTCTCATGGCTCCGGTGTACGTACGGCGAGGAGGCGTCGAGTGGCTCCGGGCCTTCGCGTCCCAGGCGGTGGCGCCACGACTTCGGGAGCCGTCCCGCCACGTGATCCGGGCGCTGGGCAAGCCCTCCGTGTCGAGGGCTTGCCCAGCAGAAGCCGTGACCGGTCGGTGGGCCGGCCGTGACCGATCCGTCTCCCGCGATAGGTCAACCCGCACGTCAGCGCCGTGACCGGTCCATGCAACTCTCGGCCGAGGCGGTGACCGGTCATCGGTCACCCGTCATCGGTCAGTCGGCCCTGGCCGGGGTGGGCAAGCCGGTGTTCGGGCGGCTTGCCCAGGCTCCCCTTGGGCTTGCCCAGCGCCGGTCAGCGGCCGGCCGCTTCGGGGTAGCGGGCGCGGCGCCGGTGCGGGTCGTCGACGCCGATCTCGTGCCAGGGCTCGCCGCGCTGGAGCCGGGGCAGGGTGTTCACGCGGTGGAGTCCACTCGATGGGATGTACCCCGTGTCGACTCCGGGCGGTCACTCGGTGGACGTGTCCGGCATCGTCACCACAGCCAGGCCTTCGAGTGCCGCATCCGGGACAGGGCGCGGGCGTCGCGGCGCGCGGCGGCGTTGCAGATCCGGTTCTGCCGGGAGCGGGGCCGGCGCGACTGCGAGGCGGCGCTTCCCTGCTTCCTGGAGTCGCTTCCGCTGCTTGCGCAGTTCCGCCTTGTTCGCCGCCTTCGACTTCGGCTTCCGGGGGCGCTTCCAGATCGGCTGCCACCCCTGGGGCTCGTCGGGGTCGGGCTCCTGGTCCTCGTTGAGCGCGGCGGCCATCTCCGGGCGGGCGGCGCGGGCGCGGGCGAGGGCTTCGTCTGGGTTGGGGCGTTCTTCCGGGGTGTTCACGTGACTCCTCCTGTGGTTCGGCCCGGGGTGTGCTGGGTGCCGGGT
>NZ_VBVX01000147.1 GCF_005981925.1 Streptomyces albidochromogenes
GCGTGGGGACCCGGATGGTGGCACCGGTGGCACGCGGGCGAGGGGGGCACGCCGGCGAGGCGGCGGCGGCGCCTCTCCTGGACGCGGGGCCGGGCCAGGTCCGCCGGGCACCACGGCGCCCCTGGGTGCGTCGTACGGGAGGGACCGGGCAGCCGGGGCGTCCGAGGGCATGGAGCCGCCCCTGACCCGGTGGGGGCAGGGGCGTGGTGGAGCGGGCTCCGGGCGGCTGGTGCCGGTGGCTCACAGGGGCGTCTCCCAGGTGAACGTCGTGCCGGGGCGGCCCGGCTCCGCCGGTGCGTCGTCCGTCACCGTGAGGCGTACGGCCTCCCGCCCGTCCGTCGCCTTCGCCTTCGCGTCGATCTCCACCCGCACCCGCGTGACCCCCGCCCGTCGGTGCGCCGCCGCCAGCGCGGCGCGCAGCTCGGCCAGGAGCCGCTGGGCCGCTCGTTCCGGAACCAGCGCGTCCACCGCCCCCGTGAAGCGCACGGACGGCTGGAACCCGAGCAGCGCGGCCGCACCGGCCGTCTCGCGCAGGACGCGGCCCCGGAAGGTGGCGGGCGCGTCCGCCGGAGGCTGCTGCAACGCGAAGATCGTGGTCCGTACCTCCTGGATGGTGGAGTCCAGCTCGTCCACCGCCGCGCCGAGCAGCTGGTCCAGGTCCGCCGCGTCGGACGCCCGTCGGCGGGTGGACTCCAGCATCATCTCGGTGGCGAACAGCCGCTGTACGACCAGGTCGTGCAGGTCACGCGCGATCCGGTCACGGTCCTCGAAGACCGCGAGCCGCTTCCGGTCGTGCCTGCTGTCCGCCATGACGAGCGCCAGCGCCGCCTGTGAGGCGAACTGCGAGGCGAGCAGCCGTTCGGCCGCCGAGTACGCGGGGCCGCCGCGCCTCCTCGGCAGGGCGAGCGTGCCGATCAGCTTGCCTCCGCTCCGCAGCGGCAGCATCATGCTCGGCCCGAACCGGGCCCGTACCCGCGTCGTCATCCGCTCGTCGCTCGCCGAGTCCTCGACGAACACCGGCTCCCCGCCGAGCAGTTGCTCCAGTACCGGACTGCCGGGCTCGATGACGGTGCCGATCAGGTCGGCGGGGTCGCCGTGGGTGGAAGCGGCGACGATCTCCATGCCGCCCTCCGGCGTGGGCTGGAGAACCACGCCCGCCGAGGCGTCGGCGAGGATCCGGGCCTGCTCGGCGACGGTCGTCAGCGCGTCCTCGGCGCTCTCGCCGGCCAGCAGCGCCGTCGTGCAGGCGGCGGCGCCCTCGATCCAGCGCTCCCGGCGGCGGACCGTCTCGTACAGCCGCGCGTTGCCGATCGCGATGCCCGCCTGCGACGCGAGCACCCGCAGCAGCGCCAGGTCGTCCGTGGTGAATCCGGACGCCCCGGAGGTCCCCCGCTTCTCGGTCAGGTACAGGTTGCCGAAGACCTCGGTGCGCACCCGGACCGGGACGCCGACGAAGGACTTCATCACGGGGTGGCCGGGCGGCAGTCCGGCCGCCCGTATGTCGGACGTCATGTCGGGGACGAGCAGCGGCCGGGGCTCCCTGACCAGGTGGCCGATCAGGCCGGTGCTGCCGTCGGGCAGCCGGCCGACGCGTGCGCGCGCCGCCTCGTCGACGCCCGAGGTGAACAGCTCGCTGACGCCGCCGCGCTCGGGGTCGATCACACCGAGCGCGCCGTACCGCGCCCCGGCCAGTTCGGTGGCGGTGTCCACGATGTGCTGGAGGGTGGCGCGCAGATCGAGGTCGGAGCCGACGTTCAGGAGCGCCTCCAGCAGCGCCGGCAGCCGGGGCGCCGCGTCCGCGCCGCCCTCCCGGTTCACGCCGCCGCCCGTACGCGCGCCGCGCCGGTCAGCCCGAACCGCTGACCGGTTCGAGGCTCATCGGCTGGACCTTGCCCTCCAGCATCGCGCCGAGCCCGAGCACCGAGCAGACGTCGGGCCGCTCCGCGATGTGCACCGGCATGCCCGTGGCGTCGCGCAGCATCTGGTCGAGGCCCGGAAGCAGCGCACTGCCGCCGACCATCATGATGCCGCGGTCGGCCAGGTCGGCGACCAGGTCGGGCGGGCAGTCGCGCAGCACCTTCCCGATGCCGTCGAGCACGGCGGTGAGCGGGGTGTGGATGGCCTGGCGCACGGCGGCGGTGTCGACGTGCACGGAGCGGGCGAGGCCGGTGGCCACGTCCCGGCCGTGGATCTCGGTGGACGCGGGGCCCTCCGCCGTCAGTCCGTTGCCCCTGAGCGCCAGCTGGAGGGGACGTACGGACTGGCTCGGCAGCATCAGTTCGTGCTCCTGGCGCAGGTGCTGGATCACCGCGTGGTCGATCGCGTTGCCGCCGATCGGGATCCGCTCGGCGGTGACGATCGAGCCGAGCGACAGCACCGCGACCTGGGTGGCCGCCGCACCGCACACCATGATCATGGTGGCCGAGGGCTGTTCGACGGGCAGACCGCAGCCGACGGCCGCGGCGATGAGGGTGTCGACGAGCTCGACGCGGCGCGCGCCGAGTCCGATGAGCGTCTCGACGGCCGCACGCCGGGCGAGCGGGTCGCTGTCGTGCGGGGTGCACGCGGCGGCCCGCAGCCGGGGCTTGCGGCGCAGCTGGCGCCGGAGCTTCTCCCCGAGGAGGTGGCGCAGCATGCGCTGGGCCATCTCGATGTCGACGACGGTGCCGCCGGAGACGGGGCGTACGACGCGGATGTAGTCGGGCGTGCGGCCCGTCATCTGTTCGGCGAAGGCACCGACGGCGATGAGCGCGCCGGTGCGGGTGTTCACGGCGGCCACACTCGGCTCGTCGACGACGAGCCCGACACCCTTCACGAAAACCCGGGTCCTGGCGGCCCCGAGATCGACGGCGATATGGCAACGGCGCAACTGCTCAAGACTGACGGTCACGGCAGGTTCTCCCGAGAGCGCTGACGGAACGGCGGATGCCGGTCCTGCTTCGCATCGTGCGGGGGCCGGTGGCCGTGCGCGCGCTGGGTGAGCCGGTCGGGCGTACGAGCTGACGCCCTGCCAGGAGCCGGACCCGGGCGCCCGGGGGAGCGGCGGCGGCCGGTGACCGGCGGGCGGGCGATGTCATACGTCGCCGGGGAAGCCCACGCGCTGCAGCAGCCCCCAGGTGAACTCCGCGACGCAGGGTCTGCCGCCGGGCAGCGTCAGTCCCAGCCGCCACCGGGTGGGCGCCGTTCCCTCCATCGGGCGAGCCGGCGGGAAGGCGCGGGCCACCTCGTCGACGGTGCACGACCAGGGGCGCAGATCGCCCGCGGTGCGCAGCTCGGGGCCGGGCGCGCCGGGGGCGCGGACCAGCCATTCGTTCCACACGGCGCCGCCCGGCGCGGTCAGCACCTCGAAGCGCAGGCCGGGCCAGAGCGGCACCGGCCACGCCTGGGCGTCGCACTCCAGGTCGCCGATCCGGCGGCGTACGGACGTCTCGGGCGGCCCGAGCACCGAGCGGTAGCGCGCCGCCGAGCCGCGCGCACGGGGCGAGCGGACCATCGCCTGCCAGCGGCGGTTGGCCTCCCGCATGTCCGCGAGCGTGACGCCGAGCTCGCGGCGGGCGTCCTCCACCAGGTCCGGCTGGTGGTCGGCCATCCGGCGCAGCAGCACCAGCTGGAAGTCGAGCGGCCCGAAGCGATGCGTGCCCGTATGCATGCGTCCATCCTGCCCGGCCCCTGCGACACGCGGCGGAACAGGGGCTTCCACACAGGATCCTCACACCATCGGCTCCCGATGTTGACCCTGTGACGCATAACCTGCGGGCGCCATGGACTACTGCTACTCCTGCCGCAGGCACCTCAACGGCGCTCTGGCCTGCGCCGGATGCGGAGCCCCCGCCGGTGACCTCGGCCACGCCGCGCCCGCGGGCCACGCCCCGCCCGCCGCCCCCGGCCCGCACGGCTACGACGTCCACCAGGCGCAGGAAGGCCCCGGCGGCCACACGGCGCCCGCCGGGCCGTACGGCGACACCGGGCCGTACGAGGTCACCGGGCCGTACGAGCGCGCCGAGCCGTACGAGGACACCGGTTCGTACGACGACGCGTCCTCGGAAGCCGGGGAAGCAGCTGACGAAGCGGGGGAAGCCGAGAAAGAAGCAGCCTCCGGCCCCGCCGGTCCCGGCCGCGCCGCCCGGCGTACGCAGCGCTCGCGCGGTGGCCGCAGGGCGCACCGGCGCCGGGGTCGCAAGCTGGTCATCGTGGGGATGGGGCTGGTCCTGGCCGGCGGTGCGCTGAGCCTGGCCGAGCTCGCCACCGAGTCCGGGGGCGAGGGCTGGATCTCCCGCGCCGTGCACGGCGAGGACGAGGAGGGCGCCACGGAGAGCGAGGGCGTACCGGGCGAGACGGCCGCGACCGGTCAGGCGGGCACCGCGGGCGCCGGCGCGGGCGTGGGCGCGCAGGCCGACCCGTCGGCGTCCGGGAGCACCGCGTCCGCTTCCGCGTCGGCCTCGGCGTCGGACAGCGGATCGCCGTCCGCCAAGCCCTCGAAGTCCGCCTCGGCGAGTGCCACGGGCAGCGCGGACGCCACCGCCTCGGACCCGCAGTCGTCGCCCGGAGGCGCGCCCCAGGAGCCCGGCGGCCAGCCGTCGTCCGCGCCCGCGCCGCCCGAGGAGCAGCCCGCGCCCCCGCCGCCCGCGGCGTCGCAGGACCCCGGGCCGGCTCCGCAGCCGACTCCGGAACCCACGCCGACCAGGACGTGCGACCGGTTCCTGTGGTGGTGCTCCTGAGGGGCGGGGCCCCGGGGGCGGTCAGTTCCCGAGCATCCGCTTCAGCAGGTCGCGCAGCGCGGTGCGCTCGTCATCGGTCAGCTCACCGAGCGGCTCCCGCGCGAAGTCCAGGGACGCGCGCAGCTTCGCCGCGGTGCGCCGCCCCTCCTCGGTGGCGGCGGCGAGCTTGACCCGCCGGTCCGCCGGATCGGGCCGCCGCTCGACGAGGCCGCGCGCCTCCAGCCGGTCGACGATCCCGGTGATGTTCGACGGCTCGCACTTCAATGTCCTGGCGATGCGCCGCATGGGCGTCGCCTCGACGGAGAGCAGACCCAGTACGCGCGCCTGGGCGCCGGTGAGCGCGTGCTGCGCCGCCGCCTCGTCGTACTCCGCGTAGTAGCGGGAGACGACCTCGCCGATGAGCTCGACGACTTCGAGGGTCAGGGGATCTGTGCGAGGGGCCATGGTGGCCATCGTACCCATTTACTTGACAAGCTGAAATATCCAGGCGCATGGTTGTTTCACTACGTGAAGCTTTACGGCTTCACAGCTTCTCAGCTTTTCCAAGGAGGTCGCACCGCATGACCGCACTGCCCACGACCGGCCGCTCCTGGCACCTCGTCGCCCGCCCGCACGGCTGGCCCAAGCCCGAGGACTTCGCGCTGCGTGAAGCCCCGGTGACGGAGCCCGGCGAGGGCCGCGTCCTGGTCCGCAACCTCCACTTCTCGGTCGACCCCTACATGCGCGGGCGGATGAACGACGTGAAGTCGTACGTCCCGCCGTTCAAGCTGGACCAGCCGATGGACGGCGGCGCGGTCGGCGAGGTCATCGCCTCCGCCGACGAGCGCTTCGCCGTCGGCGACCACGTCCTGCACGGGCTCGGCTGGCGGGAGTACGCCGAGGTCCCCGCGCAGCACGCGACCAAGGTCGACGCCTCGCTCGCCCCCCTCTCCGCCTATCTCGGCGTCCTGGGCATGCCGGGCCTCACCGCCTACGCGGGCCTCTTCGAGGTCGCCTCCTTCAAGGAGGGCGACTCCGTCTTCGTCTCCGGCGCGGCCGGCGCCGTCGGCAGCCAGGTCGGCCAGCTGGCGAAGCTGCGGGGCGCCTCGCGCGTCATCGGCTCGGCGGGCTCCGACGAGAAGGTCAAGCACCTGATCGAGGACCTGGGCTTCGACGCCGCGTTCAACTACAAGAACGGCCCCGTCGCGGAGCAGCTGCGCGCGGCCGCGCCCGACGGCGTCGACGTCTACTTCGACAACGTCGGCGGCGACCACCTCGAAGCGGCCATCGGCTCGCTGAACCTGCACGGCCGGGCGGCCATCTGCGGCATGATCGCGCAGTACAACAACACGGAGTCCACGCCGGGCCCGCGCAACATGGCGCTGATCATCGGCAAGCGGCTGCGGCTCCAGGGACTGCTGGTCAGCGACCACGCGGCGCTCCAGCCGCAGTTCGTCGAGGAGGTCTCGGCCTGGATCCGCTCCGGCGAGCTGAAGTACAGCGAGACGGTCGTCGAAGGCATCGAGAACGGCTACGACGCGTTTGTCGGCCTCCTGCGCGGTGAGAACACCGGGAAGATGATCGTTTCGCTCACCCGATAGGCTCACCCCCAGCCGCCGCGGTCGTGGGCGCGAGTCGCGGCGTACACAGCAGGAGGAATGCTTCAGCATGACCATTCTCGACATAGACGTGAAGTACACCGCTGTCGCCACCGCCGAGAACGGCCGTGACGGCCGCGTCGCGACGGACGACGGCAAGCTGGACGTCGTCGTCAACCCGCCGAAGGAGATGGGCGGCAGCGGCGCCGGCACCAACCCGGAACAGCTGTTCGCCGCCGGTTACAGCGCCTGCTTCCAGGGGGCGCTGGGTGTCGTCGCCCGCAAGGAGAACGTGGACATCTCCGGCTCGACCGTGACCGCGAAGGTCGGCATCGGCTCGAACGGCAACGGCGGCTTCGGCCTGGAGGTCGCGCTCTCCGCCCACATCCCGAACGTGGACGAGGCCACCGCGCTGGATCTGCTGGAGAAGGCGCACCAGGTGTGCCCGTACTCGAACGCGACCCGCGGCAACATCAAGGTCGACCTGGCCGTCGTCTGACGTCCGCCCCGTACGACGCGAAGGGCCGCACCCCGGCACGGGGTGCGGCCCTTCGCCGTCGCGCGGTCAGCCCGCCGAGTTCAGCAGCGCCCGCCCGACCTGCGCGTAGGCGCCCTTAGGGTGCGCGCGGAACAGCGGCTCCGTGCCGAACAGCACGACCTTCGCGCCCCCGGCCGACGCACCGCTGACGACGGCCGCCCGGCCCGCCGCGTCCCGGGGTCCGCCGCCGCCGTCGGGCGCCGGCCGCCAGTGGCCGGACACGAGCGGGTTCCCGGCGCCGTACCTCTGCTCCACGCGCACGCCCGGGCCGAGGTCGGTGAACCACAGCGGCGAGTAGACGAAGGTGTGATGCGGGGCGCCGCCCGTCACCGGGCCGCCCACGTTCACGACCCGGACGACGCCGTTGGCGTCCCCGTTGCCCTCGACCGGCTTCACCGCCAGCAGCCCCGCGTCCGCGTTGAGCGCGGCCCCCGCCGCGCCGCGGCCGACCAGGCCGCCGCCCCCGGCGAGGAACGCGTCGAGCGCGCCGCGCGCCGCCGCGCCGAGCTTCCCGTACTCCAGCCCGCCCGACACGAACAGCACGTCCGTCCGCGACCAGTCGAAGCCCGCGTCGAGCACGTCCGTCGAGACGGGGGTCACGTCGAAGCCCATCTCCCGCAGCGCGAAGAGCTCGCCCGGCGCGACCGCCGCCGCCACCCGCGTGCGGTGCAGCGCGGCGACGCCCTTGGCCCGGGTGGCGTGGAACGCGACGCCGTACCGCGCGGCGAGCGCGGCGGCCTTCGAGCGGGCCGAGGCGGGCACCAGCGCGCTGCCGTCGGCCGTACGCCGCACCTGGACGCCGTCCCGCAGCAGGGAGTTGAGCGCCGCCAGCTCCCCGGGGTCGTCGAGCCGCAGCCGCAGGGCGCCGTGCCCGGCGACGTACCCGGTGGGCGACGCGGCACGGACCGCACGGCCGGGCACGTCGAGCCCGCCGGGCCCGGCCGTGCGCACCTTCTCCACGCTCGCGCCCCACAGCAGCCCGAGGCTCCAGCCGGAGATGTCGTACATCGTCGAGACGTCCGCGCTGATGTCCCGGCCCTCGGCCAGCATCACGTTCGCCAGGCCGCGCTTGGGCTGGCGCATGTCGACGACGTACGACCCCGCCTCGTACGACCGCCCGCCGAGCCGGAAGTCCCGGCGCGCCCGCTCGACGCGCACGTCGTTGGCGACGAGGTGGCCGACCAGCCGGGCCGCCGCCGTCGCGGAGCGCTGGCCCCGGCCCGCCGGGACGACGTACGCCCGGGGGAAGTCCGTCGTGTAGACGTCCTCGGGGCCGATGCCGGGCACCCCCGGGACGGTCTTCGCCGACACCGGGACCTGCGCGGCGCCCGCCGCTCCGCGCCGGAACGTCTCGATCTGGTCGGCGACGACCGACGACCGCTTCTCTGCCGTGTAGTCGAGGGTCGCGCGCATCGCCGCGCCCGCTATGTCCGTGTTGATGGCGGCCCTGCGGCGCAGCTCGGCCACCGGCAGGGTGTCGTACGCCCGGTTGTTGACCTGCATCGGGAACTCGATGGTGTGCGCCGCGACCGCGCCCTGGAACGGCATGTACTGCGGCGTGAAGATCGGCGGCCAGTCGTCCCAGCCCTCCTCCTGGTCCCGGAAGGGGATGACGGCCGGCTCGACGCCGTCCTTCGCGGCCGTGTAGCCGAGGCCGTTGACGGCGGCCTCCATGCCGAGCGCGTTGGCGTAGGAGTTCTTGAGGAAGAGGTCGTACTCGTAGTTCTCGCCGTGCGGCGGGGTCGTCGGCTCGATGAGCGTGCCGTTGACGTACCCGTGCAGGTCGATCATGACGGCCGGCTGCTTGTCGATGGCGATGCGCCGGATCGCGCGCGCCTCGGGCTGGGTGGCGGTGATGAAGTCGCGGTTGAGGTCGAAGCCGTTGGCGTTGGCGCGGGTGCCGGCGATCCGCCCGTCGGGATTGGCCGTGACATTGACGTAGACACGGGTCCTGGCCAGCAGGTCGGCGGTCTCGCGGTCCTTCGCCCTCGCCAGGTCCTCGATGAGCTTCAGGGCGGCGTCCGTGCCCTCCCACTCGTTGCCGTGGATGTTGTTGTTGATGAACACGGGCGCCTTGTAGGCGGTCTTGACGCGCCGGTCCTTGGCGGCGGCCGCCGGCGCGTTCTCGATCAGCTCGCGCATCCGCTCCTGCTCGCGGGCCTGGCGCTCGCTCTCCGGCGCGGTGACCGTCACCAGGTACAACTGGTGCCCGCCCGCGGACTTCCCCGCCACCTCGACGCTCACCCGGTCGCCGCCGAGCTTCTGGAGCGCGTTGAGCCTGGGAGCGATGGAGTGGTACGGCGTGAGCCCCAGCCTGAGGGACTTGTCGGCCGGGTTCGCGGCGGGCGGCGTGAGGTGCGTGCGGCGCGGGTAACCGCCGCCGCGCCGCAGCCCCGAGGGCGCGCCGGCGTCGAGAGCCCGGGCGGCGGTCTTCGCCGGGGCGCGCGCCGCCTGCCCCTGGCCGCCGGCCCGCTCCCGGTGGACGCCGTCGCCGCCGCCCGGGGGGCCCGGCCGGGCGAGGGCGTCGACGGGGGCGAGCAGGAGTGCGCTCGCCACGGCGGCGGTGGTGAGGAGGAGCGGTCTCGGTATGCCGGTGCCCATGCGTGTCTCCGGGTGCGTCGGAAGCGATCAGGGATGATCGTCACGCAGGGGTCTACCCGGTGAATCCCGCACCGGCAAGAGGGCATTGGGCCGTTCCCCGCTCCCGCCCCGGCGCCGTGGCGGCGGCCGGTTGATGCCCGGCCGAATGCGCAGGCCGCGAACCGCGACGCCGTGTACGGTCCACCTGTGCCGCTGCGACCCCTTCCCCCGAAACTGACGCGCCTGCGCGCCGACCACGCCCCGGCCGTGCTCGCCTTCGAGCGCGAGAACCGCGCGTACTTCGCCCGGTCCGTGCCCGACCGGGGTGACGACTACTTCGCCTCCTTCGCGTCCCGGCACGCCGCCCTGCTCGCGGAGCAGGACGCCGGCGTGTGCCACTTCCACCTGCTGCTGGACGACGACGGCGCGGTCCTGGGACGGGTCAACCTGGTCGACGTCGAGGACGGGAGCGCCGACCTCGGCTACCGCATCGCCGAACGCGCCACCGGCCGGGGCCTGGCCGTGGCGGCGGTACGGGAGGTGTGCGCACGCGCCGCGGCCGACTACGGCCTCACGGCCCTCACCGCCGCCACCACGCTCGACAACCGCGCCTCCCGCGCCGTCCTGGCCCGCACCGGCTTCGTCCCGGTCGGTGACGTCGACCTCGACGGCAGCCCGGGTACGCGGTACGCGCTCCGCCTCGGCCAGTCGATAGGCTGGGCGCATGCGTGATCTCGGGGTGGGTTTCGGTTACTTGATGAAGGGCCAGCGCTGGGTCGGCCGGCACGGCAGGTCGTACGGCTTCGGCCTGCTGCCCGGCCTGGTGACCTTCGTGCTGTACGTCGGCGCGCTCATCGGCCTCGGCCTCGGGGCCGACGACCTGACGGCCTGGGCGACGCCCTTCGCCGACGACTGGGGCTCGCCCTGGCTCGGCCTCTTCCGGGGCGCGCTGACGGCCCTGCTCTTCGCGCTGGCGCTGTTCCTCGCGGTGATCACCTTCACCGCCGTGACGCTGCTCGTGGGCCAGCCCTTCTACGAGGAGCTGTCCGAGCGCGTCGACCGCTCGGTGTCCCCCGACGGGAGCGCCCCCGAGTCGGACCTTCCGCTGCTGCGGGAGCTGTGGATCTCCGCCCGCGACAGCCTGCGCGTCCTGGCCCGGGTGCTGCTGTACGGCATCCTGCTCTTCGCCTGCGGTTTCATCCCGGTGCTCGGCCAGACCGTCGTTCCCGCGCTCGGCTTCTGCGTCTCCGGCTTCTTCCTCGCCCACGAGCTCACGTCGGTGGCGCTCCAGCGCCGGGGCATCGACCTGAAGCAGCGGCTCACCCTGCTGCGCGGACGCCGCCTCCTCACGCTCGGCTTCGGAGTCCCGCTCACCCTCTCCTTCCTCGTGCCGCTGGTCGCCGTCTTCCTCATGCCGGGCGCCGTGGCCGGTGCGACGCTGATGGCGCGCGACCTGCTGGAGGAGCCGTCGGCCGACGCGGACGACGTCGTCGGTGACGTGGCGGCGCCCCCGGCCACGGCGTAGTCACGTCGGCCATGACGAGGCCCGGCGCGTCCGGCGGGCGTGGCCCTGACGGAGCCGGGCTCGGACATGAACAGGGCCGCTGCGGCGATCACGCGCACCATGGTGCATGTCCCGCTGGGTGAAAGGCACTTGATCGCCGGGCCCGGGGCGGCGAGCATCACCCCATGACAGAAGTGACAGCCGTAGCCGTCATCACCCTCCTCGCGGTCATCAGCCCGGGCGCCGACTTCGCGATGGTCGTCCGCAACAGCTGCCTCCACGGCCGCACGACCGGTCTGTTCGGCGCCGCCGGAGTGGCCGCCGGCGTCCTCGTGCACGTGACGTACACGATGCTCGGCGTGGGCCTGCTGATCGCCTCCTCGACCGAGCTCTTCACCGCGATCAAACTGGCGGGCGCGGCCTACCTCGTCTACATCGGGGTACGCACCTTCACCGCCCGCGCGGACCTCACCGTCGACCTGGACGCGAAGCCGGCGCTCGGTCCGCTCGGCGCACTGCGCTCCGGCTTCCTCACCAACGTCCTCAACCCGAAGACCACGCTGTTCGTCGTGTCGACCTTCACCCAGGTCGTCGGCCCCGAGACCCCGGCGTGGCACCAGGCGGGCTACGGGCTGTTCATGTCGGCCGCGCACTTCGGGTGGTTCGGCGTCGTCGCGCTGTTCTTCTCCGACTCCCGGCTGCGCGCGGCCATGCTGCGCCGCCAGAAGGCCCTCAACCGCGCGATCGGCTCGGTGCTGGTGGGCCTCGGCGTCACGCTGGGGTTCGCCCGCTGAGGCCCACCGCCACCCGGCCGCCGCTCGTCAGCGCCGGCCGGCCGCCACGGTGACGATCGCCCGTATCTGCGCGACGATGTCCTGCCGGTTGCGTACGAACTCGGGGTCGCTCACCTCACTCGTGTTGCCCGCGCCGAACTGGAGCACCGGCGTGTGCACGTGCCCGCCGGGCAGGGCCGGCAGCCCCAGGCGGTCGCGCAGCAGGGTCGCCCGGTACGCGATCTCGTTGGACAGGTAGTCGCCGCCGCCCCCGGCGCGGGCGGCCGAGCCCGGGGTCGGGCCGTCCGGCCGGACGACGGGGGCGCTCGCGCCCGCCGGTACCTCGGTGACCGACGTGTTGTCGTACACCGGGAAGCGGCCGGTGTCCGCCGCCGTGATCTCCCGGTACGGAAGGGTCGTGGTGGTCCACTGCGGCTGCGAGGCCGGGTCGTCCACCGGGACCGTCCCGGTGGACGAGACGTTCTCGTTGTCCCCGAAGCCGCCGCGCCAGGCTCCGTTGTGGCGCTCGACGTCGATCCGGCCCACCCGGCCCTGGCTCACGGTGGTGAACAGGTCGAGGTGCGGCAGGTGCGGGCGCAGGGCGCGCTCGACCGTGCCGTCCGCGAAGTCCCGCCACAGCACGGGGAAGACGGCCGTCTCGATCCGCGCGGGGCCGTCGGCGGTCCGTACGACCGTGCCGTCCAGCGCGAGCGCCGTCGCGCCCGACGGGTTGCTGATCCGGACGTCCCGGTCCAGCGTGAACGGGTCGAAACCGGTGACGAGCACCCGCTTGACGCCCTTGCCGCCGCCCGCCCCCGCTGCCGGGAAGCGGATGCTGTCCTGGCCGCGCGAGGACCGCTCCAGCCGGTCCAGCAGCTTCGACCGCGCCGCGTCCGGCAGCGCGAACGGCGCCTGCCACCGGCGCAGTTCACGCGTCATGGCCAGCCGGGCCCAGTACAGCGGCCGGTCGTCCTCCCGGCTCAGCTCCGCCCGCCCGTCGTCACCCTTCGGGGGAAGCGCTGCGCGCCCTTCCGGGCCGCGCCCCTGCGCGCGGTCCACGGCCCGCCGCCACAGCCCCGCTCCGTGCCGTACGACGGCCCGTTCGGCGGCGGCGTACGACCGCGCCCCGCCCAGCGCCTGCCCGAAGTCCGCCGCCAGGGCGTCGAATCCGCTGCTCCGCAGGATCTCCTGCGGAACCGCCCGCTCCAGCCGCTGCTCCTCGACGGTCGCCGGAGCGGGGGCCGCAGCCCGGGCCGACGCGGCCGCCGCCGGGGGCAGCGCCCCGAGCAGGGGGGCCAGGGCGAGGAGCGCGACGCCAAGTGCGGCGGCGCGGGGGCGAGTCGGACGTGCCGGGCGTATCGGGGACACGGTGATCCTTCCGTCGGGTGGCGGCAGTATCGCCGTACGCCCCGGGCCCGCGCTACGGGGCGGGTGGGCGGCGCAGCAGGGTGAGGAAGTCGCGGAAGGCGGCGGGCATGTCCACCGACCCCGGGTCGAGCAGCCACTGGTACTGCAGCCCGTCCATGACCGCCACCAGCAGCGGCGCCGCCTGCTCCGGGGTGAGCCCGCCGAGCAGCGCGTCGCCGTACTCGGCGCGCAGGGCGGCCGCCATGCCCTCCCGCACCTGGGCGTAGCGGTGGGTGAAGAACTGCCGCGCCGGGTGCTCCTCGGTGACGCTCTCGCCGAGCAGCGCGGAGAAGGTCTGCACGATGCCGGGGCGCATCGCGTTGTACTCCACGAGCGAGTCGAGCAGGTCGAGTCGCCAGGCGCCGGCGCTGCGCCCGGAGCCTCCGGTGTCCCACTGGTCGCGTTCCTCCAGCACCGCGACGAGCAGCGCCTCCTTGGTGGGGAAGTAGTGGAGCAGCCCCTGCTGGGTCAGGCCGACGCGCTCGGCCACCGCGCCGAGCGACGCCCCGCGGTAGCCGCGCTCGGCGATCACTTCGAGGGCCGCGCGGAGAATCTCCGCCCGCCGCTCCTCGCTCCTGGCCCTCGCCATCGTCCGGTTCCTTCCCCTCGTACGTGCTGGCAGGACGGTACGCCATCGCCAGAATCACGAATGCATAACGAACCCTACCGCTCTACAGGTAAACCCGTGACGATGGGAGGACGAGAGACCGACCAGGACTGCAACGAGGAGGTACGGACGTGGCGATCGACCCCAGCACCCAGGACACCCCCGACCGGATGCGTGAGGAGGCCGTCGAAGCGGCTCTCGGCAAGATCGGCCTCGACGCCAAGGCCCGGCTGCTCGGCGGCCAGGACATGTGGTCGCTGCCCGCCCTGCCCGAGATCGGCCTGCGGTCCCTGGTCATGTCCGACGGCCCGGTCGGCGTGCGCGGCGTCCGCTGGAGCGCCGACGACCCGTCGGTCGCGCTGCCGTCACCGACCGCGCTCGCCGCCACCTGGGACCCGGAACTCGCCCGCCGCGCCGGCCGCCTGCTGGCCCAGGAGGCCCGCCGCAAGGACGTGCACGTCCTCCTCGCGCCGACCGTGAACCTGCACCGCTCGCCGCTCGGCGGCCGGCACTTCGAGTGCTACTCCGAGGACCCCCACCTCACCGGCGAGATCGGCTCCGGTTATGTGAACGGCGTCCAGGACGGCGGCGTCGGCACCACCGTCAAGCACTTCGTCGCCAACGACGCCGAGACCGACCGCTTCACCGTCGACAACGTCATCACCTCCCGCCCCCTGCGCGAGCTGTACCTGGCGCCCTTCGAGGCCATCGTCAAGAACGCCCACCCCTGGGGCATCATGGCGGCCTACAACCGGGTCAACGGCGTCACCATGACCGAACACCGCTATCTCCAGAACGAGGTGCTGCGCGGCGAATGGGGCTTCGACGGCTTCATCGTCTCCGACTGGATGGCGGCCCGCTCCACCGCCGGCGACATCGCGGGCGGCCTCGACGTCGCCATGCCGGGTCCTGTCACCGTGTACGGCGAGGCGCTCGCCGGGGCCGTCCGCGCGGGCGAGGTCGACGAATCCGTGGTCGACGACGCCGTGCGCAACGTCCTGCGGCTCGCCGCCCGCGTCGGCGCCCTGGACGGCGCCCCGCCGGTCGTCACCGAACCGCCGGCGCCCCTCGACGGCCGGGCGCTGGCCCGCGAGGTGGCCCGTCGCGCGTTCGTCCTCGTACGCAACGAGGCGCGCGACGGGCAGCCCGTCCTGCCCCTCGCCCCCGCGAGGCTCCGCAAGCTCGCCCTCCTCGGCGCGGCCGCCCGTGACGCCCGCGTCCTCGGCGGCGGCTCCGCCACCGTCTTCCCCGAGCGGGTCGTCGCCCCCCTCGACGGCCTCGCCGCCGCGCTGCCGGACGCCGTGCTGACGTACGCCGTCGGCGCCGACCCCAGCGAGGAACTCGGGACCGCCGGTACCGGCTTCACCCTGGGCGCCGTCTGCCGTGACGCCGCCGGCGACGTCATCGGCACGCGCTCGCTCCCCGGCGGCCAGGTGCAGTGGATCGGCGGCGACCTGCCCGACGGCGTCACCCACGACGCGCTCCACAGCGTCGAGGTCAGGGGCACCTTCGTCCCGCGCGAGAGCGGCGAGCACGCCTTCGGCACGCGCGGCCTCGGCGCGTTCACGCTCACCGTGGCCGGTGAGGTCCTCTACGACGGCGTCCAGCCGCTGTCCGACGCCGCGGACCCCTTCGAGGCGTTCCTCGGCGCCCCCGCCGAGCGCGGCCGGGTCCGCCTCACGGCGGGCGAACCGGTGGAGGTCTCGCTCGTGCACACCCTGGACCGGCGCGACGACGTACCGCTGCCCGCGGTCATGTTCTCGTTCCTGCACGGGGCGCCGCGGCGCGACCCCGACGAGCTGATCGCCGAGGCGGTCGAAGCGGCGCGCGGCGCCGACGCGGCGGTCGTCGTGGTCGCCACGACCGAGCGGGTCGAGTCGGAGGGCTTCGACCGTGCGCACCTGCGCCTGCCGGGCCGCCAGGACGACCTGGTGCGCGCGGTGGCCGCCGCCAACCCGAACACCGTCGTGGTCGTCAACGCCGGTTCGCCGGTGGAGATGCCGTGGCGCGAGGACGTCGCCGCCGTGCTGCTCGGCTGGTTCCCGGGCCAGGAGGGCGGCGCGGCGCTCGCCGACGTGCTCCTCGGCGCAGAGGAGCCGGGCGGGCGCCTGCCGACCACCTGGCCGGCGGCGTTCGCCGACGCGCCGGTGACGGAGGTCGTGCCCACGGACGGCGAACTGCACTACCGCGAGGGCCTGTTCGTCGGGTACCGCGCGTGGGACAGGGCCGGTACCGCGCCGGCGTACCCGTTCGGTCACGGACTGGGCTACACCACCTGGGAGTACGAGTCCCTGGAGGTGACCCCGACGGCGGCCAAGGTCCGCGTGCGCAACACCGGCGCACGCGCCGGCCGCGAGGTCGTCCAGGTCTACCTGGCCCCGCAGGCGGACACGGTGGAACGGCCGGCACGGTGGCTCGCGGGGTTCGCGAGCGTCGAGGCGGGGCCGGGGGAGTGCGCGGAGACCGAGATCGCGCTGCCGGCCCGCGCGTTCGAGATCTGGGACGAGGAGGCCGGGGCCTGGTCCTTCGTGCCGGGCGTGTACGAGGTACGGGCGTCCCGCTCCCTCGCCGACCCCCGGCTGACGGCCACGCTGGAACTCCAGCCCGCCCCGGACGCGCCGCAGGCGTCCGCCGGCGCCTAGTCCTGCCGCGCCGGCCGGCCTCGCGCGGGAGCGGCGAGCGGCGCGGCCGGGGCGCCGGGCCCCCGCACACCGGTGC
>NZ_VBVX01000148.1 GCF_005981925.1 Streptomyces albidochromogenes
GGGTGGGGCAGGGTCCGGCGCGCAGCGCCGGGAGTCGCTGCGCTCTCCCGCCGGGGCCGGCCCCGCCAGCGCACCCGGCCGCCCCGGTGGGCACGGGCCGCCACGGAGGTTCGGTGGAGGCTCCGAGCGCAGGCGGCGCAAGGGGTGTACCCCGAACGCGCCATCCGCCGCGAACCCTCGGCGCTCCCGTGACACCGTGGCCGTACTGCGTCCATGAATTCGGAGTCCCGTCATGGCAGATCTGCAGGACGACCCGCACACCTCGTCCACCACCGCGGTCGGCGAACTCGACCGAATGCTGGGCACGGCCGTTCCTGAGACACCGGAACCTGAGGCCCGGGCCGCGTCGCCCGACGAACTCGACGAGCTGGAAGAGCTCGTGTTCGACGGCGTCGCGGGGGAGGAGGAGGGCGAGCCCGCGGCTCCGCCCCCCGCCCCCGAGGACAGCCTCGGCCGTGCCCGCGCGCTCCTCGTGGAGCACCCCGTCGCGGACGGGTTCAACCGGCTCGCGTCGATCCTCGGGCAGCGCCAGTGGCACGATCTCGAACTCGGCGAGAGCACCCTGGACACCGACATCCCCCGCCTGCGCGCCGGCGGCGTCGGCGCCCAGTTCTGGTCCCTGCTCGTCCCGGCGGAGTACGCCGGCGACCGTGCCATCAGCGCCACCCTCGAACAGATCGACCTCATCAAGAAGGTCGTGGCCGCCTACCCCGAGGGCCTGCGTCTTGCCCTCACCGCGGGCGACATGGCCGACGCCCGCAACTGCGGCCGCATCGCCTCCCTGCTCGGCCCCGTCTCGGGCCACGCCCTGGGCGAGTCGCTGGGCACGCTCCGCGCGTACCAGGCCCTCGGCGTCCGCAGCGTCACGTTCGCCGGCACCCGCTGGGCCGGTGCGAAGGGGGAGGGGCTGACCTCCTTCGGCCAGGACGTCGTACGGGAGATGAACCGCCTCGGCGTACTCATCGACCTGACCGGCGTCCCGGTGGAATCCGTGCGTGGCGTGCTGTCCGTCAGCCGGGCCCCGGTCGTCCTCTCCCACTCCGGCGCCCGCGCTCTGACCGACGCCCCGGCGAACGCCTGCGACGACGTACTGCGCGCGCTCACCCCGGACAAGGGCGTCTGCATGGTCGGCTTCGCCCCCGAGCAGACCGTGAGCCGGGTGGCCGACCACATCGAGCACGTGCGCGCGGTGGCCGGGCGCCACTGCGTGGGGCTGAGCGGGATGTACGGCGCGGATGCGGCCGACGTGCCGCACGGGGACGACCTGCGGGACGTCTCGTGCTACCCCCATCTCCTCGCGGAGCTGATCGACCGCGGCTGGGACGAGGAGGACCTCGCCCTGCTGACGTGGGGCAACGCGGCACGGGTCGTACGGGACACGGAGTTCACCTCCCGCGCCGCCCGCCGCCGCCCCGCCCCCGTCGTCACCTGACGGAGCGCGCTCAGCAGGCGCAGAGGCAGAACGGGTGCCCGGCCGGGTCGGCGTAGACCCGCCACGACCTGTCCCGGCCGGCCGCGTCCAGCGGCTTCGCGCCGAGCGCGAGCACCCGTTCCTCCGCCGCGTCCAGGTCCTCGACCGTCAGGTCGAGGTGGAACTGCTGCGAGCCGTCCGGCGCGGGCCACCGCGGCGGTACGAACCCGGGAGCCGCCTGGAAGGCCAGCGGTGTCCCCTCGTATCCCGAGAGGTCGACCCACCCCTCCTCCGCGGCCCGGGGCTCGCCGCCCAGCAGCTCGGCGTAGAAGCCCGCGAGAGCGTGCGGGTCCGGACAGTCCAGTACGACGGTTCCCAGCTTGGCGATCGCTGTGCTGCTCATGCTGATTCCTCCCTCGGCGGTGAGTTACCTGTTGACTCCCTCAACCGGTAACCGTTACTGCATGCTCCCGCATAAGGGGTAACCTCGCAACCATGAATGACAGGGCACCCGCACCGGGAGAGCTCGCACTGGTGGAAGCCCTGGTGAACACGCTCGACGTGGAGAAGGGCGCCGACTCCCTGGACACGGAGGCCGGCCGCACGGCCTTCGGGCTCACCGAGGCCGGCGTACCGGCGGCCCGCGAACTGCGGGAGGCCCTGCGCGCCGCGTGCCTGGCCCATGCCGGCCGCGAGGTGTCCACCGCGCCTCTCGACCGGCTGCTGGCGGCGGCCCCGCTGCTCGTCACCGTGGACGGCGCGGGCGCGGCCGCGCTGCGCCCGGCGGACCCGGACGCGCTGGCCTCACGCGTCGCGGCGGCCATCGCGACGGCCCACGCCGACGGCACCTGGCCGCGCCTCAAGGCGTGCGAGGCCGAGGACTGCCAGTGGGCGTACTACGACCGCAGCCCGGCCGGGCGCGGCCGCTGGTGCACCATGGCGGTCTGCGGCAGCCGGGCGAAGATGCGCACGTACCGAGCCGGCCGGGCGCGGACCTGACCTACGCCTTGGGGCGGCCCATCGCCCGGTACGTCCAGCCCGCCCCACGCCACAGCTCGGGGTCCAGCGCGTTGCGCCCGTCCAGGATCAGCCGCTCGGAAGCCACCTCGCCCAGCACCGCCGGGTCCAGCTCCCGGAACTCGCGCCACTCCGTCAGGTGCAGCACCACGTCCGCGCCGCGCACCGCGTCGACGGCGGTCGGGGCGTACCCCAGGGTCGGGAAGAGACGCTGCGCGTTCTCCATGCCCTTCGGGTCGTAGACCGTGACCTGGCCGCCCTGGAGGTGGATCTGCCCGGCGACGTTGAGCGCCGGCGAGTCCCGTACGTCGTCCGAGTCCGGCTTGAACGTCGCGCCGAGCACGGCGACCCGCTTGCCCAGGAAGCCGCCGGTGCCGCCGACCGCCTCGCGGGCCAGCTCCACCATGTGGCCCCGGCGCCGCATGTTGATCGAGTCGACCTCGCGCAGGAAGGTCAGAGCCTGGTCGGCGCCCAGCTCACCGGCGCGCGCCATGAAGGCCCGGATGTCCTTCGGCAGGCAGCCGCCGCCGAAGCCGATGCCGGCCCGCAGGAACTTCTTGCCGATGCGCTCGTCGTAACCGATCGCCTCGGCCAGCTTCACCACGTCGCCGTCGGCCGCCTCGCACACCTCGGCCATGGCGTTGATGAACGAGATCTTCGTCGCCAGGAACGAGTTCGCGGACGTCTTCACCAGTTCGGCGGTCGGGAAGTCGGTCACCACGAAGGGCGAGCCCTCCCCGATCGGTCCGGCGTACACCTCGCGCAGCAGCTTCTCCGCGCCCTCGCTCGCCACACCGGCCACGATCCGGTCCGGGTGCAGCGTGTCCTGTACGGCGAACCCCTCGCGCAGGAACTCCGGGTTCCACGCGAGCTCCGCGTCCGCCCCCACCGGGGCCAGCTCGGCGAGCTTCGCCGCGAGCCGGGCGGCGCTGCCGACCGGGACGGTCGACTTGCCGACGACGAGGGCCGGCCGCGCCAGGTGCGGCGCGAGCGAGGCGAAGGCGGATTCGACGTAACTCATGTCGCACGCGTACTCGCCGTGCTTCTGCGGTGTGTTCACGCACACGAAGTGGACGTCGCCGAACGCGCCGACCTCCTCCCACGAGGTGGTGAAGCGCAGCCGCCCGCTGGAGCCCTCGATGCCCGCGACGTGCTTGCCCAGCAGCTCCTCCAGCCCCGGTTCGTACATGGGGACCCTGCCGGCCGCCAGCATCTCGATCTTCTCGGGCACGACGTCGAGGCCCAGGACCTCGAAGCCCAGCTCAGCCATGGCCGCGGCGTGGGTCGCGCCGAGGTACCCGGTGCCGATCACAGTGATCTTGAGGGCCATGTGGTGCTCCAGAGAGGGACGGGCAGACATTCGCCGACCGAGCATAGTCCGGGCTGCCTGCGGGAACGTGTCTTCGTGCTGCCCCCTGTCGGCAAGCTCACGTATCCCTGTGGGCGGCCCGCCCCCTAAAATTGGGTTACTTAACGGTAGTTAGCATCCTTGGGGAGTGAGAGACCTTGGCAGGCTCGCCTGATTTCGACCTGTACCGCCCGTCCGAAGAGCACGACATGCTCCGTGACGCGGTCCGCTCGCTCGCCGAGGCGAAGATCGCGCCGTACGCCGCGGCGGTCGACGAGGAGGCCCGCTTCCCGCAGGAGGCGCTGGACGCCCTGGTCGCCAACGACCTCCAGGCCATCCACGTGCCCGAGGCATACGGCGGCGCGGGCGCGGACGCGCTGGCTACCGTGATCGTCATCGAGGAGGTCGCCCGCGCCTGCGCCTCCTCCTCCCTGATCCCGGCGGTCAACAAGCTCGGCTCGCTCCCGGTGATCCTCTCCGGCAGCGAGGACCTGAAGAAGAAGTACATGACGCCGCTCGCCAAGGGCGAGGGCATGTTCTCGTACTGCCTCTCCGAGCCGGACGCGGGCTCCGACGCGGCGGGCATGAAGACCAAGGCCGTCCGCGACGGCGACTACTGGGTCCTCAACGGCGTCAAGCGCTGGATCACCAACGCCGGCGTCAGCGAGTACTACACGGTGATGGCCGTCACCGACCCGACCAAGCGCTCGAAGGGCATCAGTGCCTTCGTCGTCGAGAAGTCGGACGAGGGCGTCTCCTTCGGCGCTCCGGAGAAGAAGCTCGGCATCAAGGGCTCGCCGACCCGCGAGGTCTACCTCGACAACGTCCGCATCCCCGCCGACCGCATGATCGGCGAGGAGGGCACCGGCTTCGCCACGGCGATGAAGACCCTGGACCACACCCGCATCACCATCGCGGCCCAGGCGCTCGGCATCGCCCAGGGCGCCCTGGACTACGCCAAGGGCTACGTCCAGGAGCGCAAGCAGTTCGGCAAGCCGATCGGCGACTTCCAGGGCGTGCAGTTCATGCTCGCCGACATGGCCATGAAGCTGGAGGCCGCCCGCCAGCTGACGTACGCGGCCGCCGCCAAGTCCGAGCGCCTCGACGCGGACCTGACGTTCTTCGGTGCCGCGGCCAAGTGCTACGCCTCCGACGCCGCCATGGAGATCACCACGGACGCCGTCCAGCTCCTCGGCGGCTACGGCTACACCCGTGACTACCCGGTCGAGCGCATGATGCGCGACGCCAAGATCACCCAGATCTACGAGGGCACCAACCAGGTCCAGCGGATCGTCATGGCCCGCAACCTGCCGTAGGCGTACGACGAAGGGGCCCGGACGGTGATCCGTCCGGGCCCCCTCGCATGTCCGGTCAGTTGCCGGTGACCGTGACCTTCTCGTCGTTCTTCAGCTGCTCCACGAGCTGCGCGACCTTGGCCTTGTCCCAGACCAGGTTGCCGCCGTTGCTGCCCGAGATCGGGATGTTCATCGACGTGCCGTCGCCGCCCGTGACGCCCTTCATCGCGAAGAACATCTGACCCAGCGACCACAGGCTCATGTCCTTGTCGACGATGAGCGTGTCGAGGCCGGCGCCCATGGTCGGGTAGAGCTTGAACGGGTTGAGGATCGTGCCCGGCGTCGCCGTCTGGCTCGCCAGGGCCGCGAGGAACTTCTGCTGGTTCTTCGTGCGGTCCAGGTCGCTGCCCGCGAAGGCGTAGCGGGTGCGGACGAAGGCCAGGGACTGCTCGCCGTTCAGCGTCTGCTTGCCGGCCTGGAAGTCGGCGCCCGACTTCTTGTCCTTGAACGCCTTGGGGATGTCCATCTCCACCCCGCCGATCGCGTCCACGATGTTGGCGAAGCCGGCGAAGCCGATCTCGACGTAGTGGTCGATGCGCAGCTTGGTGTTGTGCTCGACGGTACGGACCAGCAGCTCGGGGCCGTCCTCGGCGTACGCGGCGTTCAGCTTCACGCGCCTGCCCTGGCCCGGGAACTTCTTGCCGGACTCCGAGCCGACGAAGGACGGGATCTCCACCTCGGAGTCGCGCGGCAGCGAGATGAGGGTCGGCCCGTTGGAACCGTCGTGCAGGATCATCATCGAGTCGGTGCGCTTGCCCTCGGCCGACCCGGTGTGCAGCTTCTTCTTGTCGTCGGCCGACATGCCCTCGCGGCTGTCGGAACCCACGATCAGGTAGTTGGTGCCGTCCCCGGCCTCCGGGCGCTCGATGACCTTCGACAGGTCGACCTCGCGCTTGAGCTTGCCGTCCGCCCAGAAGTACGTGCCGATGGAGACGGCGAGGAGCACGACGACCAGCGTCAGCGATCCCAGCTTGATACGGCGTCTCCAGTCCGGCGCCGGACCGACCCGCGGCGGACGGCCGCCGCGGCCACCGCCACCGCCGTAGACCTGGCCGGTGTTGTAGCCGTCGCCGCGGGAGCCCTGGCCGTACCCGTCGTCGTAACCCTGCGGCTGCGCCGGCACCGGGCGGTGCACGGGCGGCACGGGGGAGGCCGGCGGCGGCACCTGGCCGCGCTGGACATGCCTCATCACCCGCGCGCCCTCGGGCTGCGCGCCGCCGCTGCCGCGACCGTGCGGGTCGCTGCGGTCGTTCCATCCGTCCGGCCAGTCGCTCATGCGGACCAGTGTGCAGGCTGGGGGTGGCCCGCTCACAGGGTGGGTGGGAAATCGGGTCAGGGCTGTTGCAGAGCTGATGCAATGCGCCCCGCGCATAAGGTGGAGGGCATGACAGATCAGCCCCAGAGCCCGGAAGATGACATTCCGGGCAAGCCCACCGCGGCGTCCCGCACCACGCTCAGCCACATCATGACCGGCAGCGACACCAACCTCCTCGGCACGGTGCACGGCGGCGTGATCATGAAACTGGTGGACGACGCGGCGGGCGCCGTCGCGGGACGGCACTCCGGCGGCCCGGCCGTCACCGCCTCCATGGACGAGATGGTCTTCCTGGAGCCGGTGCGCGTGGGGGACCTGGTCCATGTGAAGGCCCAGGTCAACTGGACGGGCCGGTCCTCGATGGAGGTCGGCGTACGGGTCCTGGCCGAGCGCTGGAACGAGTCGACCCCCGCCACCCAGGTCGGCAGCGCCTACCTGGTGTTCGCCGCCGTCGACGCCGACGGCAAGCCCCGCCGGGTGCCGCCCGTCGTCCCCGAGACGGAGCGCGACCGCCGCCGCTACCAGGAGGCCCAGATCCGGCGCACGCACCGCCTCGCGCGGCGCCGCGCGATCAAGGAGCTGCGGGACAAGCGCGCCGCCGAGGGCCTGGACACGGAGGTCTGAGGCGGCCGGTCACCGGCAGACGACCTGGTCGCCGGTGACCGTGCCGAACTCGCCGCGGTGCGGCTCGTCCGCCCGTACCGCCCGCACGCCCTTGAAGTCCGTGCCGGCCATCACCTTCAGCAGCCCGCCCTGCCCGTCCACCGCCCTCAGCTCGCACCCGGGCAGCGCGGCCTGGAGCGACTTCGCCGAGCGGTCCCAGCGCGGGTCGTACGTGACGAGGGTGCGCTTCACATCGTGCCGGTCCGCGTCCTCGGGGGCCCGGGTGGTCCGGAAGCCGGTGGAGCGCAGGGCGTCGTCCACGCGCTTGCCGAGGCCCCGGGTGAGCGTCCCGTTGTAGACCTGTACGTCGATCTGCTGCGGCGCCACGTCGACGACCGCCGCCTTCGCCCGGGGCCGCAGCGGCGCGAGCGGCTTGTCGTCGCGCAGGTGCTGGAAGAGCCGCTTCGCCTTCGCCTCGTCCCACTTCACGGTCGAGCCGATGCCCGCCACGGACTGGTTGACCCCGGAGACCGGCACGGACGTGAACTCCGAGGACGCGGGCTTGAAGCCCCGCATGGCCCGCCCCAGGTCGAGCATCTCCCGGGTGCCGAAGCCCTTGTCGGCCCGTACGGAGCCGAGCAGCGTCGTCGTCACCTGCCGGAACTTGACCGGATTCAGCAGGACGCCCGCCGTGCCGGCCTTGGCGACGAAGGCGGCGAGGAAGCGCTGCTGGCGCTGCATGCGGCCGAAGTCGGCGGCGCCGTCGATGTGCCGGGAGCGGACGTACTGCAGGGCCTGGCCGCCGTTCAGCCGGTGGGTGCCCACGGGCAGGTCGAGGCCGGTGTAGTGGTCCTTGAGCGGGCGGACCGTGCAGACCTCGACCCCGCCGATCACGTCCACCGTCTTCATGAAGCTGGTGAAGTCGACCTCCAGGTAGTGGTCGATCTTCACCTTCGTCATGTGCTCGACCGTCCGTACGGTCAGCCCGGGGCCGCCCTCCGCGTACGCCGCGTTGATCTTCGCCGGATGGGCGTTGTGGTGCTTGCCGGTGGACTGGTCGGTGTGCGCGGGGACCTCCGCGTAGCTGTCGCGCGGCAGGCTCACGACGCTCGCGCGCTTCTTGTCCGCCGACAGGTGCACCACCATGATCGTGTCGGTGCAGTGGCACGGCTCGCCGCCCAGCCGGTACTTCCGCTTCTCCTCGGCGGTGATCCTGTCGCGGCCGTCGGTGCCGACGAGCAGGATGTTCGTGCCGTGGCCGGGTGCGGGGCGGTTCTTCATGTCCTTGAACGGGTCGACCCGTTCGATGCCGGTCTCCATCCCGGAGACCACGGCGTGACCGATGCCTCCCGCGCACAGCACCAGGACCGAGATCGTGGTGAACAGACGCATCGACCACTGCGGGCGCTCGTCCTGCCTTCGACTGCGGCCCTTCTGCGGACGGGGCGACTGGGGCACGTGGGGAACCTCCGCGAGGGCATGGGGGGATCAGCAGCAACGTAAGCCCATACGATCAACGACCCCCGGCAGCGACGCGGCCGCCGCGCGACCGTGTCCCCCGTTCGCGGTAACGTGACCCCCGATGAACGCCACACCCGCAGTCTCCGTGATCATGCCGGTCCTCAATGAGGAGCGGCATCTGCGCAACTCGGTCCGTCACATCCTGGAGCAGGAGTACGACGGCGAGATGGAGGTGGTGATCGCCATCGGCCCGTCCTCGGACCGGACCGAGGAGATCGCCGCCGAGCTGGTACGCGAGGATCCCCGCGTCCACACCGTCCCGAACCCGACGGGCCGCACCCCGGCAGCGCTGAACGCCGCCATCAAGGCCTCCCGGCACCCCGTCGTGGTGCGGGTCGACGGCCACGGCATGTTGTCGCCGAACTACATCGCGACCGCCGTACGCCTCCTGGAGGAGACCGGCGCGCAGAACGTCGGCGGCGTCATGCACGCCGAGGGCGAGAACGCCTGGGAGGACGCGGTCGCGGCCGCGATGACCTCGAAGATCGGCGTCGGCAACGCGGCGTTCCACACGGGCGGCGAGGCAGCGCCGGCGGAGACCGTGTACCTCGGCGTCTTCCGCCGGGAGGCCCTGGAGCAGCAGGGCGGGTACAACGAGGAGTTCGTCCGCGCCCAGGACTGGGAGCTGAACTTCCGGATCCGCGAGGCGGGCGGCCTGATCTGGTTCTCGCCCGAACTGCGCGTCCAGTACCGCCCGAGGCCCTCCGTCAAGGCGCTGGCCAAGCAGTACAAGGACTACGGCCGCTGGCGGCACGTCGTCGCCCGCTACCACGCCGGTTCGATCAACCTGCGCTACCTCGCGCCGCCGACCGCCGTCTGCGCGATAGCCGCGGGCATCGTCGTCGGCGCCATGCTCACCCCGTGGGGCTTCGTGGTCCCGGCCGGGTACCTGGCCGCGATCGTGGCGGGCTCGGTCCCGGCCGGCAAGGGGCTGTCGCTGAAGGCCCGGGCGCAGATTCCCGTCGCCCTGGCGACCATGCACATGTCCTGGGGCTACGGCTTCCTGACGAGCCCCCGCTCCCTCGCCCGGAAGGTCATCGCCAGCCGCCGCCCGGCGGTGCGGCCGCCCACGACGGTCTGACGACGCCCCCGACGCGGCCGGCCCCCCGGTCCTCGGAGGGCCGGCACGCGACGAGGCCGCGTCAGGACCAGGTGAAGCCCTCTTGGACGTGCATGCAGTCGGTGGAGTCCGCGCCGTTGGACAGACGCGCCGACTTGGGCGCCTTGTCGTCGTCCTCGCTCGGCTTCGGGTAGGCGGTGCCCGTCCGCCAGTCCGCGCCGACGACCACGGTGACGCCCGTGACCTCGGTGGACCGCTTCACCGCACTCATGGGGACGCCAAGGGACTTGGCGACCGCCTGTGCGTCCCCCTGGAGGTCGACGCTCGGGTAGGTTACGGTCGTCTTCTCCTGCGGCGTGAGCTGGTCGCCGGCCCGCGCCAGGGTGAAGCCCTGCGCGACGAGCGACGCGGTCACGGAGGTGGAACGGCCGTTCGTCGGCTGTCCGCCCACGCCGGTGCCGTTCTGCACGGTGACGGCGATCTCGCCCACCGGGGCGACCGGGTCCTTCGACTTCGGAGGCTTGGGCTTGGCCTTGACGCCCTTGCCGTCCAGCGGGATGTCGTCGCGGACCAGGCGGAACAGCTTCTCGGCGTCACCGGGAGTGGGCTCGACCCTGTTGCGGTCGTACGTGTAGGGGATCGTCGGCATGGTGGTCATGGTGATCCGGCCGGTCGGGATCTTCTTGAACTCGTCGGCCAGATCGAGCAGATCGGTCACCGTGTCGATCCGGTCGTCGACGGTCAGGGCGTCGGTGGCCGCCTCGGCGAGCTTGCGCAGCTTGTTCGGGTTGGTGAGTTTCGCGTTCTCGCGGAGCTCACGGATCATCGAGTTCATGTACATGTGCTGGGCGCGGGTGCGGCCGAGGTCGGTGCCGTCCTCGAAGCCGTAGCGGGTCCTCAGCCACTGCAGGGCCTGCTTGCCCTTGATGGAGGTGGTGCCCTCGCGCAGCTTGAGCCCGGAGCCCTCGCCCTTGCTGTTGCGGGAGTAGACGTTGGCGTCGACACAGACCGGGACGCCGCCGATCGCGTCGGCCATCGAGACCACACCCGCGAAGTCGACCATCATGAAGTGGTCGATGGTGATGCCCGTGAGCTCGTGCCACGCGGCCACCGTGCAGCCGGGGCCACCGCGGTCCAGGCTGAGGTTCGTCTGCATCCGGCCAGTGGAGGCCGCGTACTCCGTCCCGTCGGGGGCGGTGCACTTGGGCATCTTCACCATGGTGTCGCGCGGCATGGAGACGACCGACATGTTGGTGCGGTCCGCGGACAGGTGCACCAGCATCTGCACGTCGGCCAGTGCCGGACCGTCGAAGTGGGCCCGTCCGCCGCCGAGCTTCTTGTTGGCGGCGGTGTCGCGGGCGTCCGAGCCGATGAGCAGGATGTTCAGCGGGGTCTGCCCGGCGGCGTTGGCCTTGTGACCGGCCATCTTCTTACCGCCGAGGTTGAGGGCCTCCCGCTTGATGCTGTCGTTCAGGTGCTCGTAGTACAGGTAACCGGCGCCGCCGGTGCCGAGTATGAGAACCGAGACCGTCAGGGCGGTCCAGCGCAGTATCCGCCGCTTGCGCGGTTTCCCGTGGCCGCGGCGCCGGCCACCGCCTGGCGTGCCGCCGCCCGTCGGCGCAGCGGTGGCACCGCCGGACCGGTCGCGCGGAACGCGTTCTCGCGTGTCGTCCCCTCGCACACTGCTCTGCCCCACAGTCCCCCCTGTCGATCACGTACGTACAGGCCCGTGATCGGCCTGTGTGCCGCAGACGCGCTGTTGCGCGCCGGCATGAGCCGGAGCCTTGAGGCCCGGCGCCGGGTGAGGGGCGGTCCGCCCCCGAAGCCCGTGTACCGCTCGCCGTCGCGGACGACCGGAAGCCCCCTCGCGTCCGGTCCCCGCCCGTGCTGTCCTGCCCTGCCCCCCGGCCCCCTGTTCTCAGGCGCCGCGCGTCGTCCGCCGACGCGGCGTCACTGCGCGCAGATCTTCTTGTCCGCTTCGACCTTGTCCACCTCGGGCGGCTTCACCGGGCCGCTGATGGGCACCCCTTCGCCCTTGAAGTCGGCGCCGAGCGTCAGGACCATGGGCTGCGTCGCGCCCGCGTCGTCGGTGCCCTTCTTCATCGCGGCGGCGGGCAGGCCCATCAGGTCCGCCAACTTGCGCGCCTGGTCCGCCTGGTTGGGCGCGTACTCCAGCGTCGTCTTGTCGATCTTCTCCGGGGCGTTGCTCTTGTTCGCGGACTTGAGCACGCCCTGCTGGACCTGCAGCCAGTTCAGGGTCTTCTGCGCCGCGCCGGCGGTGTCGCTGCCGTTGTAGACGTCGACACGTACCTCGGAGGCCTCGGCCCTGGGGCCCTTGAGCAGCGCCGCCTGCTTGCTCTTGGCGGCCTTCTCCTTCTTCTTCACCTCGGTGAAGGACGTGTCGGTCTGCAGCATGCTGAAGACCTGGGGGGCCTTGACCGGGTCCAGGACCACGGTCGCCCTGACCTTCTCGTTGGGGTTGTCCCGCACCGGGATCGTCGTGAACGTGATGTTCTTCAGATCGATCTGGCCCAGCTCCTCGGCGAGTCCCTTCAGTTTCGGGATGTCACCGATCGCCTTGTCCACCGTGAGCGCCTTGGTGGCCGCGTCCGCGAGAGCGAGCATCCGCTTCGGGTTGCCGAGCGTCTCCTCCTTCATCTTGCGGATCATCGAGGCGATGAACTGCTGCTGCATCTTGATCCGGTCGAGGTCGCTCTCGTTGCCGAGGCCGTGCCGGTTGCGGAGGAACGCGAGCGCCTGCTCGCCCTGGAGGGTGTGGTCGCCCGCGCCCAGGTCGAGTTTGGAGTAGTCGTCGTCCTTGATGGGCTTGGTCAGGCAGACGTCCACACCGTCGATCGCCGTGGTGAGCGTCTTGACCGCGTTGAAGTCGGCCATCATGAAGTGGTCGATCGGGACGCCGGTGATCTCCTTGACCGTGCGCATGGTGCAGCCCGGGTCACGGCCGGCCACACCGAAGCTCTCGTTGAACTTCGTGTACGCCTTGCCGGGGATGATCTTGGTCGAGCCGTCCGGCTGCTTGGTGGGGCAGTCGGGGATGTCGGTCTTCAGGTCGCGGGGGATGCTCAGCGCGGTCGCGTTGGTCCGGTCCTCGGACACGTGGAAGAGGAACGTCGTGTCGGCGTGCCCGGTGGTGTTCTCCCGGTCGCCGTAGCCCTCGTTGCCCTTGCCGGTGCGCTTGTCCGTACCGATGATCAGGATGTTGAGCGGACCGTCCTTCAGGGAGCCGCCGTTGGCGGCGTCACCCACGTCCACCGAGTTGATGTTCCCGTTGAGGCGGTCGTAGAGCACGTACGCGCCGACCGAGACGCCCACGAGCACGAAGCCCATCACGCCGCCGGTCCACACCAGCGCCTTCTTCTTGCCCGACTTCTTCGCCTTGCGCTTGCGCCGGCCCGCCTGCGGGTCGGCGCCGCCGGCGCCCTTGCCGTCGGAGTGGTTCGCGGCCCGCCGGCCGCGCTGCGCCGGAACCTGCCGCCGTGGGGGCGTGGCTACGCCACCGGCACCTCTTCTGGACCGAGGGCCTCTGGGGGACGCGGCGGGCGACTGCCCTGCGGATTGGTCCAGTCGCAATTCGTAATCACCGGTGGCCGGGTTGAGCACCCACTGGTCTGCGGGGTCGATCTCGTCCGCCCGCCCACGGTTTTGCGCATCCACGGTTGCTTGAGTCCTCCGTCGGGTGCCACATGAGGCGCCTCCCCCAGGCCCTCTGGCGTTCTTTCCAGCAGTGCGACCTCAGGGCCGGAAGCACCGGATCGCGTCACACTATCTGCCCAGTTCAGCGCCGGGCGACGTCCGTGACAAATTCCACTCCCCTTACAACTGGGCAATACGCCCAATCCGCGTCAGTTACCGGCCAGGCCTTGGTCATGGCTTTACTCGCACTCGTCCGTAGCGGCATTGCTGCCGGTGAATGTCGGTGCCGGCGCCGGACTCGTCGCGCCCGCGTCGTCCGGCTTCTCGTCGGCCCCCGGCCCGCCGTCCTTGTCCGGCTCCTCGGACCCCGCCGGTACGACCGAGACCGGAGCGTCCTCGCGCAGTTGCTTGAACAGCCGGCCCGCGTCCGGCTCGACCAGCTCGTCGCGGTTCGGGTCCTGCGCGTACGGCTGCCGGGGCACCGTCATGAACTGCACCCGCTCGGTGGGGATGTTCCGCATCCCGCGCACCAGGTTGTACAGGTCCTTGAGCGAGTCGAGCCCGGAATCGGTGGTCAGGGACTTCGTCGCCGCGTCCAGCACCGGGTACAGCCGCGTCGGGTTCAGCAGTACGCCGTTGCTCTGCACCTTGTTCACCAGCGCGCCGAGGAAGCGCTGCTGGCGTTCCATGCGCTCGGTGTCGCTGCCGTCGCCGATGGTCTTGCGGGCCCGTACGAAGCCGAGGGCCTGCTCGCCGTTCAGCTTCTGGCGGCCCTTGTCCAGCCGGAGCAGCGCGTCGTCGTCGTCGATCGGCTCCTTGAGGCAGATCTCGACGCCGTCCACCGCGTCGACCATCCCCTTGAAGC
Organism: Streptomyces albidochromogenes; assembly: GCF_005981925.1. Lineage (GTDB taxonomy): Bacteria > Actinomycetota > Actinomycetes > Streptomycetales > Streptomycetaceae > Streptomyces > Streptomyces albidochromogenes. The sequence goes on from NZ_VBVX01000148.1 coordinate 14,150, forward strand.
CCGCGAAGTCGACCACCATGTGGTGGTCCACGCGGACGCCGGTGAGCTTCTCGACCGTACGGATCGTGCACGCCGTACCCCCGGACTCGAACGCCGAGTTGAACTGCGTGAACTGCTTCCTCGTGCGCGAGCCGTCGGGCTTGCGGCAGCTGGGGATGTCCACCATCAGGTCGCGCGGCAGCGAGACGGCCGTCGCGCTCTTACGGTCCCCGGCCAGGTGCAGCAGGATCGTCGTGTCGCTGCGCTGGGTCCCCTTGTCCGGGCCGTACTTGTCGTTGCCCCTGCCGGAGCGGGTGTCGGAGCCGATGAGCAGGATGTTGCGGGCGTCCAGCGCGATGGGCGTCGGACGCTCCTTCTCGTACTCCTCCAGCTCTGCGGCGGCGGTGGTGTCGGTGGTGATGTTGCCGTCGAGCTTCCGGTAGAGCCACCAGCCGACGCCGGCCGCGAGCAGGAGTGCGAAGGAGGCGCCGAGGGCGGTCCAACGCATCCAGCGCCGGGAGCCGTTGGCATCCCGGTCGGCGTCCGAGCCGGCCTCTTCGGCCGGGCCTTCGCCGTCGGCCTTCGTCGCCGGCTCGCCCGCCCCCTCCGTGGCCCGGCCCGTCGCCTCGTCCTCCTCGGCCGGTGTGTCCGGTCCGGAGGGCGTGCCAGAACTGTCGGTCACGTCTGCGTCCATCCTTCACGGAGTCGGCGGCGCGCTGGGCCGCCGGTCGCAGGGGTAGACGGCTGAACCTCGCGCTTGGTTGTGCGGTGTACCGCCGATCATCCACCGCTGCCCGGCCCTCCGGCCGCAGGGCTCGGCAGCCGGTGGGCCGGACGGGTGGTGCTCAGGGCGCTTGTCGTACCGCCGTGTTGGTGACCCGCTCGCTCTCGATCCGCTGGGCGAGACCGCCTTCGGAAAGCTGGTCGAGGTTCCGGCACAGCACCACGGACCCGCCGACGGCGAGCGGCGCGAAGAGACCCGAGGACAGTCCTTCCCACGTGTCGTACGCCGCCCCGGACAGCAGCCGCGCCCCCGGGCCGAGCCCCAGCGTCCGCGCGTCCGCGCGCGCCCGCTCGACCAGCTCGGCGCCCGTGAGTCCGGTGCCGCCGACGCGCAGCGCGGGCGCGCCCGGGTCGACGGGGGCGTACGGCGCGAACCGGTCGCCCTGCCCCGGCACCTCGACGGCGTAGTCCGCGAAGCCGGCGGGCGGCTGCGGGAAGCGTCCGCCCAGAGGGCGCAGCGCGAGCGCCACGCGCTCACCGCCGCAGGCGCGCGCCTCCTCCAGCGTGTCGGGCCCGCTGACCACCAGGTCGGCGTCGGCAGGCTCGCCACCCACATCCGCGACCACACCGACGGACGAACAGGCGAGCAGCCAGACGGCGGTCTGCCAGTGCGCGGGGAGCAGCAGCGCGAGCCGGTCGCCGGGCGCGGCGGCGAGGTCGCCCTGGAGCAGGTTGGCGGTCTTGGCCACCCAATTGGCGAAGGTGGCGACGGACAGTTCCACGCGTTCGCCGGTGGCGTCGTCGTAGAAGGTGACCAAGGGCTGCGCCGGGTCCGCGGCGAGCGCGGATCGCAGCAGGTCGGCGGGGGTGCGATCGGTGGCGTTCACCCGCGCAAGAGTACGCCGCGCCGCCCGGCGCGGGCCGTGCCGCCGGGGCTTGCCGTACACCGGTTCGGCCGACGAGCCGTCAATTCCCCAATGGACATATTTGTCTACTTATGACCAAGATCTGCTGCATGCGTGAATTCCTTGCTTCCGCGATCGGCGTCGCGTGCACCGCCGCCCTGGTCCTGCCCACCGCCGCCGTCGCCGCCCCGGCCCCGGCCAGTACCGTGCCCCCGGGCTCCACCCAGTCGCTGCCCCTGCGGCCACTCGCCCCGGACGGCCGAGCCGCCGGTACCGCCCCGCAGGGCCGGACCGAGCTCGAAACCAAGCCGTTCTCGCTGGTCGGGGTCGTCTGGGACGACGTCGAGGCCGAACTCCACGGCACGGCGCAGGTCCGCGCCCGCTCCCAGGAGACCGGCGCCTGGTCGGGCTGGCAGGCCCTGGAGACCCACAACCACGAGCACGCCGCCGACGCCGGCACGGCGGAGCGCGAGACGGGAAGGGTCCGCGGCTCCACCGCGCCCCTGTGGGTCGGCGCCAGTGACGGCGTAGAGGTACGAGTACGCCCCGAGGACCCCGCCGTACGCGGTGCGGCCCCCGC
>NZ_VBVX01000149.1 GCF_005981925.1 Streptomyces albidochromogenes
AAGAGACAGGCCTCACCCGGGGAACCGTCGCGGCACGCCGTAGCGACCGACGGAGGCGCGCCGCACAGCCACGCGCCGTCCAGATCCGGGGACCTCCCGGTCGCCCTCCGGGTCTTCCGCTGCTGACACCGCCGTACGGACCGAAGATCCGTACGCGCTGAGCGGAACGGGCCCAATTCCCGTACTCCGCACCGATATGTCGTCACGGCCCTGCCCTCGCTCCTGGAGGCGATCCCCCCATGCAGCCCCTCATCGACCATGCCCGCTCGCCGGGCGAACGCACAGCCGCGCACGACGAGCACCGCGCCCACCCGCGCGCGGCCAGGCGGACGGCCGCCGGACACCCGGGGCCGCACGGCCGGCTCCACGCCGTGGACACCGGCCGGGTCCTCGCCCGCCGGGCCGCCGCCGACCCCCTCCTCCCGCTGTGAGCGCCGGCGTGAACCCGGTGACCAGGACCGTGGCGAAACTCCTCGGGCGACGCGGCTCCGGCGACCTCCGCGCCGACTTCACCGCCTCGCTCGTCGTCTTCCTGGTGGCGGTGCCGCTGTGCGTGGGCGTGGCCGTGGCCTCCGGCGTACCCGCCGAACTCGGCCTGGTCACCGGCATCGTCGGCGGCCTCCTCACCGGGCTGCTGCCCGGCAGCAGCCTTCAGGTCAGCGGCCCGGCGGCCGGTCTGACGGTGCTCGTGTACGAGGCCGTGCGGGCGTACGGTCTCGGCGCGCTCGGCGTGATCGTGCTGGGCGCCGGACTGCTGCAGCTCGCCATGGGTGCCCTGCGGCTGGGCCGCTGGTTCCGGGCGATCTCGATCGCGGTCGTCCAGGGCATGCTCGCGGGCATCGGCCTGGTGCTCATCGCGGGCCAGCTGTACGCGCTGGTCGACGCCGAGGCACCGGCCGGCGGGCTCGACAAGATCGCCGGACTGCCGGGCCTGGCGGCCGGCACCCTCGCGTCGGGACCGGCTCTGGCCGCGCTCGGCATCGGGGCCGGCACGGTGGCGGTGCTGGTGCTGTGGCCGAGGATCCCGGCGGCGGCGCGCCTGCTGCCCGCCCCGCTGGCGGCGGTGGCGCTGGCGACCCTGGCCGCGGTGGTTCTCGACCCGCCGGTCGCCCGGGTCGAGGTGCGGGGCCTGCTCGACGCCGTACAGCCGCCGGGCGGCGCCGACTTCGGACGGCTGGCCGAGGTCGGCCTGCTGGGCACGGTCATCGCCTTCACCCTGATCGCGTCGGCCGAGAGCCTGTTCAGCGCGGCCGCGGTGGACCGCCTGCACGACGGGCCGAGGACCGATTACGACAAGGAGCTCGTCGCCCAGGGCGCGGGCAACGCGGTGTGCGGGATGCTCGGCGCGCTGCCGATGACGGCGGTGATCGTACGCAGCGCCGCCAACGTCGGGGCGGGGGCCCGCACGAAGGCGTCCCGCGTGCTGCACGGGGTGTGGCTGCTCGTCTTCGCCGTGCTGTTCCCGGCGGCGCTGGGCGTGATCCCCGTGGCGGCACTGGCCGGTGTGCTGGTGCACGCGGGCGGCAAGCTGATCCCGGTCGGGGAGCTGGCTCCGCTGTGGCGCGAACACCGCGGCGAGGCAGTGGTGCTGATGGCCACGGCGCTCGCGATCGTGGTGACCAACATGTTCGAAGGGGTGCTGATCGGTCTGCTGCTGGCGGTCGCCAAGACCGCCTGGGAGACCTCCCACGTCCACGTGGAGGTCGCCCCCGCCGAAGCGGACGCGCACGAGTCGGCTCCGGTGCGCGTGCGCGTCCTGGGCAACGCCACCTTCCTGCGCCTGCCCAAGCTCCTCGACGCTCTGGAGGCGCTGCCCCGCGACCGTCCGATCGAACTCGACCTGACGGGCCTGCGCCACATGGACCACGCGTGCGGAGCGGCCCTGCGGAACTGGACCGACCGGCACAACGAGACGGGCGTCAAGCCCGTGCGGGTGGCGGCCTGACCCGCGCCCGTCCGTCGCACCGGTAGCCCCGCAGGAGGCACGTGAGCCTCCTGCGGGGCTACCGCGTACCGCAGTGCCCCCGCAGCCCCGGGCTAGCCGTGCCAGGAGCGCCAGAGCGCCGCGTACGCCCCGTCCGCCGCCACGAGCTTGTCGTGGCTGCCGAGTTCGCTGATCCGGCCCTCCTCGACCACCGCGATCACGTCCGCGTCGTGCGCCGTGTGCAGCCGGTGGGCGATCGCCACGACCGTACGGCCGTCGAGGACCCGGGCCAGCGACCGCTCCAGATGGCGCGCCGCACGCGGGTCCAGAAGCGAGGTCGCCTCGTCCAGTACCAGCGTGTGCGGATCGGCGAGCATCAGACGGGCCAGCGCGATCTGCTGGGCCTGCGCCGGGGTGAGCACCTGGCCGCCCGACCCGACGCCGGTGTCCAGGCCGCCGTCCAGCGCCCGCGCCCAGCCGTCCGCGTCGACCGCGCCGAGCGCCGCCCACAGCTCCGCGTCGTCCGCGCCCGTACGGGCCAGCAGGAGGTTGTCGCGCAGCGAGCCCACGAAGACGTGGTGCTCCTGGTTGACCAGCGCCACATGCTCGCGCACCCGCTCGGCCGGCATCCGGGACAACTCCGCTCCGCCCAGCGATACTTCGCCCGTGCGCGGCGCGTAGATCCCCGCCAGCAGCCGGCCCAGCGTGGACTTCCCGGCGCCCGAGGGGCCGACCAGGGCCATCCGCGTCCCCGGTGCGACGTCCAGCGTCACCCGGTGCAGGACGTCGACGCCCTCCCGGTAGCCGAAGTGCACCGCGTCCGCGCGCACCGCACGCCCGTCCGGGGCGAGCAGTCGGTCGCCGGCGTCCGGCTCGATCTCCCGTACGCCGACGAGCCGGGCCAGCGACACCTGCGCCACCTGGAGTTCGTCGTACCAGCGCAGGATGAGGTTGACCGGGTCGACGAGCATCTGCGCCAGCAACGCGCCGGTCGTCAGCTGGCCGACGTCGATCCAGCCCTCCAGCACGAAGGCACCGCCGATCAGCACCACCGAGCACAGGATGGTGATGTGCGTGACGCTGATGACGGGAAAGAGCACCGACCGCAGCCACAGCGTGTACCGCTCCCACGCGGTCCACTCCCTGACGCGCTGCTCCGAGAGGGCCACCCGGCGCCCGCCCAGGCGGTGCGCCTCGACGGTCCGCCCGGCGTCGACGGTCTCCGCGAGCATCGCGGCGACCGCCGCGTAGCCCGCCGACTCCGAGCGGTACGCCGACGGCGCCCGCTTGAAGTACCAGCGGCACCCGGTGACCAGCACCGGAACGGCCACCAGGACGGCAAGCGCCAGCGGCGGCGCGGTGACGGTGAGGCCGCCGATCAGCAGCCCCGCCCACACCACGCCGATGGCGAGCTGCGGCACGGCCTCGCGCATCGCGTTCGCCAGCCGGTCGATGTCGGTGGTGATGCGCGACAGGAGGTCGCCGGTGCCCGCCCGCTCCAGCACGCCCGGCGGCAGGCCGACCGACCGTACGAGGAAGTCCTCGCGCAGGTCGGCCAGCATCTCCTCGCCGAGCATCGCGGCCCGCAGCCGCATTCGGTGGGTGAAGAGGGTCTGGACGAGCAGGGCGAGCGCGAAGACCGCCGCCGTGCGCTCCAGGTGCAGCTCGCGCGCCCCGTCCGCGAGGTCCGCGACGAGCGAGCCGAGCAGGTAGGGCCCGGCCATCGAGGCGATGACGGCGACGGCGTTGAACGACACGAGCACGGCGAACGCCCGGCGGTGCCGGCTCATCAGCTCGCGCACGTAGGTCCGTACGGTGGCGGGGCCGGCGACGGGCAGGGTCGTCGCCGACTCCGGTGCCGCCGGATCGTAGGACGGTGGTGCCACGCCGATCATGCCGATTCCTCGATTTCTTCCCGTACGCCGTGTCGCACGGCCCCGGGGACCGCGGCTTTCGCGGCGTCCTCGGCGCCCTCGGCGTCTGTCTCGCGGGTGACGACCGCGCGGTAGCGCGGGTCGGTGTGCAGCAGTTCGCGGTGCGGGCCGGCCGCGGCGGCCTCGCCCTCGTGGACGAGCACCACCCGGTCGGCCTGGTCGAGCACCAGCGGCGACGAGGCGAAGACGACGGTCGTGCGTCCGGTACGCAGCCGCTTCACGCCCGCCGCGACCCGCGCCTCGGTGTGCGAGTCGACGGCGGAGGTCGGCTCGTCCAGGACGAGCACCTCCGGGTCGGTCACCAGCGAGCGGGCCAGCGCGAGGCGCTGGCGCTGGCCGCCGGAGAGCGAGCGCCCGCGCTCCGTGATCCGGGTGCGCATCGGGTCGTCCACGCGGTCGGCGGACGTCTGCGCGAGCGCCGCCAGCACGTCCTCGCACTGCGCCGCGTCCAGCGCGTCCGCCGCCGACACCTGCCCCGACGCCGGTACGTCGAGCAGCTCGGCGAGCGTGCCGGAGAGCAGCACCGGGTCCTTGTCCTGGACCAGGACGGCGCCCCGCGCGGTCATCAGCGGCAGGTCGTCGAGCGCCACCCCGCCGAGCAGCGCGGAAGGCGGCGTCCAGCCGTCGGCGTCGGCATCGGCGTCGGTGGCCGTGCCCGGCACGGAGGTGTCCGAGGTGGCGTGGCCGCCGAGGCGCTCCGCGAGCCGGCCCGCCAGGTCGGGGTCGCCGCACACCACGGCGGTGAACAGGCCCGCCGGCGCGAGCAGCCCGGTGGCCGGGTCGTACAGGTCACCGGACGGCGGCTCGCCCGGCGCGTGGGCCGGTGCCGGTGCCGGTGCCTCGTCACCCGGAGCGGGCGCCGTGCGCTCCAGCGACAGCACCCGCGCCGCGCGCTGGGCCGAGGGACGCGAGAAGGAGTACGCCATGGCGATCTCCTCGAAGTGCCGCAGGGGATACAGCAGCAGTGTCACCGCGCTGTACACGGTGACCAGTTCGCCGACAGCGACGCGGCCGTCGAGGGTGAGCTTCGCGCCGTACACCACGACCGTGATCAGCAGCAGGCCCGGCAGCAGGACCTGGACGGCCGAGATCAGCGCCCACATGCGGGCGCTGCGCACGGCGGCCCTGCGGACCTGCTGCGAGGCGTCGCGGTAGCGGCCGAGGAACAGCTCCTCGCCGCCGATGCCGCGCAGGACGCGCAGACCCGCGACGGTGTCGGAGGCCAGCTCGGTGGCCTTGCCGGCCAGCTCGCGCTGGGCGTCGGCACGCCGGGTCGCCTTCGGCAGCAACGGCAGTACGGCCAGGGCCAGCACGGGCACCCCGATCGCCACGACGATGCCGAGGGCGGGCTGGTAGACCAGCAGCCCCACGCACACCACGACGAGGGTCAGGGCCGCCGCCGCGAAGCGCGACAGCGCCTCGACGAACCAGCCGATCTTCTCGACGTCTCCGGTGGAGACCGCGACGACCTCGCCCGCCGCGACCCTGCGCGTGAGCGCCGAGCCCAGCTCCGCCGTCTTGCGGGCCAGCAGCTGCTGCACGCGCGCGGCGGCGGTGATCCAGTTGGTGACGGCGGTCCGGTGCAGCATGGTGTCCCCGAGGGCCACGGCCGCACCCAGCAGGGCGATCAGCCCGGCGGCCAGCGCCAGCGACCGGCCGGATCCGTCGACCACGGCCTGTACGGCGAGACCCACGCCCAGCGGCAGGCCGGCGACGCCGCACTGGTGGAGCAGCCCCCAGGAGAGCGACTTCAGTTGCCCGCCCAGCTGGTTGCGCCCGAGCCAGTAGAGGAATCGGGGCCCTGACCGGACGTCGGGGATGCCCGGATCGGGATACGGAAGATCGCGAATCTGCATGACGTCCCACGGTTCGGTGTACTGGCTGAAACCGTGCAAGGTTCGCTTTTTTCCACCAGCCGTGGCAATCGATTTACGGGCTACGGGGCACAGAACGCGCCAAGATCGCACATTCCGGTGGCGTATGCGGCCGCCCCCGGCTTCACTCCTGACGCATGAGACGACCACACGTCATGGGCATGCTCCTCGCACTGGTCCTGGCCGCCTTACCGGTGACGGGGGCCGGTCGGGCCGGCGCGGCGGCCCCGGCGACCCACCGGACCGGGACGCCCGCCGCCGAGCCGCCCCCGGAGTTCGGCAGCGACTGGCACGACCCCGTCACCGCCGCCCCGCCCGTCACGGCCCCCGGCACCCGGTCCTGCGAGGTGAAGGTCGCCCACGCCCAGTTCCGCGACTTCACGCCCTACAAGGGCGCGTACACGCCGCCGAAGGGCTGCGGCGACCGCTGGAGCAAGGTGGTCCTGCGCCTTGAGGGCAAGGTGGCCGGGCGGCAGTACGACCGGCTCGGCCACCTGCGCATCGGCGGGGTGGAGATACTGCGCACCTCCACCCCGCAGCCCTCGCCCGACGGCATCACCTGGTCCGTGGAGAAGGACGTCACCCGTTACAGCGAGACCCTGCGCGGCGCCCAGCCCGTCGAGATGCTGATCGGGAACGTGGTCAACGAGACCTACACCGGTGTCATCGACGTCGAGGCGACGCTGACGTTCTACGCCGCCGAGGGCCGCACCCGGCCGGCCGACACCCCCGACCGCGTCCTCACGCTCGACGGCGAGTGGCTCACCACCCCGCGCAACTCCGAGCGCGTCGTCGCCGAGGTGTACGCGACGGGCTCGGGCGGCGGCTGCGAGGAGTACTGGTACCTGTCCGTACCCGACGGGGCGCCGTACTCCTGCCGGACGCCGGACGGCCCGTACCGCGAGGTGCAGATCACGGTCGACGGGCAGCTCGCGGGCATCGCCGCGCCGTTCCCCACCGTCTGGACGGGCGGCTGGTCCAACCCCTTCCTCTGGTACGTGATCCCCGGCCCCCGGGCCCTCGACGTGAAGCCCGTCCAGTACGACCTGACGCCCTTCGCGGGCCTGCTCAACGACGGCCGCCCGCACCGCGTGGAGGTCTCCGTCCTCGGGGTGCCCGAGGGGCAGGCCGGCTGGAGCACGCCCGTGAACGTGCTCGTGTGGCAGGACCGGGGGAGCGAGGTCGTCACGGGCGCGCTGACCCGGCACCACAACGGTGTCCCGGCCAACGCGTCCACGTACACGCCCGGTTCCGAGCACCGCGTCGACACCCGGGGCGGCCACCGGCTCACCGTCTCGGGCCGTCTCAACACCTCGCACGGCCGCGTCGTCACCACCGTCGACCGCACGCTCGCCCACACCTCCGTGCACCGCTGGACCGACGGCGAGAACCTCGACGCGCTCAAGGCCACCTGGACGGACCGCGAGCGCGTCACCACCGACGGGCGGGGTCCGGCCACCGCCGTGCGCGCCCACCGTGCGTACACCATGGACGGCACGACGACGCTCGGCGCCGGCGACCGGCTGCGCACCGTGCTCGCCCTCGGCGATCGCGCCGACACCGCCGTGGAGCGGGCCGGGAAGCGGCTGTCCTGGTCGCGCCTCGACGACGCGTACGAGGGGGACGCGACGTACACCACGAACGTGCCGCGCGACCAGCGGCACGCGGTCGGCACGTCGAGTGAGCGCTACCGGTTGTACGGGACGGCGGGCTGCCACGACCGCACCGTCGAGACCGCGCAGGGGACAGTGACGCGGGACCGGCTGCGCTGCGGCCGGAAATTACCTGCAGGTATGTAGTGACTTCGCATGCTGGCAGCAGTAGAACCTGTTTCCGTTCGCCTCTGAGTGAGGAACGTCACATGAGTAACAACTCCACGTCGGACGCGAGTTCCAGGGGTGTCTCGCGCCGAGGGTTCATCACTGGAACCGGTTCTATTCTAGGAGTCGCCGCCCTCGGGGGCCGCGCCGCCGCCGCCGCGCCCGCCGCCGCGCCCACCGCCGCGATCGCCCCCGGCGCCCGCGTCCCGGTCCTGGTGGTCGGCACCGGGTACGGCGGCTCCGTCGCCGCCCTCAGGCTCGCCCAGGCGGGCGTCGACGTGCACATGATCGAGATGGGGATGTCCTGGGACACCCCGGGCACGGACGGCAAGATCTTCGCCAACACCACCAAACCCGACCACCGTTCGTTCTGGCTCCGCACCAGGACCAAACAGCCCCTCAGCAACTTCCTCGGCTTCCCGCTCGACAAGGACATCCCCCGCCACACCGGGATCCTGGACGCCGAGGAGTTCAGCGGCATCACCGTCTACCAGGGCCGAGGCGTCGGCGGCGGCTCCCTCGTCAACGGCGGCATGGCGGTCACGCCCAGACGCGAGAACTTCGGCGGCGTCCTCCCCTCGGTGAACGCCGCAGAGATGTACGACGTCTACTACCCGCGCGCCAACGCCGGCCTCGGCGTCACCGACGTCGACCCGGCCTGGTGGGAGAGCGCCGCCTGCTACCAGTACGCCAGGGTCGGCCGCAAGCACGCCCAGCGTTCCGGCTTCCCCTTCGTCTTCGTGCCCAACGTGTACGACTGGGACTACATGAAGCAGGAGGCGGCCGGAGCCGTGCCGAAGTCGGCACTGGACGGCGAGGTCCTCTACGGCAACAACTACGGAAAGAAGTCGCTTCAGAAGACCTACCTCGCGCGGGCCAGGGCGACCGGCAAGGTCGCCGTCTCCCCGCTGCACCGGGTCACTTCCGTCGCACCGGCGACCGGCGGCGGCTACACGGTCGTCATCGAGCAGATCAACACCGCCGGCGACATCACGGCCACCAAGACCGTCACCGCGGACAAGGTGTTCTTCGCGGCCGGCAGCGTCGGCACCAGCAAGCTGCTGACCAGGCTGAAGGCCACCGGTGCGCTGCCCCGTCTGAACAACGAGATCGGCAAGGGCTGGGGCGACAACGGCAACGTCATGTGCGGCCGCGCCAACCACATGTGGGACGCGACGGGCAAGGTCCAGTCGTCCATGCCCACGGCCGGGATCGACAACTGGGCGGCCGGCGGGGCGTTCGCCGAGGTGGCGCCGCTGCCCACCGGGATCGAGACCTACGCCTCGCTCTACCTGTCGATCACGAAGAACCCGCACCGCGCCGAGTTCTCCTGGAACGCCGCGGCCGGCAGGACGGACCTGAGCTGGCAGACCGCCTGGAAGCAGCCGTCCATCGACGCCGCCAGGACCATCTTCGACAAGATCAACGCCAAGGAGGGGACGATCTACCGGAGCGACTTCTTCGGCGGCTCGAAGATCTGGGGCGACCACCTCACGTACCACCCGCTCGGCGGCGTGGTGCTGGACCGGGCGACCGACAACTACGGCCGCCTGCACGGCCACCCCGGCCTGTACGTCATCGACGGCTCGCTGATCCCCGGCAACGCCAGCGTCAACCCGTTCGTGACCATCACGGCGCTCGCCGAACGGAACATCGAAAGGATCATCGCCACCGACCTGTAGCGGCCGGACGCCGGGGCCGGCCGGGACCACCGGCCGGCCCCGGCCCCGGTCAGTGCCCCGGCAGCACGCATACGGTGTCGAGCCCCAGCACGCGGTTGAGCCGGCCGAACGCCAGCCAGGAACCGATGCTCATGGTCAGCTCCACGATCTGGGTCTGGCTGTAGTGCGCCGCCATCCGCGTCCAGAACGCGTCGTCGAGGCCGTGGTGGTCCAGGGCGTACCGCTCGGCGTACTCGGCGGCCAGGCGGGTCCGGTCGTCGAACGCGTCGGTCGTACGCCACTGGGACACCGCCTCGGCGAACTCCTCCTCGACCTTCCGCCCGTCCCGTTCGGTCCGCCAGTCGAGGCAGAACGAGCACCCGTTGATCTGCGCGACGCGCAGCCGCGCGGCCTCGAACTCCCGCAGGCCCAGGGTGGTGTGGGCGTACACCGCCAGGGAGAACGCGGAGGCGGCGACCCCGATACCCGGGACCATCTCGCCCCACACGTACTCGATGGCGTTCCTGCCCTCGGGGATGTCGATGTTCATCGTTGGCTCCTTCCGAGCTTGCCGACCGCCGGGCGCAGGGGGACGTCCAGCGCGTCGTAGAGCCCCGGCTTCGCCTGTACGAGCCAGTCGACCGCGCCCACCAGGCGGCCCACGGCGGTGGCGTTCCCGCCCGCCGACCGGTTCGCGCCCTCGTCGGTGGCCTCGACCGTGACCTCGATGCGCGGGCGGCCCTCAATGACGACCCGGTGGGCCCCGGCGCCGTCGGGCGGGGTGGGCCAGTCCGGGGCGCAGGACGGGTGGATACGGGTGACGTGCTCGATGACGATGCGCGGTTCGCCCGCGACGATGCCCCGCACCTCGAAACGCACCGCGCCCTGGGTGCCCGCCTCGAACTCGCCCATGGTCCGGGTGGTCACCGTGGTGTCGAGCGGGCGGCGGTCCAGCGTCTCGCGGATGTCGTCGAGTTCGACGCCCAGGGCCCTCGCCATCAGCCGTATCTGACCGCCCCACACCATCGTCGGGACCGTCGGTGCGAGCATCAGCGGCTCGTAGTCCATCGGCTGACCCATGCCGACCAGGTACCGGACGGAGTCCGGCTGGTCGTACGTGGAGTAGTCGAAGATCTCCTGGCAGCGGATCACGTCCACCGTGGTGGCCAGTCCGCTGATCAGCAGGGGCAGTACGTCGTTGCCCCAGCCCGGATCGACCCCGGAGACGAACAGCGAGCCGCCGCCCTCCGCCACGGCGGCCAGCACCGGCTCGCGCAGCTCGGGCGGGGCGTTGCGCTGGTCGTACAGCGCGTACAGCGAGGGGGTGACGACCACCGCGCCGGCCCGGACCGCCCTGACGATGTCGGCGAGCGCGTCGTCGGGGCGGATGTCGCCGGACGCCGCGTACACCACGGCGCGGGGGCCGGCGGCCAGCACCGCGGCGACGTCGTCGGTCGCCGCGACCCCCAGCTCGCGGTCGAGCCCGCACAGCTCGCCCGCGTCGCGGCCAACCTTCGCCGGGTCGTGCACCACGACGGCCGACAGACGCAGGTCCGGATGGGCGTCGACGGCGCGGACGGCCGCACGGCCGACGTTGCCGGTTCCCCAGACAACCGTGGAAATCATGCGGCGGAGGGTAGCGCCCGGGCCTGTCACTTCCCAGAGGTGCGCCCGCACCAACTTCCGCCCGCCCGAAAGAATCTGATGTGCCGTCAGTTCGCCGGGCGGGTCGCGCGCTCCAGCTCCAGCAGCGCGGACCGGTAGCCGCGCCCCGTGGCATGCTCCATGCCCACCTCGCACATCCGGTTCGCCGAGAGGTACACGTCGTACTCGCGCGCCCGGACCTCCGCGCCCTCGCGCGCCGTGGCCGATTCGGTCAGCTCCGGGTGCAGCATGCCCCGGTCGCCGGCGAACGCGCAGCACCGCACGTCGTCCGGTACGACGACCTCCTCGGCGCACGCCTCGGCGACGGCGGTCAGCGCCGCCTCGTCGCCCAGGTGCCGCATCGAGCAGGTCGGATGCAGGACGGCGGAACCGGCCCGGCGCAGAACCCGGAGGCGGGGGAGCAGCTCGTCGGCGGCCCAGACGACCGAGTCGACCACGGTCAGCTCGCCGTGCAACTCCCGGTTCGCGTCGGTGAGGTACGGCACCACCTCGCGTGCGAGGCCCAGTGCGCAGGAGGACGCGTCGACGACCAGCGGCAGCGTGCCGCCCGCCGTCCAGCCCCAGGCGGCCTCGACGACGCGGTTCGCCATGACGGTGTTGGCCGCCTCGTACCCCTTCGAGTGCCAGATCGTCGCGCAGCAGGTGCCCGCGACATCGGCGGGGATCCACACGGGCCTCCCGGCCCGCTCCGACACGTCGACGACCGCTTGCGGCAGGGCCGGCCCCCGGTGGCGCTCCGGCTCACCGAAGACGCGGTTGACGCAGGCCGGGTAGTAGACGGCGTGCGCCCCGGCGCGCGCGGTGCGGGGGAGCGGCCTGGCGGCCGCGCCGGGGATCTCCGGCAGCCACCGCGGCACCAGGCCGGGACGTACGGCCCCGCGGGCGAGGCCCGTGACCGCCCGGGCCAGCCGGTCGCCGGCCCGGTCCGCCGCGGCCACCGCGAGGCGCGCCGCCGCCTCGACCGCCCCGAAGTGCTCGGCCGTCAGCGCGGCGATCCGCTCCTCGCGCGGCGAGTGCCGGCGGTGCCTGAAGTCCTTCATCAGCGCGCCGGTGTCGATGCCCACGGGACAGGCGAGCGCGCACGTCGAGTCCCCGGCGCACGTGTCGACCGCGTCGTACCCGTACGCGGCGAGCAGCCCCCCTTGGACCGCGGAACCGGCGGCCTGGCGCATCATCTCCCGGCGCAGCACGATGCGCTGGCGCGGAGTGGTCGTCAGGTCGGAGCTCGGGCACGTCGGTTCGCAGAAGCCGCACTCGATGCACGGGTCGGCGACCGCCTCGATCCCGGGAATGGTCTTGAGGCCCCGCAGGTGCGCCTGCGGGTCGCGGTCCAGGACGACGCGCGGGGCCAGCACGCCGCCGGGGTCGACGAGCCGCTTCGTACGCCACATCAGTTCCGTCGCCCTCGGGCCCCACTCCAGCTCCAGGAAGGGCGCGATGTTGCGCCCGGTGGCGTGCTCGGCCTTGAGCGACCCGTCGAAACGCCCGACCGTGAGCCGGCAGAACGCGTCCATGAAGGCGGCGTAGCGCGCGACGTCCGCGGGGTCGCCGGCGTCGAAGGCCAGCAGGAAGTGCAGGTTGCCGTGCGCCGCGTGACCGGCCACGGCCGCGTCGAACCCGTGCGCGCGCTGGAGCTCCAGCAGCGCCTCGCACGCCTCGGCGAGCCGCGCGGGGGGAACGGCGAAGTCCTCGGTGATCAGGGTCGTCCCGGCGGGACGGGCGCCGCCCACCGCCGTGACGAACGCCTTGCGGGCCTTCCAGTACCCCGCGATCGTCCGGGCGTCCCGGGTGAACCGGTTGGTCACCGACGCGACCGGTGCGACGAGCCGGAGCCCGGTCATCACCTCGGCCGCCGCCCGTTCGTACCGCTCCAGAGCCGCCTCGTCGGGTGCCCGGAACTCCACCAGCAGCGCCGCCGTCTTTTGCGGCAGCCGAGCCCAGTCCGCCGGGACGCCGTCGACACTCACCGAGGCGCGCAGCGTGTTGCCGTCCATCAGCTCGACCGCTGCGGCCCCCGCGTCGTTGAAGCGGGGAACGGCGGCGGCAGCGGCGGACAGCGTGGGGAAGAAGAGCAGCGCCGTGGAGAGCAAGCGGTCGAGGGGCACGGTGTCGAAGACGACCTCGGAGAGGAAACCGAGGGTGCCCTCGGAGCCGACCATCAGGCCGCGCAGGACCGCCACGGGCGTCGATCCGTCGAGGAACGCGTCGAGCCGGTAACCGTTGGTGTTCTTGATCGCGTACTTCGCGCGGACCCGGGCGGTGAGTTCCGCGTCCGCCTCGATCTCCGCCTTGATCGCCATGAGCCCCGCGCACAGACCGGGCTCCGCGCGGGCCAGCTTCTCGTCCGCCGCCGGGTCCGCCGTGTCGACGACCGTGCCGCTCGGCAGGACGAAGGTGAGGGAGGCCAGGGTGCGGTAGGAGTTGCGGGTGGTGCCCGCCGTCATGCCGGACGCGTTGTTCGCGACGACGCCGCCGACCGTGCAGGCGATGGCGCTCGCCGGGTCGGGGCCGAGGACGCGGCCGTGCCGGGCGAGGGCGGCATTGGCCCGTACGACCGTGGTGCCCGGCCGGATCCGGGCGCGGGCGCCGCCGTCCAGCACCTCGACGCCCGCCCAGTGCCGGCGCACGTCGACGAGAATGTCCTCGCCCTGCGCCTGGCCGTTGAGCGAGGTGCCCGCCGCCCGGAAGACGACCTCGCGGCCCTCGGCCCGGGCGTACGCGAGGACCGCCGAGACGTCGTCGACGTCCTCGGCCACCACGACGACCCGCGGGACGAAGCGGTACGGGCTGGCGTCCGACGCGTACCGCACGAGGTCGGAGACCTTCCACAGCACCTTGTCCGCACCGAGGAGCGCGGTCAGCTCGCCGCGCAGCGGCTCCGGCGTGCCGCCGGCCAGCGCGTCCGGCACTCGGTCGGGCGCCGGTGGCGGCGGGGCCGCGGGGCGCGGCGATCCCGGCTCGGGCTCCAGCAGAGGCATCCGGTCCCCCTCGGTTCAGCAGCGGCGCTCCGGCATTCCGTCGACCAGAGCGGACAGCAGGCCCCCGAGCACCTCGCGCTGCTCGGCGGTCAATGGGGCCAGGATGTCCTCCGCGGCGTCACGGCGCGCGCTGCGCAGCGCGCGGAGCGTCGCGCGTCCGGTGTCGGTGAGCTCGATCCTGATGACGCGCCGGTTCGTGGGATCCGGCACGCGGCGCACCCGGCCGCTCGCCTCCAGGCCGTCGACCAGGGTGGTCACGGCGCGGGGGACCACGTCCAGGCGCTGGGCGAGGTCCGCCATTCGCGGCGGCCGGTCGTGCAGGTCGTAGTGCGAGACGGTGCGCAGCAGGCGCGACTGGGCGGGTGTGATGCCGATCGGCTCCATCTGCTGACGCTGGATCCGGTGAAGCCGGCGCGTCAGCCGCAGGAGCTGCTCGGCGAGCAGGCCGTCGGCGTCTGAGGTGCTCATAGCGGGAACAATATCAGGACCGCACTCATTGTGAACAGTGTCATTGTGAGCACAGGTAACAATCGGCTAGGCTCGCAGAACCGTCGTCTCACCCCCGCGAAGGAGCCCATGCACCCCGATCGGCCCACGTGGACACCACCGGCCCGCGATCCCGCCCAGCCGGAGGAGCCCGCGCAGGTGCGCCGCATCCTCCGGCTCTTCCGGCCCTACCGGGGCCGGCTGGCCGTGGTCGGCCTGCTCGTCGCGGCCTCCTCCCTGGTCGCCGTCGCCTCCCCGTTCATGCTCAGGGAGATCCTCGACACCGCCATTCCGCAGGGCCGCACGGGGCTGCTGAGCCTGCTCGCCCTCGGCATGATCCTGACCGCCGTGGTGACGAGCGTCTTCGGCGTGCTCCAGACCCTGATCTCCACCACGGTCGGCCAGCGCGTCATGCACGACCTGCGCACCGCCGTGTACGGCCGGCTCCAGCGCATGCCGCTCGCCTTCTTCACCCGGACCCGCACCGGTGAGGTGCAGTCCCGGATCGCCAACGACATCGGCGGCATGCAGGCGACGGTCACCTCCACCGCCACCTCGCTGGTCTCGAACCTCACCTCCGTGGTGGCCACCGTCGTCGCCATGCTGGCCCTCGACTGGCGGCTGACCGTCGTGTCCCTTCTCCTGCTGCCGGTCTTCGTGTGGATCAGCCGCCGGGTCGGCCGCGAGCGCAAGAAGATCACCACCCAGCGCCAGAAGCAGATGGCCTCGATGGCCGCCACCGTCACCGAGTCGCTGTCGGTCAGCGGCATCCTCCTCGGCCGCACCATGGGCCGCGCCGACTCCCTGACCAGGTCCTTCGCCGACGAGTCCGAGCGCCTGGTGGACCTCGAAGTGCGCTCCAACATGGCCGGGCGCTGGCGCATGTCCACGATCGGCATCGTCATGGCCGCCATGCCGGCCGTCATCTACTGGGCCGCCGGCCTGACCATGAGCACGGGCGGGACGGCCGTCTCCCTGGGTACGCTCGTCGCCTTCGTCTCGCTCCAGCAGGGCCTCTTCCGGCCGGCCGTGAGCCTCCTGTCGACCGGTGTGCAGATGCAGACCTCGCTCGCCCTCTTCCAGCGGATCTTCGAGTACCTCGACCTGCCGGTGGACATCACCGAACCCGAGAAGCCGGTCCGGCTGGAGAAGATCCGCGGCGAAGTGCGCTTCGACGACGTCCACTTCGCGTACGACGAGAAGAACGGGCCCACGCTCACCGGCATCGACGTCACGGTCCCGGCGGGCGGCAGCCTGGCGATCGTCGGCCCCACCGGCTCCGGCAAGAGCACCCTCAGCTATCTGGTGCCCCGGCTGTACGACGTGACGGCCGGCCACGTCACCCTCGACGGCGTGGACGTGCGCGACCTGGACTTCGACACGCTGGCCCGCGCGGTCGGCGTGGTCTCCCAGGAGACGTACCTCTTCCACGCCTCCGTCGCCGAGAACCTGCGCTTCGCGAAGCCGGACGCGACCGACGAGGAACTGCGCGCCGCCGCCGAGGCGGCCCAGATCCACGACCACATCGCCTCACTCCCCGACGGGTACGACACCCTGGTCGGCGAGCGGGGGTACCGCTTCTCCGGCGGCGAGAAGCAGCGCCTGGCGATCGCCCGCACCATCCTGCGCGACCCGCCCGTCCTCATCCTCGACGAGGCGACGAGCGCGCTCGACACCCGTACCGAGCACGCCGTGCAGCAGGCCATCGACGCGCTCTCGGCGGGCCGTACGACCATCACCATCGCGCACCGGCTCTCCACGGTCAGGGACGCCGGCCAGATCGTCGTCCTCGACGGCGGAAGAACCGTCGAGCGCGGCACGCACGAGGAGCTGCTCGCCCGGGAGGGCCGGTACGCGGCGCTCGTGCGCAGGGACGAGCGGCTGTCGTCCGCCGCGACCTGAGCGTCACCTCGTCGCGGACACGGCAACGCCGCCCCTCCCGGGGGGGCGGGG
>NZ_VBVX01000014.1 GCF_005981925.1 Streptomyces albidochromogenes
CCCAGGGTTACCCCGCCGCCCCCGCGCCCGCCTGGGGCGCCCCGCAGCACGGCCACCACGGCGGGCACCAGCAAGGCCACTACGGCGGGCACCGGCAGAAGGGCTTCGGCCGGATGCTCTTCTCGTCCTGACCCGACCGGCACACGAAGCAGCCCCCGGCCGATGTCCCGGCCGGGGGCTGCTTGCTGGTGGTGCGCGATACTGGGATTGAACCAGTGACCTCTTCCGTGTCAGGGAAGCGCTCTCCCGCTGAGCTAATCGCGCGGGATTCATTCAGTTGATCTTGCGGTCGTGCTGACTGCGTGCGCG
This sequence comes from Streptomyces albidochromogenes, assembly GCF_005981925.1. Lineage (GTDB taxonomy): Bacteria > Actinomycetota > Actinomycetes > Streptomycetales > Streptomycetaceae > Streptomyces > Streptomyces albidochromogenes. The sequence continues at coordinate 310 of NZ_VBVX01000014.1, forward strand.
ATACTGGGATTGAACCAGTGACCTCTTCCGTGTCAGGGAAGCGCTCTCCCGCTGAGCTAATCGCGCGGGACGGACACCCGTTTCCGGGGTTCCAGTGGACGATACTGGGATTGAACCAGTGACCTCTTCCGTGTCAGGGAAGCGCTCTCCCGCTGAGCTAATCGTCCTTGGAGGTGGAGACGGGATTTGAACCCGTGTAGACGGCTTTGCAGGCCGTTGCCTCGCCTCTCGGCCACTCCACCAGGAGTGAATGACAGGGGGTCGGGAAGATCCCCCACACCGAGCGGACGACGAGATTCGAACTCGCGACCCTCACCTTGGCAAGGTGATGCTCTACCAACTGAGCCACGTCCGCTTGTCTTACCGGGGCGTTCCGTGTCCCGGCGACGTGTTGAACTCTAGCGGATTCCGGGGCCAGTACAAAAACGCGTTTGTGCAGCGTGCTGCGCTGCCTCCGCCCCGGCGCAGGTCATCGCGGTCCGCTCTAGACTCGGGGCCGTGCACGACCTTCCCCCTTTGGCCCGCTTCGGCGGCCTTGTCGCCACCGATCTGCGCGATGTGACCAGCGATCCCGCCGCACTCGACTCCGCCGGCTTCTGGGCCGTCACCGCGGACTTCGAGGGCGGTCTCGTGTGCGCCCGCTTCGGCGACGTGCGCACCGAACCGGTCCCCGCCCCGGTGCCCGGGGCCTGGCTCGGGCCCTCGGCCGGTGACTGGACGTCGTCGATGGACCGCGCCGCGTACACGGCCGGAGTGCGCCGTATCCGCGAGCACATAGCCGCCGGCGACGTCTACCAGGCCAACCTGTGCCGCGTCCTGACCGCGCCGCTGCCCGACCGGGCCGGTGCGCGGGCCGACGTGGACGCGCTCACCGCCCTGCTCGCGCGGGGCAACCCGGCGCCGTACGCGGGAACGATCCGGCTGCCCGCGCACGGCGTCGAGATAGCCACCGCTTCCCCCGAGCTCTACCTGCGGCGCGACGGGCGGACCGTCGAGTCGGGGCCCATCAAGGGCACCGGACGCACGGCCGGCGATCTCCTGGAGAAGGACCACGCCGAGAACGTGATGATCGTCGACCTGGTGCGCAACGACCTCGGACGGGTCGCCGTCGCCGGCTCCGTGACCGTGCCGGAACTGTGCGTGGTCGAACCGCACCCCGGCCTCGTCCACCTCGTCTCCACGGTGCGCGCCGAACTCGCGCCCCGCGCCGGGTGGGCCGAGCTGCTCGGGGCGACGTTCCCGCCGGGCTCGGTCACCGGCGCGCCCAAGTCGAGCGCCCTGGCGATCATCGAGGCGCTGGAGACCGCGCCGCGCGGCCCGTACTGCGGAGGCGTCGGCTGGGTCGACGCCGACCGCGGCACCGGCGAGCTGGCCGTCGGCATACGCACCTTCTGGATCGACCGCGCCCTCCCCGGCGGCCCCGTCCTCCGGTTCGGTACGGGTGCGGGCATCACCTGGGGCTCCGACCCCGAGCGCGAGTGGGCGGAGACCGAACTCAAGGCGTCCCGGCTGCTCGCGGTAGCGTCGGGCACCTACCGGGAGACGGGAAGGACCGCGTCATGAAACTCTGGGTCGACGGCGGGCTGCGGGATGCGGCGACCGCCAGGGTGTCCGTACTCGATCACGGACTGACCGTGGGCGACGGCATCTTCGAGACGGTGAAGGCGACCGCCGGGCGGACCTTCGCCCTCACCCGCCACCTGGACCGGCTGGCCCGCTCGGCGCGCGGCCTCGGGCTGCCCGAGCCGGACCTCGACGAGGTGCGCAGGGCCTGCGCCGCCGTGCTGGAGGCCAATCCCATGGCGCTCGGCCGGCTGCGGATCACGTACACCGGCGGCCTGTCACCGCTCGGCTCCGAGCGCGGCGACACCGGCCCCACCCTGATCGTCGCGGTGGGGGAGGCGGCCCGCCGGCCCGACAGCACCGCCGTGATCACCGTCCCCTGGACGCGCAACGAGCGCGGCGCGCTCACCGGCCTGAAGACCACGTCGTACGCCGAGAACGTCGTCGCACTTGCCCGCGCCCACGAACACGGGGCGTCGGAGGCGCTGTTCGCGAACACCGTCGGGCAGCTCTGCGAGGGCACCGGCTCCAACGTCTTCGTCGTACTCGAAGGCCGGCTGCTGACCCCGCCGGTCTCCTCCGGCTGCCTGGCGGGCATCACGCGCGCCCTGGCCGCCGAGTGGACGGGCGCCGAGGAGGCCGACCTGCCGATGGACGCGCTGGAGCGGGCCGACGAGGTCTTCCTGACGTCCACGCTGCGCGACGTGCAGGCGGTGCACCGGGTCGACGGCCGTCAACTGCCCGGCGCGCCGGGCCCGGTGACGGCCAAGGCGATGCGGGTCTTCGACGAACGGGCCGCGTCCGACCTGGACCCGTAGGCCGCCCGGCCGGAGGTGTCCGCCCCGCGGGGATGACGGACGGCCGTCCGGCGGGTAGAACTCCCCCTGATGACCACGACTCTGCGGCCGACAGCGCCGCTTCAGCAGGGCCTCGACGGCGCGAGGTCACGTACGTACGACGTGTGCGTGAACAGCCGCCCGGTCGGCGCCGTCGAACTGTCCGCGGACCCCCGCGCCGGCGGCGTGGGCGCCGTCGGCCGGATCGCCGCACTGCGCATCGACGAGCCCGACCGGCGCCGTGGCAGGGCGACGGTCGCCGCGCTCGCCGCCGAGGAGGTGCTGCGCGGCTGGGGCTGTGGGCAGGTGGAGATCTCCGTTCCGGCGGGGGCGTCGGCCGCGCTCCGCCTGGCGGCGGCCCTCGGCTACACGGAACGCCGCCGCGTCATGACCAAGGCGCTGCCCGCACAGCCGCCCGGCCTGCCCGGGGGCGTCGTGGGCAGGCCGATGACCGAGGACGAGTTCGCGACCTGGCTCGTCCACACCAAGGCCGGGTACGTCCGGACCCTGACCGCGCGCGGCTGGTCCGAGGAGGCGGCGCGGGCCAAGTCCGAGGCGGACCACGCGACCGCCCTGTCCGGCGGGGCCGCCACCCCGGACACGTACCTGGGCGTTCTGGTCCGCGACGGCGCGGTGGTGGGCACGCTCTGGCTGGCGCTGCGCCACCCGCACCCGGGGCAGAGCGGGTCCTACGTCTTCGATGTCGAGGTGCCGGCGGAGTGCCGGGGCCAGGGGCTCGGGCGGGCGCTGCTGCTGCTCGCGGAGCGGGAGACGCTGGCGGCCGGGCTGGAGCGCGTGGGACTCAACGTCTACACGGACAACACCCCGGCCCTGCGGCTGTACGAATCGCTGGGCTACGAACCGGTGTCGTACCACCTCTTCAAGCAGCTGCTCTGACGCGGCGTCGCGGGCCGCGTGCGGTCAGCCGAGCAGCCGGTCGACGATCGCCTCGATACGCGCGCGCAGCCCCTCCTGGCTCTTGCCGCCGTCCAGGCGCTCGCCGTCGATCACGTACGTCGGCGTACCCGTGACACCGATGGCCTTGCCCTCGGCCTGGTCGGCGTCGACGATCAGCAGGTGCCTGCCGTCGATCAGGGCGGTGTCGAACTCCTCCGCGTCCAGCCCGAGTCCGGCCGCGACCTCCAGCAGCAGGGGCTCGCCCTTGGCCGCCAGCTCCTCGTTCCGGGCGAGCACGGCCTCCACGTACGGCCAGCCCTTGCCCTGGTCGACGGCCTCCTCCGCGGCCTGCGCGGCGGCGTAGGCGTGCTTGTGCTTCTCGAGGGGGAAGTGGCGCAGGCGTACGTCGAGCCGGTCGCCGTAGCGCTCACGCAGGGCACGCACGTCGTCCAGGGCGGCGTGGCAGTCGGGGCACTGGAGCTCGCACCAGACGTCGAGGACGACGGGGCGGGCGGAGGAGGAATCGGTCATGGGGCCAGTCTTCCAGCCCCGGCCCCCGCGCCCCAACCGGGACCTGGGGAGGAGCGCGCCCCCGAGATCTCCCTGAGGTCCGCCGGGGGCATGGCCCGGCCGGCGCGGTCCGGTGCAGGATGGAGGGGAACGCACACCCTGGGGCTGGAGGACCGGATGCTGGCAGAGACCATCTGTTCCGCGGTGTCCGCGGCCGGTCTGGGCATCGCCGCGATCACCGCGTACCGCAAGCGATTCCTGGCCGCGACGCGCATCGCCGCGTACGCGCTCGTGCCGGTCGGGCTGGTGATGACCGGTGTCGTCGAGTGGGTTTCGGGCATCGCCCTCAAGCCGCAGGTCTGGGCGGGATTCGGCGTGCTCGCCCTGTCCTGGGTGCTCTTCATGACCACCAGGGCGGTGGAGCGCCGCGGCGGCGGCACCCGCAAGGAGCGCCGGGCCGCGCGGGCGGCGGGGCGCGAGGCAGCCGCTCCGGGAGCGGCCGCGCCGTCGCTCGCCGCGGGGGCCCCGGCGGCCGCGCCGCAGCGGCGGCAGGGGTCCGGCGCGAAGGCGCGGGGCGGCGACGATTTCAGCGACATCGAGGCGATCCTGAAGAAGCACGGCATCTGAGGAAGCACGTCATCCGCGCGGGCACGCCATGGGCGGCCCGGCGCGCGGCGGTGCGGCTTGTGAAGCGAAAGCTGGCAACTCGGATGCCGAAGTGATCAGTGGAAGATCGCGTATGGCCAAGATCCGGCGAACTGCGGGCGCAGGTGGGCGTGTTGGTCGTAGGGGGTGGTCGGCCTGCGTCATCATCGGCCCGAGATGCTGGACACATCCCGGGGCGAGGCCCCCGCACCCACCGAAGAACCGCGCGGCTGCCTGTTCGCGCTTTCCCAGCCACCCCTGATGATCTTCCTCGGGGTGATCGGCTTCCTGTTGCTGATGGCCGCGATGCACGACCTCTTCCTGCTGTGAGGCCCCTGCTGCCGGGCGGCGCCGCGCGCCGCGTCAGCCCGCGGCTTCCTTGCGCCGCGCCCGGTACGCCGCCACGTGCAGCCGGTTGCCGCAGGTGCGGCTGTCGCAGTAGCGGCGGGACCGGTTGCGCGACAGGTCGACGAAGGCCCGTCGGCAGTCCGGTGCCTCGCACCGGCGCAGCCGCTCCTGCTCGCCCGAGACCACGATGAAGGCCAGCGCCATGCCGCAGTCCGCCGCGAGGTGGTCGGCGATCGAGGCGCCGGGCGCGAAGTAGTGCACGTGCCAGTCGAAGCCGTCGTGGTCGGTCAGCCGGGGCGTGGTGCCGGCGGCCGCCACGAGCTGGTTGATCAGCTCCGCACAGGCCCGGGGGTCGGGCGCCGCGAACACCTGCGCGAAGCGCCCTCGCACGTCCCGTACGGCCCTCAGGTCCGCGCCGGTGAGCGTTCCCACGTCGCTGACGTGGTGGAGGCGCACAAAGCCGTACAGCGCCTCGATGTCGGCGAGCCGGTCGCCCTGGTCGCTCTCCGGTGCCGTGTTCACCAGATCGACGACGACGTCGAGGGCGCGCCGGGTGTCGTGGGGGATCAGCACGATTCGCTCCCTGGCCTGCCGCGGGCGGGCGCCCGCAGATGCCGGACGACTTTAGCGGCTCGTGCGTGAAGCGCACCGGCGCCGTCGCCGCGGTGGTATCCGCGGAGACGGCGCCGGTGTGTGCCGTATGCAGTTGTCCGCCCCTCGCCGTCGCCCCGAGTCGGACGGCGCTGGGTGGCTCTCGGTCTGGCTCAGTTCTCCGCCAGGATGTGTGAGAGTTCGGTGTCGAGGTCGAAGTGGCGATGCTCGGTGCCCGGTGGAACCGCGGCGTCCGTCCGCTTGAGGAACGATTCCAGGGCCCGCGCCGGGGCCTCGAGCAAGGCTTCTCCTTCCGGGGAGCTCAGTGCGATGCAGACGACACCCTGGCCGTGGCTGCGGGACGGCCAGACTCTGACGTCTCCGGTACCGGTGGGCCGGTGCAGGCCCTCGGCGAGGAGATCGCGGGCGAACACCCACTCGACGGTTTCCTCGGCTCCGGTGTGGAAGGTGGCATGCACGGCATAGGGATCGGCCGTGTCATACCGCAGGCCCGCGGGTACAGGCAGTGATGACTCGCTCGACACTACGAGGCGCAGGTGCAGCTCGCAGCTGACCGTGGTGTTCATAAGCGCCAGGGCCTTTCGCTCAGTGTGCGCTCGGGGATTCGCACGTCGGCGAAATCGACATGCCACCTACGGTGTCGTTGTAAACCCCTCTGACCTTTTTGCGGCGCTTCAGGTACCTCGTACGGCGGAGTGACACTTGAGGCAGTACGACCATTCCAGCCACGCGATCACGTCCGGTAGGTTGGGCTTCATGAACGCGGAGAGTAACGAGCGGGAAGAAGTCGTCGGCCCGGCGACCGCAGAGCCCGCCGAGGGGGGCGCGACCGGGGGCGAGCGGGAGCTCGGGTCGCGGGCGCCGCAGGTCGTCAAGCGCTATCGCACCCTGCACCTGAGCTGGCAGGTCGGGGTCTTCGTCATCGGTCTGGCGGTCGTGGCGGCGGGCGTGGTCATGCTGCCGCTGCCGGGACCCGGCTGGCTGGTGATCTTCGGCGGCATGGCGATCTGGGCCACCGAGTTCGTGTGGGCACAGCTGGTCCTGCGCTGGACGAAGCGGAAGGTCACCGAGGCGGCGCAGAAGGCGCTCGACCCCAGGGTCCGGCGGCGCAACCTGATCCTGACGACGGTCGGTCTGGTGATCGTCGCGGTGCTGGTCGGGATCTACGTCTGGAAGTTCGGCATGGCGATGCCCTGGAACATCGACGAGTGACCGGCAGGGGGTTCGGGGGACCCGCTGACATGGGGTAATGTGTGCGGAGCGCCGGGGCGATTAGCTCAGTGGGAGAGCGCTTCGTTCACACCGAAGAGGTCACTGGTTCGAACCCAGTATCGCCCACCCGGACCGAAGGCCCGGAAGACGAGAGTCTTCCGGGCCTTCGGCGTTCACCGCATCCGCCCCAGCGTGTCCCGCAGCCGGCGCGCGTCGCGCAGCCGCTGCTCGTACGTCGCCCCGACCGCCAGCAGCAGCAGCCCGGCGAGGGCCGGCGGCAGCCAGCGGGGGAGCGCGCCGACGACCTGGACGACGTACGGCGCCAGCTCGTGCAGCGCGACCAGGGCGAGCACGGTGGAGCCGAGCACCAGCAGCGCCTGGAGCCGGTGCCTGGCGCCCGTGAGGGTCACCGCCAGCGCCGCCGCCCCCAGCAGCAGCGGGCGCAGCCAGTGCCCGTCGCCCCAGGCCGCGATCAGGCTCGGCAGGAGGGTCGCGGCGAGACCGGGGCCGTACGCCGTCCAGGACGAGGCCCGCGGGTCGCGCCGCCGGCGCAGCAAGCCGATCACCAGAGCCGGCACGGTCACGGGCAGCGTGTACGCCTCCGGCGTGGCCACGTCCGAGGCGCCGAGGCGGACCCAGGTGGCCAGCACGAGGAGAGCGGCCGCCGCGTACCCGACGGGGCGCCGGTCGGCCCGTACGGCCGTGCCGGCGGCGATCACCCCGCACAGGGCCAGGACCAGCGCGAGCGTGGGCGCGTCGCCCGTCGCCAGCGCGATCGCGACCAGCGCCGCCGCCGCGCCCGACACCTCCAGGGGCAGCGCGGTGACGTGCCCGCGGACCCGGGCGGCGAGTACGGCGGCGAGCGCCGGCACGGCGAGGACCAGCAACGCGGCCCGGTGCGCCGGCAACTCCATCGAGGCGGCGAAGGCACCGCTCAGCCCGGTCGCGAACGCGACGGCCGCGGCGGCGGAGGCGGCCGGGACGACGGGCCCGCCGCCGAGCACGGCGGCCGTCGCGAAGAGCGCCAGCAGCACCCCGAGCACGGCGAAGGTCGCGGCCTGCGCGGCCAGCGCCAACAGCGAGACGGACAGGGCCGCCGCGAGGGCGCAGCCGAACGCGGTGAGCGCGACCGGCCCGCCGGGCGCGTGTCCCGCACCGGCGGCGGTGGGGCGTACCGCGAGGGCCAGGGGCGCGGCGGTCAGGAGCGCGTAGACGGCGAGGGCCACCGGGTGGCCGAGGCCGAGGGCCGCCGGGACGCTGTACGCCGCCGCCCAGGCCAGGGCCAGGGCGCCGCACGCCGCCGGCTCGCGCCGGGCGCGGCCCGGGGAGGTGCGGTGATGCGCCACCGCGAGGACGGCGGCCGCGATGAGCAGGACCACCGGGGTGGTGGAGGGCCAGGGCCAGGACGTCCCGGAGGCCAGCGCCTCGCGGGCCCCGGCGGGGGCGCCCGACCAGACGCGTTCGGCCCAGCGGACGGGCCCCAGGACGGCGACGGCGACCGGCGGCAGCGCCCACAGCGCGCCCAGCGCCAGCACGGCGCCCGACGACCCGGCCGCACCCAGGACCATCGGGCGCGGCAGGCCCGGCCGTACGGCGGCCAGCATCGCCACGGCGCACAGCACGTAGACGGGTACCGCCCACGCGCCCGGCACGACGGGCCGCAGCACCCCGCCGACGGCGGCCAGTACGGCCAGCGCGGCCACGGCCCAGGCGGCGACGGCGTGCGGCGACCAGGCGGCGGGGACCGAGGCGGCCCCCGCCGCCGGGGCACCCGCCGGAGCGCCGGCCGGCTGCGGTGTGCCGTGCGGCGCGGGTTCCGGTGCCCCGCCGCCGCGCGGCGCCGGCGTCCACCGGGCGGCGAACGCCGCCAGGGCCGCGACGGCCAGCAGCAGTGCGCCCGGGCGCACCGCTGCGCCGAAGCCGCCCGCCGCCACGGACAGCGCGCCGGCGCCCAGCAGCGTCCCCGCTCCCGCCGCCCAGGCCAGGACGCACGCCAGGGGACGGACCCCGCGGCCCCTGCCCCGCAGTGCCACGGCGACGTCGAGCGCCGCCGTCGCCAGCAGCGCCCAGGTGAGCGTGAGCGGACCCGCGTCGGCGGCCACCGCCCAGAGCAGGAAGGGGAGCTGAGCGGCGATCAGCGCCGCGGGCAGCGGCAGGCGCAGCCGGCCCAGGCCCAGACCGTACGCCGCCCAGAGCGCCGCCAGCGCCGCCGAACCGCCCGCGGCGTACGCGAGCGCGTCCGTGTCCGGCATCGCCACCCGGTGCAGGGCGTACACGTCGAGGACCGTGAGGGCGAGGCCGAGCGCGGCCACCGACTCGGCGGTCGACACGAGCCCCCGGCGCAGCAGCGCGGCGGGCGCCGCCAGCGCCAACGCCGTGACGGCGGCCAGCACCGCCGAGCGGCCGCCGATGCCCAGGTGGCCCCAGCTGACCAGGGTGAAGGCGACGGCGGCGATCGTCAGCAGGACGCCGCCGAGCGTGAGCAGCACGTTCTGCGCCCCGCGCGGCGAGGCGTCCCGAGGGGCGGGCGGCGCGAAGGGGTGAGAGGGGCTCGGCGGGTACTGCGCGGCGACGGCGGACTGCCGCATGACATCGAGCAGCCAGGCCCTGCGGGCCAGCAGTTGGGCGCGACGGGCTTCGAGGTGTCCCAGTTCGCGGTCGAGGATCACCAGTTCCTCGGCGGGCGGTGGCGCGTTCTCCATGCCGATGAGTGTGGTGGCCGCCACACTCCGGGACATGGGTTCTGATACTCAGATCGGTGCGTGAGTACGCCACGCGGGCACACTCCGGGCATGAACTGGAGCCACTACCGCTTTCGCAGCGTGTGGGACCTGCCCGCCCCGCCCGGCGCGGTCTACACCGCCCTCGAACAGGTCGACGCGTACCCCCGTTGGTGGCCGCAGGTGCGGGGCGTCACCCGTCTCGACGAGAGCACGGGCGTCGTCCGTGTGCGCTCCTTCCTGCCGTACGAACTGGTCGTCACCGTGCGCGAGAAGCGGCGCGTGCCCGAAGCCGGCGTGCTGGAGGTCGCCATGAGCGGCGACATGGACGGCTGGGCCCGCTGGACGGTGCGGCCGCGCGGCGCGGACGGGACGCGCGCCGTGTACGAGCAGGAGGTCGAGGTCCGCAAAGCCCTGGTGCGCCGGCTCGCCGTACTCGGGCGCCCCCTCCTCATCGCCAACCACGCGCTGATGATGCGCGGCGGGCGTCGTGCGCTCGCGGCGGCCCTCGCGGTTTGAACCCAACCCGCGAGGGGTTGTATGGTTCAGTCCGTTCCCGGGCGATTAGCTCAGTGGGAGAGCGCTTCGTTCACACCGAAGAGGTCACTGGTTCGAAACCAGTATCGCCCACCCGGGAAAGGCCGGTCCGTCACCGACGGACCGGCTTTTTCGTGCCCCCGCACCGTGCGGGTGTCCCGTGCGCCCGGCCGGTCAGGCGGCGGCCGCCGGGATCTCGGGGCGCAGGGGCCACGCCGGATTCACCGCCTCCTCCGACCCGTTGCGGGCGAACCACGCCTGCAGACCGCGTGCCTGCGCCGCGTGCCACACCGCCTGGAGGGAGTGCAGCTCGGCGGGCGAGAGCCGTTCGAGACGCGCGGCGAAACGGCGGCCCAGCGCGCGTACGACCTCCAGCGAGGCGGTCGCGTCGGCGGCCGCGTCGTGCGCCCCGTCCAGCTCCACCTCGTACTGCGCGCACAGGTCGGTGAGCGTACGGCGGCCCTTGCGGTAGCGGTCGAGATGCTTGTCCAGGACGCGCGGGTCCAGTACGCACAGCGGGCGGCTGTCCAGATAGCGCGTCAGCGAGGACGCCCGGTGTCGGCGCAGCTCACGGTCCAGCAGCGTCAGATCGAACGGCGCGTTCATCACGACCAGCGGCCGGCGGGCGATGCTCTGCTCGGTCAGGCACCTGGCTATCTCCTCCATGACGGGGGCGGGCCAGCGGCCGTTGCGCTGGAGATGATCGTCCGTCAGGCCGTGGATCGCGGCCGCTTCGGCCGGCACCGGGATGCCCGGATTCACCAGCCAGCGCGTCACCCGCACCCGCCCGCCCGGCGCGTCCTGCACGACCAGCGCGGCGGAGACGATGCGGTCCTCCTCGACATCCACCCCCGTCGTCTCGGTATCGAACGCGGCGAGGGGTCCTTCGTACCAGCACGTCATGTCGAACTCCTCTTGCTCCCATGGCAGATGGCGTGCGTCCCCTGCCCGAACCGGTGATACCCGGGACGTTTGCCCGGTACGCCGTTTGCGGGGCAGGCGGAGCGGAGACAACACAGGTGACGGCACGGGCGGTTGACGGACCGTCGCGGGGAAAGATCGGCAACAGCCCGGAAGGCACCGTCAGCCATGGCGCTCACGCAGCCCGAACCGGGCGGGCTGCTGCCCGAGCGGATCGCACCGCTGCGCGGCGGACTCGCCACCACCGCCTGCATGGAGACTCTTCAGGTGGGCTATCTGCACGCGGTCGCGGCGGCCGCGGGATGCTCTCTCTCACAGCCGTTCCCGGACAACGGCATCGACTGGCACGTGAGCCACAGCGCTCCCGAGCACACGGTCGACGACGAAGTCACCATCAAGGTGCAGCTCAAGTGCACCTACCAGATCCCGCCGCACCCGGCCGGCGGCGCCTTCTCCTTCACGCTCGACAACGCGCACCTGGAGAAGCTCGCCCGCAGCCCGGTGTCGGTGCACAAGATCCTGGTCGTGATGATCGTGCCGCGGACCCAGGAGGACTGGCTGCGCGCCGGCCACGACCGGCTCGACCTGCGGCACTGCTGCTACTGGACCAACCTGGCCGGACACCCGGTGACGGGCAGGCGCAGGACCACCGTGCGGATCCCGACCTCGCGGATGTTCGACGACCGCGCGCTCTGCGAGATCATGACCCGGGTCGGGGCGGGAGGGAGACCCTGATGCGGCACCGGCCGAACGACGAGCCCGTACGACCACACCCGAGCACGGAGCCCGACGGCGGCTTCGCCGCGGGGCCCGGCGTCTGGGACGCCTGCGTGGGGCCCGACCCCGCGCAGGTCGACCCCGCCGTGCTCGGCGTGCTCCTCGCCCGGCACGGCTGGCGGCGGCGCGGCGGCGCGGCGGGGCGCTACGCGCGCTGGACCCCGCCGGGTCCCTCCGGCGGCGCCACCAGCCTGCTCGTACCGGAAAGCAGGGCGTTCCCCGACAGCGACGACCTGCTCGGCGAGGCGCTGACCGCGCTCGCCCGCTGCGCCGCGCCCTCCGCCCGCGAGGTGCTGGTCTCGCTCGCCGTGCCGAGCGACGAGATCAGGTGGTGGCGCGACGTACCGGAGAGCCCTTCGGGAGCCGCGTCCTGGACGGCGCAGGAGCAACTGCGCTCGGCGGCACGCCAGTTGCTGCTCGCGGGGGCGCTCGCCGCGCGGGGGCGCGCCGGGTACTACGGCGCGCGGCACCGGCGGCAGGCGCAGGCGTCGCTGGAGGGCGTCCTGGTGGGACCGGCGCCCGGCGGGCGGGCGCTCACCGCGTTCGTACCGGTTCAGGTGGGGCGCGGGGCGGTCGTACGGCTGCACCACGCGCTGCACGCCGCCCGCGAGGCCGTCGACTACCAGCGGGCGACGGGCGGCATGGACGCCTTCGACTCCGCTGTCGAGGCGGGGGTGAGCCGCGAGCTGACGGACGCGGTGATCGCGCTGGTGCACGGCTCGGAGGGCGCGCGGATCGGGCTGGAGTGGTCGCCGGGCGCCGGAGTGCCCGAGGGGTGCGCGGCGCGTCCCGAGGCGGTCGAGTTCTCACCCGGCGACCTGCCGGCGCTGCGCGCGGCGGCCGCGCGCTACACGCTCGACGAGCCGTCCGTCGCGGTACGGATCACCGGCGCCGTCGTGCGGATGCGGCGCTCGGGGCCGCGCGGGTCCGGCACGGTGCGGCTGCGTGTCCTGGCGGGCGCGGAGGTGCCGCACGTACGGATGGTGCTCGACGAGGAGGCGTACCGGATAGCGGGCCACGCCCACCTGGTCGGGCTGCCGATCAGGGTCCACGGGCAGCTGGAGAGCCGGGGCGGTTTCCGGCGGCTCACCGGCGCGCGGAGTGTGGTGCCCGTGCAGGTGGACGACGCGGAGCGGGACCGGCTGATGAAGTCGCTCCACGAGAACCTGGACTTTTTCGAGGAGGCGTGCGGCGGGGATTAACCGTTTCGCGAGGAGGTCACCCGGCTCGGTACAGTTACTAGCCACGCGCGCAAGCACTTACGCGCGACCCCCTCAGTCAGGAGAGACCGGTGTCAGACGTCCGTGTGTTCATCCAACGCGATTCCGAGCGGGAAGAGCGCGTGGTGACGACGGGCACCACGGCGGCGGAACTCTTCCCCGGCGAGCGCACCGTCGTGGCCGCGCGGGTGGCCGGCGAGCTGAAGGACCTGGCGTACGTCGTCGCGGACGGCGAGGAGGTCGAGCCGGTCGAGATCTCGTCCGAGGACGGCCTGAACATCCTGCGCCACTCGACCGCGCACGTGATGGCGCAGGCCGTGCAGGAGCTCTTCCCCGAGGCGAAGCTCGGCATCGGCCCGCCGGTCAAGGACGGCTTCTACTACGACTTCGACGTCGAGAAGCCGTTCACCCCCGAGGATCTCAAGGCCGTCGAGAAGAAGATGCAGGAGATCCAGAAGCGCGGGCAGCGCTTCTCGCGCCGCGTCGTCACCGACGAGGCCGCGCGCGAGGAGCTGGCGGACGAGCCGTACAAGCTGGAGCTCATCGGCATCAAGGGCTCCGCGTCCAGCGACGACGGCGCGGACGTCGAGGTGGGCGGCGGCGAGCTGACCATCTACGACAACCTCGACGCCAAGACCGGCGACCTGTGCTGGAAGGACCTCTGCCGGGGTCCGCACCTGCCCACCACCCGCAACATCCCCGCGTTCAAGCTGATGCGCAACGCCGCCGCCTACTGGCGCGGCAGCGAGAAGAACCCGATGCTCCAGCGCATCTACGGCACCGCGTGGCCGTCGAAGGACGAGCTGAAGGCGCACCTGGAGTTCCTCGCCGAGGCCGAGAAGCGCGACCACCGCAAGCTCGGCAGCGAGCTGGACCTCTTCTCGATCCCCGAGCAGATCGGCTCCGGCCTCGCCGTCTTCCACCCCAAGGGCGGCATCATCCGCCGGGTCATGGAGGACTACTCGCGCCGCCGGCACGAGGAGGAGGGGTACGAGTTCGTCTACACCCCGCACGCCACCAAGGGGAAGCTCTTCGAGACCTCGGGTCACCTGGACTGGTACGCCGACGGCATGTACCCGCCCATGCAGCTCGACGAGGGCACGGACTACTACCTCAAGCCCATGAACTGCCCGATGCACAACCTGATCTTCGACGCGCGGGGCCGGTCCTACCGTGAACTGCCGCTGCGCCTCTTCGAGTTCGGGACCGTGTACCGGTACGAGAAGTCCGGCGTCGTGCACGGCCTGACCCGTGCCCGCGGCTTCACCCAGGACGACGCGCACATCTACTGCACCAAGGAGCAGATGGCGGAGGAGCTCGACCGTACGCTCACCTTCGTCCTCGGCCTGCTGCGCGACTACGGCCTGACCGACTTCTACCTGGAGCTGTCCACCAAGGACCCGGAGAAGTTCGTCGGTTCGGACGAGATCTGGGAAGAGGCCACCGAGACGCTGCGCCAGGTCGCCGAGAAGCAGGGGCTTCCGCTGGTCCCGGACCCGGGCGGCGCGGCCTTCTACGGCCCGAAGATCTCCGTCCAGTGCAAGGACGCCATCGGCCGCACCTGGCAGATGTCGACCGTGCAGCTCGACTTCAACCTGCCGGAGCGCTTCAACCTGGAGTACACCGGCCCCGACGGCAGCAAGCAGCGCCCGGTGATGATCCACCGCGCCCTGTTCGGCTCGATCGAGCGCTTCTTCGCGGTGCTCCTGGAGCACTACGCGGGCGCGTTCCCGGCGTGGCTCGCCCCCGTGCAGGCGGTCGGCATCCCGATCGGCGACGCGCACATCCCGTACCTCCAGGAGTTCGCCGCCGACGCGAAGAAGAAGGGGCTGCGGGTCGAGGTCGACGCCTCTTCGGACCGGATGCAGAAGAAGATCAGGAACCAGCAGAAGCAGAAGGTCCCCTTCATGATCATCGTCGGTGACGAGGACATGAACGCGGGCACCGTCTCCTTCCGCTACCGGGACGGGTCGCAGGAGAACGGCATCCCCCGCGAGGAGGCGCTGGCGAAGATCGCCGACGTCGTGGAGCGCCGCGTCCAGGTGTGACGGCCCCTCCCGTGCGCGCACGGTGAGAACAGGCCCCGGCGGGGCGGTCAGCCCGCCGGGGGCCTGTTCTCGTCCTCCTGCGCGAACGTCTGGATCAGCCAGGCCGAGAAGGAGCCCGTCACCGCTCCCAGCAGTGCCAGGCCGCCGCCCATCATGCCGACCGCGATGAGCCGGCCGGCCCACGTCACCGGCGCCACGTCCCCGTACCCCACCGTCGTCAGCGTCGAGCAGGTCCACCACAGGGCGTCTCCGAAGGTACGGATCGACGCGCCGGGCGCCGCGTGCTCCTGGTGGTAGACGGACAGGGCGCCGGCGAAGCCCAGCAGCACGGCCGTCAGACCCGCGTACGTGATCACCCGGGCGTGCAGGCTCAGCCGGGGCCGGTCCCGCCTGCGCTGCACCGCCCCGTACACCCGCACCATGCGGACCGGGCGCAGCAGCGGGAGCACCAGCACGACGGTGTCCAGCCAGTGGGTGCGGACGAACCCCATCCTCCGGCCCGACAGCCGCCACCGCACCGCGTAGTCGGCGACGAACAGCGCCCACAGGCTCACGGTCACCGCCACGCACGCGTCCCGCCAGACCGGGGCCAGGTCGTGCGCCAGCACGCGGACCGCGTAGGAGGCGAGGAAGAGGAGCGACGCGGCGAAGAGCGGAAGCTCGGCCCGCTCCTCCCACCGCCCCAGCGGACTGTCGCGATCGTCGTGCATCGGCCCAGCATGGCCGCCGGGTGGCCCGCCTCGCCCCGGCGACACGTCCGGCGGGTGCCAAGTCATATGCTGCACTCCATGACGATTGAGCCGGAGCAGCAGATCGGAGTGGGGACGCCGGACGCGTTCCAGCGCCTGTGGACGCCCCACCGGATGGCGTACATCCAGGGGGAGAACAAGCCGACCGGTCCGGGGGCCGAAGACGGCTGCCCGTTCTGCTCGATTCCGGCGAAGTCCGACGAGGACGGGCTCGTCATCGCGCGCGGCGAGCACGTGTACGCGGTGCTGAACCTCTACCCGTACAACGGCGGCCACCTGATGGTCGTCCCGTACCGCCACGTCGCCGACTACACGGACCTCGACGACGCCGAGACCGCCGAGCTCGGTACCTTCACCAAGCGCGCGATGACGGCCCTGCGCACGGCCTCCGGCGCCCAGGGGTTCAACATCGGGATGAACCAGGGCTCGGTCGCCGGGGCGGGCATCGCCGCCCACCTGCACCAGCACGTGGTGCCGCGCTGGGGCGGCGACACCAACTTCATGCCGGTCGTCGGGCACACCAAGGTCCTGCCGCAGCTGCTGGGGGACACCCGCACGATGCTCGCCGACGCCTGGCCCGAGGCGCGCTGAGCGGGCCGCCTACCGGCGGGCCTACGCGTCGTAGACGTCGGCCTTCCTGGGCGCCGCGTCCTGGACCAGGCCGCTGAGGACGAGGGACCGGTTGGTGAAGCGGTCGGTGTCCACGCCGTGATCGTCGAGCACGCGGATCGCCGCCGCGTGCACCACACGCAGTACGGGCGTGGCCGCGCGCATCGCGTCGTCGGCCATGAAGCGGTGCCGCCAGGGCTTCTCGGCCCAGGCGTGCCGCAGGCCGAAGGGCTCGGGGAGCACGATCTTGCCGCCGAAGTAGTCGAGGACCGGCGGGAACCACGTGAACGGGGCGCGCACCGCCAGCCTGACCACCTCGTTGGCGTCGACGAGCGGCAGGTTCTTGTCGACCGTCTCCCAGAACCTGACCGGCTTGCTGACCGTGACCGTCTTGGCCGCGGGCTTCGTGGTGAAGAGCGAGTGGACCGGACCCAGCGCGTGGCCGGTGACCTCGATGCGCAGCGTCTCGTGCAGCACGGTGACCGTGATCAGCATGGTGATGACCAGCTGGCCGTCCCACAGGGTGAACTGCACGCCCAGGTAGTGGCGGTTCCCGGCGCCGAACTGCTGCTCGTTGCAGATCCGCTGTATCTCGTGGCCCTTGATCTGGAACGCGTCGACGTCCTGGCCGTCGGGCCTGGCCACCTCGCCCGCGTTCTCACCGATCGGGGCGACGATCCAGTGCCGTACGGACGGCTTGGGGAAGCCGCCGGTGTGCAGCGGGCCGCGCTCCAGCATGCGCAGCTGGTCGTGGATGGCGCGGATGACGTCCCAGCTGCGGAAGCCGTGGATCTCCTTGCCGGCCTCGCGGGGAACGAGCTCCTCGGCGAGCTGCCAGCTGCCCCAGCGGGTGCCCATGCCGAGTATCCCCTTGGGGCCCGCGTAGAAGACCGAATTGCTGTACTGCTCGGCGGTGAGCTTCGCGAGCGACTGGCGCAACTGCTCGGCGGCGGACTCGTTGGGGTCGCGGGGCACGGCTTCGGGGATCTTCGCGCCCACGCCGCCGCCACTCAGCAGGCCCTCCCAGCGGGCCCGCATGTCCTTGGCCGTGGACTCGCTGATCCGCTTGGCCAGCACCCAGCCGACGACGGGGGCGACGAGCATCGCCCGCAGGTAGATCGCCAGGACTCCGTCGAGGGGCAGCATGACGAGGAGGATCAGGAGGAGGCCGCCCACGGCGACCAGGGCGGCGGTGCCGAACGCGCCGGCCCGCTTGCCCTGGGCGCCGGCGATCGTGCGGCGCAGCTGGAACACGGCGAGCCAGATGAGCAGGCCGGGCAGGAAGAGCAGGCCGAAGAGCGCCATGACGGCGGTGAGCCTGGCGTCCCGCTCCTTGCGGATGCGGGTGGCGGCGAGGCAGTGCTCGACGACGGTCTGCGGCTCGGTGCCGAAGGACTGGATGAGCGCCTTGCGGGCCCCGCCGAGCATGCGCACCTGGACGGCGCGCGAGAAGGCCTCGCCCAGGTTCGGTTCGAGGAGGGAGAGCTTGCCCTTCTTCACCTCGGACTTGTGCCATTCGCTGTTGGCCTTGAGGATCTCGGTCACCGGGCTGTCGCGGTACGCCGCCGAGGCCAGGGCCTGCGTCGCGGCCGTCTGGCCCGCGGCGCCCTGGAGCGGGACCTGCGCCCCCGGTGAGAAGTCGAACCCGTCATCCGCCACTGCTGCCCCCATCGCCGCACGCAACCGCTCCTGCGGCCTTTGCCCAACTGCCCTGCCCCGCACACCTTCCGGAACGGGGCGCCCCGGAGCACACCAGCGTATCCGGCGCGGCCGGGTGCGGCCCCGGGGATGACCCTGCCCGTCATCGGACAGTGAAATGCCGCCCGTCGCAATCGAATTGGACGGGCGGCCTGCCAACTATGATCCGTTTTCGGCCTGTTCGCGGATCCTGCCGGACAGCTGCGGCGGCATCGGCTCGTGGCGGGCGTACGAGCGGCTGAACCGCCCGGTGCCGTGCGAGACCGACCGCAGGTCCACGGCGTACCGCCCGATCTCGATCTCCGGGACCTCCGCGCGCACGAGCGTGCGCCCCTGCCCCGCCTGCTCGGTCCCGACCACGCGCCCCCGCCGTCCCGACAGGTCGCTCATCACCGGCCCCACGTACGGGTCCGGCACCAGCACCACCACCTCGGCGACCGGCTCCAGGAGATGGATCCGCGCCTCGGCCGCCGCCTCGCGCAGCGCCAGCGCGCCCGCCGTCTGGAACGCCGCGTCGGAGGAGTCGACCGAGTGCGACTTCCCGTCGGTCAGCGTGACCCGTACGTCCACCAGCGGGTGGCCGGCGGCGACGCCCCGCCCCGCCTGCGCGCGTACCCCCTTCTCCACGGACGGGATGAACTGGCGCGGCACCGCGCCGCCCACGACCTTGTCCACGAACTCGATGCCGCTCCCCGGCGGCAGCGGCTCCACCTCGATCTCGCAGATCGCGTACTGGCCGTGGCCGCCGGACTGCTTCACGTGGCGCCCGCGCCCGAACGCCTTCGCCCCGAACGTCTCGCGCAGCGACACCTTGTGCGGTACGACGTCCACCCGCACCCCGTACCGGCTGCGCAGCCGCTCCAGCGCGACGTCGCGGTGGGCCTCGCCCAGGCACCACAGGACCAGCTGCCGGGTGTCCTGGTTCTGCTCCAGGCGCATCGTCGGGTCCTCGGCGACCAGCCGGGCGAGCCCCTGGGAGAGCTTGTCCTCGTCCGCCTTGCTGTGCGCCTCGATGGCGAGCGGCAGCAGCGGGTCGGGCATGGTCCACGGTTCCATCAGCAGCGGGTCGTCCTTCGACGACAGGGTGTCCCCGGTCTCGGCCCGCATGAGCTTGCCGACGGTGGCGATGTCGCCCGCGATGCAGCGGTTCAGGGTGCGCTGCTGCTTGCCGAACGGCGAGGACAGGGCGCCGATCCGCTCGTCCGCCTCGTGGAGGTCCTGGCCCTCGTGGTCGCGGTCCGTCAGGCCGTGGCCCGACACGTGCACCGTCTCGTCGGGCCGCAGGGTGCCGGAGAAGACCCGTACCAGGCTGACCCGCCCGACGTACGGGTCGGACGCCGTCCTGACCACCTCGGCGGCCAGTGGCCCGTCGGGGTCGCAGGTGACCGGCGGGCGTGGCCGGCCGTCCGGTGTGGTGACGGCGGGCGCCTCGTGCTCGGCCGGGGTCGGGAAGCCGCCCGTGATCAGCTCCAGCAGCTCGACCGTGCCGATGCCCTCGCGGTTCCCGTCCGTCGGCGGGGCGGCGGCGAGCACCGGATGGAATGTGCCCCGCGCCACGGCCCGCTCCAGGTCGTCGACGAGCGTCTTGTAGTCGATCTCCTCGCCCGCGAGGTACCGGTCCATGAGGGTCTCGTCCTCGCTCTCGGCGATGATCCCCTCGATCAGCCTGCTGCGGGCCGCCTCGATCCGCGGCACCTGCTCGCCGTCCGGCGGCGAGTCCTTGCGCTCGCCGGACGAGTAGTCGAAGACCCGCTGCGACAGCAGGCCGACGAGCCCCTCGACGGGGGCGTGGCCGTCCGCTCCCTGGGGCCCGTACAGCGGCAGGTACAGCGGCAGTACGGCGTCGGGGTCGTCGCCGCCGAAGGTCCGCGCGCAGACCCGGGTCATCTCGTCGAAGTCGGACCTGGCCGCTTCGAGGTGCGTGAAGACGATCGCCCGCGGCATGCCGACCGCCGCGCACTCGTCCCAGAGCATCCGGGTCGAGCCGTCCACCCCGTCCGAGGCCGAGACGACGAAGAGGGCGGCGTCCGCCGCCCGCAGTCCGGCCCGCAGCTCCCCGACGAAGTCGGCGTATCCGGGGGTGTCGATGAGGTTGATCTTCACGCCGCCCCATTCGACGGGGACCAGCGACAGCTGCACCGAGCGCTGCTGGCGGTGCTCGATCTCGTCGTAGTCGGAGACGGTCGCGCCGTCCTCGACGCGGCCCGCCCTGTTGACCGCTCCCGTCGCCAGCGCGAGAGCCTCGGTCAGGGTCGTCTTGCCCGATCCGCTGTGGCCGACCAGCACGACGTTGCGTATCGACGAGGGCCGGTCGGCCGTTGCCGCCCTGCCGGCGGCTCCGGGGTGGGTGTGCGTCTTACCGCCCATGATCCTTGCCTCCCAGTTCGAGCACGGTGAGGAGAGGGGGCGCGGACATGTGGGAGCCGCAGTGACGAGGCGACACCAGTGACGCCCGCGGTCATTCGAGCTTTCCACTCCGGCCACGGCGCGTCCATACGTAGTACGCGACCGGCAGGCGCCAGGAGCCCCTGTGACGGCCCGGCGATGCCCCGGCACGGTCACAGGCGGGTCGTCGCTACGATGGGCCAGCCGGTGGCCATAGGGGCCGCACGGCGCACCGACCCTCGGGAAGGCCATGCTGAACAAGTACGCGCGTGCATTCTTTACGCGTGTCCTCACACCGTTCGCCGCGTTCTTGCTCCGCCGAGGGGTGAGCCCCGACGCGGTGACGCTCATCGGTACGGCCGGAGTGATGGCGGGTGCGCTGGTCTTCTTCCCCCGGGGAGAGTTCTTCTGGGGCACGATCGTCATCACGCTGTTCGTCTTCTCCGACCTCGTCGACGGCAACATGGCGCGGCAGGCGGGGGTGTCGAGCCGCTGGGGCGCCTTCCTCGACTCGACCCTCGACCGGGTCGCCGACTCGGCCGTCTTCGGCGGAATCGCGCTCTGGTACGCGGGCCGCGGCGACGACAACGTGCTGTGCGCGGTCGCGATCTTCTGTCTCGCGAGCGGCCAGGTCGTCTCGTACACGAAGGCCCGCGGCGAGTCCATCGGACTGCCGGTGGCGGTCAACGGCCTCGTGGAGCGCGCCGAGCGGCTCGTCATCACGCTCGTCGCCGCCGGACTGGCCGGACTGCACGGCTTCGGCGTGCCCCGCATCGACGTCCTGCTGCCCTTCGCGCTGTGGATTGTGGCCGTGGGCAGCCTCGTCACGCTCGGCCAGCGGGTCGTGACCGTACGCAGGGAGGCGGCCGAGGCGGACGCCGCCGCCGCGCCGGGGAGTGAGGCCACCTCGTGAGCGGCGCCAGGGAACGGCTGACGGACGGCCTGTACGGCCTCGGGTGGGCCACCGTCAAGAAGCTGCCCGAGCCGGTGTCCGTCGCCCTGGGACGCCGGATCGCGGACACCGTCTGGAAGCGGCGCGGGAGCAGTGTGCTGCGCCTGGAGTCCAACCTCGCCCGGGTCGTCCCCGACGCCGGCCCCGAGCGCCTGGCCGAGCTGTCCCGGGCCGGCATGCGCTCGTACATGCGCTACTGGATGGAGTCCTTCCGGCTGCCCGCGTGGAGCAAGGAGCGCGTCGGCGACGGTGTGGAGGTCCAGGAGGTGCACCGTCTGACGGAGGCCCTGGACGCCGGGCGGGGCGTCGTGCTCGCGCTGCCGCACCTGGCCAACTGGGACCTCGCGGGCGCCTGGGTCACCACCGCGCTCGGAGTCCCGTTCACGACCGTCGCCGAGCGGCTCAAGCCCGAGACGCTGTACGACCGGTTCGTCGCGTACCGCGAGAGCCTCGGGATGGAGGTCCTGCCGCACGAGGGCGGCAGCGCCTTCGGGACCCTGGCGCGGCGGCTGCGCGCCGGCGGCCTGGTCTGCCTGGTCGCCGACCGCGACCTGTCGGCGTCGGGCACCGAGGTGAAGTTCTTCGGCGACACGGCGCGGATGCCCGGCGGGCCCGCGCTGCTCGCCCAGCAGACCGGGGCGGTGCTGCTGCCCGCGACCCTCTGGTACGACGACTCACCGGTCATGCGGGCACGGGTCCACCCGCCCGTCGACGTACCGGAGACCGGCACGCGGGCCGAGAAGACGTCCGTCATGACGCAGGCGCTCGCGGACGCCTTCGCCACCGGCATCGCCGAGCACCCCGAGGACTGGCACATGCTGCAACGGCTGTGGCTCGACGACCTCGAGCCGCGTCAGGAGACTTCGTGAAGATCGGCATTGTCTGTCCGTACTCGTGGGACGTTCCGGGCGGCGTCCAGTTCCACATCCGGGACCTGGCCGAGCACCTCATCGGGCTCGGGCACGAGGTCTCCGTCCTGGCGCCGGCCGACGACGAGACGCCGCTGCCGCCGTACGTCGTCTCGGCCGGCCGGGCCGTCCCGGTGCCGTACAACGGCTCGGTCGCCCGCCTGAACTTCGGGTTCCTCTCCGCCGCGCGGGTACGGCGCTGGCTGCACGACGGCACCTTCGACGTCATCCACATCCACGAGCCGACCTCGCCGTCGCTCGGGCTGCTCGCCTGCTGGGCCGCGCAGGGGCCGATCGTCGCCACCTTCCACACCTCCAACCCGAAGTCGCGGGCGATGATCGCGGCGTACCCGATCCTCCAGCCGGCGCTGGAGAAGATCAGCGCGCGCATCGCGGTCAGCGAGTACGCGCGCCGCACGCTGGTCGAGCACCTGGGCGGGGACGCGGTCGTCATCCCCAACGGGGTCGACGTCGACTTCTTCGCGAAAGCGGAGCCGAAGGCGCAGTGGCAGGGGCGGACGATCGGCTTCATCGGCCGCATCGACGAGCCCCGCAAGGGCCTGCCCGTCCTGATGCGCGCGCTGCCGAAGATCCTGGCCGAGTGCCCCGACGCGCGGCTGCTGGTGGCGGGGCGCGGGGACGAGGAGGAGGCGGTCGCCTCGCTGCCGAAGGAGATGCGCGGGCGCGTCGAGTTCCTCGGCATGGTCAGCGACGAGGACAAGGCGCGGCTGCTGCGCAGTGTCGACCTGTACGTCGCGCCGAACACCGGCGGCGAGAGCTTCGGCATCATCCTCGTGGAGGCGATGTCGGCGGGCGCCGCCGTCCTGGCGAGCGACCTCGACGCGTTCGCGCAGGTGCTCGACCAGGGGTCCGCGGGCGAGCTCTTCGCCAACGAGGAAGCCGACGCGCTGGCCTCGGCCGCGGTGCGGCTGCTCGGCGATCCGGAGCGGCTGGCCGAGCTGCGGCTGAAGGGCTCGGCGCACGTACGGCGCTTCGACTGGTCGACGGTGGCGGCCGACATCCTGTCGGTGTACGAGACGGTGACGGACGGCGCCGCGTCGGTGGACACCGACGAACGTTCGGGGCTGCGGGCGCGGTTCGGGCTGGCCCGGGACTGATCCGGGCCGGGCGCCGGTGGCCGGCCGGGGCTCCGCCGGGCCCGGGTAACGTAGCCGCCCGTGACCGCAACCCTCATCTGGATCGTCGTAGCCCTCTTCGCGATCGGGCTGTACCTCAGCTGGACCGCGGGCCGGCTGGACCGCCTGCACGCCCGTATCGACGCCTCCCGCGCCGCGCTCGACGCCCAGCTGCTGCGCCGCGCCTCGGTCACCCAGGAGCTGGCGACCTCCGGGGTGCTCGATCCCGCCGCGTCGATCCTCCTCTACCAGGCGGCGCACGCCGCCCGGCAGGCCGAGGAGGACCACCGGGAGGTGGCGGAGAGCGAGCTCAGCCAGGCCCTGCGGGCGGTGTTCGGGGAGACGGCGCAGGTCGAGGCGGTCAAGGAGGCCCCCGGCGGTGAGGACGCGGCCGGGGAGCTGGCGGCGGCCGTGCGCCGGGTGCCGATGGCCCGGCGCTTCCACAACGACTCCGTACGCGCCGCACGGGCGCTGCGCCGCCACCGCAAGGTGCGCTGGTTCCGGCTGGCGGGCCACGCGCCGTTCCCGCTGGCCTTCGAAATGGACGACGAGCCCCCGGTGGCGCTGGCCGACCGTCCCGGCAGCTGACAAAACGATCCACCGGCTGCGCATTGGCCCTTGCGGTGGACTGGTCGGGCGATGTTCTCTCAGAGACAGCAAGAACCTTCTTTCTCCGAGTGAGGTCCATCCGTGTCCAGCACCAGCAACTTCCAGGCCCCCGAGACCGGCACCGCACGCGTGAAGCGCGGCATGGCGGAGCAGCTCAAGGGCGGCGTGATCATGGACGTCGTCAACGCCGAGCAGGCGAAGATCGCCGAGGACGCGGGCGCCGTGGCCGTCATGGCGCTGGAGCGCGTGCCCGCCGACATCCGCAAGGACGGCGGCGTGGCCCGGATGTCCGACCCCAACATGATCGAAGAGATCATCGAGGCCGTCTCGATCCCGGTCATGGCCAAGTCCCGCATCGGCCACTTCGTCGAGGCCCAGGTCCTCCAGTCCCTCGGCGTCGACTACATCGACGAGTCCGAGGTGCTGACCCCGGCCGACGAGGTCAACCACTCCGACAAGTGGGCCTTCACCACCCCCTTCGTCTGTGGCGCCACCAACCTGGGCGAGGCCCTGCGCCGTATCGCCGAGGGCGCGGCCATGATCCGCTCGAAGGGTGAGGCCGGCACCGGCAACGTCGTCGAGGCCGTCCGCCACCTGCGCCAGATCAAGAACGAGATCGCCAAGCTGCGCGGCTTCGACAACAACGAGCTGTACGCCGCCGCCAAGGAGCTCCGCGCCCCGTACGAGATCGTCAAGGAGGTCGCCGAGCTCGGCAAGCTCCCGGTGGTGCTGTTCTCCGCCGGTGGCGTCGCCACCCCCGCCGACGCCGCGCTGATGCGCCAGCTCGGCGCCGAGGGCGTCTTCGTCGGCTCCGGCATCTTCAAGTCCGGCGACCCGGCCGCCCGCGCCGCCGCGATCGTGAAGGCCACCACCTTCTACGACGACCCGAAGATCATCGCGGACGCGTCCCGCAACCTCGGCGAGGCCATGGTCGGCATCAACTGCGACACCCTCCCCGAGACCGAGCGCTACGCCAACCGCGGCTGGTAGTGCCGGACATGAGCAACCCTGTGATCGGCGTCCTGGCTCTCCAGGGCGACGTACGGGAGCACCTGGTCGCCCTGGCCGTGGCGGACGCCACGGCCAGGCCGGTCCGGCGCCCCGAGGAGCTCGCCGAGATCGACGGCCTGGTCATCCCCGGTGGCGAGTCCACCACCATGTCCAAGCTGGCCGCGCTCTTCGGCATGCGGGAGCCGCTGCGCGAGCGGATCGCGGACGGCATGCCGGTCTACGGCACCTGCGCCGGACTGATCATGCTCGCCGACAAGATCCTCGACCCGCGCTCGGGCCAGGAGACGTTCGGCGGCATCGACATGATCGTGCGCCGCAACGCCTTCGGACGGCAGAACGAGTCGTTCGAGGCCCAGGTCGAGATCGCCGGCATCGAGGACGGCCCCGTCGAGGGCGTCTTCATCCGCGCCCCGTGGGTGGAGTCGGTCGGCGCCCGGACCGAGGTGCTCGCGGAGCACGACGGCCACATCGTCGCCGTCCGCCAGGGCAACGCCCTCGCCACGTCGTTCCACCCCGAACTGACGGGCGACCACCGGGTGCACCGGCTCTTCACAGAGATGGTGCGCGCCGTACGCTGACGGGATCCCGGTAGGATCTCTGCCGAACGCAGCAGTGTTTGGTGACGCGAAGGAGACAGGCGGATGTCCGGCCACTCTAAATGGGCTACGACGAAGCACAAGAAGGCCGTGATCGATGCCAAGCGCGGCAAGCTCTTCGCGAAGCTGATCAAGAACATCGAGGTCGCGGCCCGCACCGGCGGCGCCGACATCGACGGCAACCCGACCCTCTTCGACGCCATCCAGAAGGCGAAGAAGAGCTCCGTCCCCAACAAGAACATCGACTCCGCGGTCAAGCGCGGCGGCGGTCTCGAGGCGGGCGGCGTCGACTACGAGACCATCATGTACGAGGGTTACGGCCCCAACGGCGTCGCGGTGCTCATCGAGTGCCTCACCGACAACCGCAACCGCGCCGCCTCCGACGTGCGGGTCGCCATGACCCGCAACGGCGGCTCGATGGCCGACCCCGGCTCCGTCTCGTACCTCTTCCACCGCAAGGGCGTCGTGGTCGTCCCCAAGGGCGAGCTGTCCGAGGACGACGTGCTCGGCGCGGTCCTCGACGCGGGCGCCGAGGAGGTCAACGACCTCGGTGAGTCCTTCGAGGTGCTGAGTGAGGCCACCGACCTGGTCGCGGTCCGGACCGCGCTCCAGGACGCCGGCATCGACTACGACTCGGCGGACGCCAACTTCGTCCCGACCATGCAGGTCGAGCTCGACGAGGAGGGCGCGCGGAAGATCTTCAAGCTGATCGACGCGCTGGAGGACAGCGACGACGTGCAGAACGTCTTCGCCAACTTCGACGTGTCCGACGAGGTCATGGAGAAGGTCGACGCCTGACGCTCCGGTCAGCGGCGCGAAACAGCGGCGGGCCGACGGGACACACCCGTCGGCCCGCCGCTTTGTCACTGGCACCCGATAGCCTGCACAAACAGGTGATCGAAGGGGAGGGCATCGTGCGCGTACTGGGCGTGGACCCGGGGCTGACCCGGTGCGGCGTCGGCGTCGTCGAGGGCGTCGCGGGCCGTCCCCTGAAGATGCTCGGCGTCGGAGTCGTGCGGACGCCGGCGGACGCGGAGCTGGGGGACCGGCTGGTGGCGATCGAGCGCGGCATAGAGGCGTGGCTCGACGAGCACCGGCCCGAATACGTCGCGGTGGAGCGGGTGTTCAGCCAGCACAACGTCCGTACGGTGATGGGCACCGCCCAGGCCAGCGCGGTCGCGATGCTCTGTGCCGCGCGCCGCGGACTGCCCGTCGCCCTGCACACGCCCAGTGAGGTCAAAGCGGCCGTCACCGGCAACGGCCGGGCCGAGAAGGACCAGGTCGGAGCCATGGTGACCCGCCTCCTGCGGCTCGACGCCCCGCCGAAACCGGCCGACGCCGCCGACGCACTCGCGCTCGCCATCTGCCACATCTGGCGCGCCCCCGCGGTCAACCGCCTCCAGCAGGCGCACGCCGCGGCCCGCGCGCCCCGCATCCCCGTACGGAAGGTCACCCGATGATCGCATTCGTCAGCGGCCCGGTCGCCGCACTCGCTCCCACCACGGCGGTCATCGAGGTCGGCGGCATCGGCATGGCCGTGCAGTGCGCGCCGAACACGCTGTCCGCGCTCCGCGTCGGCCAGGACGCGAAGCTCGCGACCTCGCTGGTCGTACGGGAGGACTCGCTCACCCTCTACGGCTTCGCCGACGACGACGAGCGGCAGGTCTTCGAGCTGCTCCAGACCGCCAGCGGCGTCGGCCCCCGGCTCGCCCAGGCCATGCTCGCCGTGCACTCGCCCGACGCGCTGCGGCTGGCCGTGTCGACAGGCGACGAGAAGGCGCTCACCGCCGTGCCCGGCATCGGCAAGAAGGGCGCCCAGAAGCTGCTCCTGGAACTCAAGGACCGCCTCGGAGAGCCGCTGGGCACCGCCGGCCACGTCGGCGCCCAGCGCGCCGCGTCGGGGCCCGCCCCCTGGGGCGAGCAGCTCCAGGCCGCGCTCATCGGCCTCGGCTACGCGACGCGCGAGGCCGAGGAGGCGGTCGCGGCGGTCGCCCCGCAGGCCGAGGCGGCCCTCGCGGAAGGCAGCCGGCCGCCCGTGCCGCAGCTGCTGCGCGCCGCGCTCCAGACCCTCAACCGCGCCCGCTGACTCCGGCCGGCCGGCTCCGACCGCTCACTTCCGATGCGAGAGACCCGTACATGAACTGGGACGACAACGGACCCGACATCGACCAGCGACTGGTCGACTCCGGCCCCGACGGCGAGGACCAGGCCGTCGAGGCCGCGCTGCGCCCCAAGGACCTCGACGAGTTCGTCGGCCAGGAGAAGGTCCGCGAGCAGCTCGACCTGGTCCTGCGGGCGGCCCGTGCCCGCGGCGCCACCGCCGACCACGTGCTGCTGTCGGGCGCCCCGGGCCTCGGCAAGACGACCCTGTCGATGATCATCGCGGCCGAGATGAACGCCCCGATCCGTATCACCTCGGGCCCCGCCATCCAGCACGCCGGCGACCTCGCCGCGATCCTCTCCTCCCTCCAGGAGGGCGAGGTCCTCTTCCTCGACGAGATCCACCGGATGTCCCGCCCAGCCGAAGAGATGCTCTACATGGCCATGGAGGACTTCCGCGTCGACGTGATCGTCGGCAAGGGCCCCGGCGCCACCGCCATCCCGCTGGAGCTGCCGCCGTTCACCCTCGTCGGAGCCACCACCAGGGCCGGCCTGCTGCCGCCCCCGCTGCGCGACCGATTCGGCTTCACCGGGCACATGGAGTTCTACGAACCGGCGGAGCTGGAGCGCGTCCTTCACCGCTCCGCACGGCTGCTCGACGTGGAGATCGACACGGACGGCGCCGCCGAGATCGCCGGACGCTCCCGCGGCACGCCCCGTATCGCCAACCGGCTGCTGCGCCGCGTCCGTGACTACGCCCAGGTCAAGGCCGACGGGATCATCGACCGTGACATCGCCGCCGCGGCCCTGAAGGTGTACGAGGTCGACGCCCGAGGCCTCGACCGCCTCGACCGGGCCGTCCTCGGAGCCCTGCTCAAGCTGTTCGGCGGCGGCCCCGTGGGGCTCTCCACGCTGGCCGTGGCCGTGGGGGAGGAGCGGGAGACGGTCGAGGAGGTGGCCGAGCCGTTCCTCGTACGGGAGGGGCTGCTGGCCCGGACGCCGAGGGGCCGGGTGGCCACGCCCGCGGCCTGGACGCACCTGGGGCTCGTACCGCCGCAACAGGGTAACGGAAAAATCGGACAACAGGGTCTCTTTGGGACGTGATGGACCTGACGGCGCGGAGGGTCGACCTGTCAGGAACCACGGTGCCATGCTGGGCGTTGTTCCATTGATGCGGACTCGCTTAGACTCCGCCGATGCCGCCCTTCCAGGGCCGGCGTGCCCACCCCCGTAGATCAGGCCGCTCCCCGGCGCGGTCGTGCGAAGGAATTTCCGTCCCGTGAATATCGTGACCCTCCTCCCCTTCATCGTGCTCATCGGGGCCATGTTCCTGATGACCCGGTCCGCCAAGAAGAAGCAGCAGGCGGCTGCGCAGATGCGCAACGAAATGCAGCCCGGCACCGGCGTCCGGACGATCGGGGGCATGTACGCCACCGTCAAGGAAGTTCACGACGACACGATCCTCCTCGAGGTCGCGCCGGGCGTGCACGCCGTCTACGCGAAGAACGCCGTCGGCGCCGTCCTCGAGGACGAGGAGTACAACCGCATCGTCCACGGTGACGGTGACCTCAAGATCGACGCTCCGGTCGTCCCGGACGACGCCTCTTCGCTGACCGAGTCCGCGGACTCCGACGACGTCGCGCGCATCGACCTGGGCAAGAAGGACGAGGCCGGCGAGGCGGGCAAGGCGCACGACGCGGCCGACGTGGCCGCCGACGAGCCGAAGGACAAGAAGACCGACGGCGAGAGCGACGCGAAGTAGTCACGTACGGGGACCGGGGCACGCCCACCGGCGCGCCCCGGTCCCCGGATCGTGTCGACTTCCGCGGGGCTGGGCCCCACATACTTCGTGGCCGCCTTGGCGCTCACCCGGCGCGGGGGCGGTTGGACAGGGAGAAACGAGAAGGTGGCAGCACCGAAGAAGGGCCGCAGGCCCGCGGGGGCTCCGGGCAGGCCAGGTCGAGCTCTGGCTCTGATCCTGATCGCCATGGTCGCGCTCACCAGCGGGATGTTCGCGACCGGTGAGCTCACGCCGCGTCTGGGCATCGACCTGGCCGGCGGCACGAGCATCACGCTCGAGGCCAAGGCCGAGCCGGGCAAGCCGAACTCGATCAACAAGACCAACATGGACACGGCGGTCGGCATCATCGACCGCCGTGTCAATGGTCTTGGTGTGTCCGAGGCCGAGGTTCAGACCCAGGGCGACAAGAACATCATCGTCAACATCCCCCGGGGCACGAACGAGAAGCAGGCCCGCGAGCAGGTCGGCACGACCGCCCAGCTCTACTTCCGGCCCGTGGTGACCTACACCGCCGGTACCCCGACGCCGGACGCCCCTCCCTCCCCGAAGCCCTCGGCGGGCGGCAAGGACGGCAAGGACGACAAGTCCACGCCGACCGCCACCGCCACCACGCAGGGCCGCGCCGTGACGGACGGGCTCAAGAAGGACCCGACGCCGACGCCCACGGGCAGCGCGTCGAAGAGCCCGGAGAAGAGCGGCGAGCCGTCGGCCACCCCGCCGGCCGACCCCGCGACCGCCGCGCTCGAGAAGAAGTTCGCGGCGCTGGACTGCGCCGAGAAGACCGACCGGGTCCAGGCCAACATGGGCGCCAAGCCCGAGGAACCGATGGTCGCCTGCGGCAAGAACAACGGGGGCCAGTGGGAGAAGTACATCCTGGGCCCGGCCGAGGTCAACGGCAAGGACGTCGACGACGCCAGCGCCACCCTCGACACCCAGCGCGGCGGCGGCTGGAAGGTGAACATGGAGTTCACCGACGCGGGCTCCAAGAAGTTCCAGAAGATCACCGGCAAGCTCTCGCAGCAGCAGCCCCCGCAGAACCAGTTCGCGATCGTCCTCGACGGCGAGGTCGTCTCGGCCCCGTCGGTCAACCAGACGCTCAGCGCCAACGCCGAGATCTCCGGCAGCTTCACCCAGGAGTCGGCCCAGGACCTGGCCAACATCCTGTCGTACGGCGCCCTTCCGCTCACCTTCAGCACGGAGACCGTCACCACCGTGACGGCCGCGCTCGGCGGCGAGCAGCTGCAGGCCGGCCTGATCGCCGGCGCCATCGGTCTCGCGCTGGTCGTCGTCTACCTGCTGGCGTACTACCGCGGCCTGGCGTTCGTCGCGATCGTGAGCCTCGTCGTCTCCGCGATCCTGACGTACACGATCATGACGTTGCTCGGCCCGGCCATCGGCTTCGCCCTCAACCTCCCCGCGGTGTGTGGTGCGATCGTCGCCATCGGCATCACGGCGGACTCGTTCATCGTGTACTTCGAACGCATCCGTGACGAGATCCGCGAGGGCCGCACGCTCAAGCCCGCCGTGGAGCGCGCCTGGCCGCGTGCCCGCCGCACGATCCTGGTCTCCGACTTCGTGTCGTTCCTCGCCGCCGCGGTGCTGTTCGCCGTGACCGTCGGCAAGGTGCAGGGCTTCGCGTTCACGCTCGGCCTCACCACCCTGCTCGACGTGGTCGTCGTCTTCCTCTTCACCAAGCCGCTGATGACGCTGCTGGCGCGCACGAAGTTCTTCGGCCAGGGCCACCCGTGGTCCGGCCTGGACCCGAAGCGGCTCGGCGTACAGCCTCCCCTGCGCCGTACCCGTCGCGTCTCCGCCCCCATCGACCCGAAGGAGGCCTGAGATGTCCCGACTCGGAAGCCTCGGCGCCCGCCTCTACAACGGTGAGGTCGGATACGACTTCGTCGGCAAGCGGAAGATCTGGTACGGCCTCTCGATCCTGATCACCATCACGGCCATCGTGGGCCTGGCGGTGCGCGGCCTGGTCATGGGTATCGAGTTCGAGGGCGGCGCCGTCTTCACCACGGCGAAGACCGGCGTCTCCGTCGCCCAGGTCCAGGAGGACGCCGAGAAGGCGTCCGGCCACGACGCGATCGTCCAGGAGCTCGGCAACGGCGGCATGCGGATCCAGATCAGCGGTCTGGACACCGACACCGCCATCCCGGTCAAGGACGAGCTCGCGAAGGACCTCGGCGTCTCGGCGGACGACATCACCTCCGAGCTGGTCGGCCCCAGCTGGGGCGAGCAGATCGCGAACAAGGCCTGGACCGGCCTCGCGATCTTCATGGTGCTGGTGGTGGTCTACCTCGCCATCGCCTTCGAGTGGCGCATGGCCCTGGCCGCCCTCATCGCCCTGGTCCACGACCTCACGATCACCGTCGGTGTGTACGCGCTGGTCGGTTTCGAGGTCACCCCGGGCACCGTGATCGGTCTGCTCACGATCCTCGGATACTCCCTCTACGACACCGTCGTCGTCTTCGACGGTCTCAAGGAGGGGGCGAAGGACATCACCAAGCAGACGCGCTGGACGTACAGCGAGGTCGCCAACCGCAGCCTCAACGGCACCCTGGTGCGCTCCATCAACACCACTGTCGTCGCGCTGCTGCCGGTCGCGGGCCTGCTGTTCATCGGCGGCGGTGTGCTGGGGGCGGGCATGCTCAACGACATCTCGCTGTCGCTCTTCGTCGGCCTGGCGGCCGGCGCGTACTCCTCGATCTTCATCGCCACTCCGCTCGTCGCCGACCTGAAGGAACGCGACCCGCAGATGAAGGCCCTGAAGAAGCGCGTCCTCGCCAGGCGGGCGGCCGCGACGGCCAAGGGCGAGAACCCGGACGCCGACGGCTACGACGCCTCCGGCGAGCTCCAGGACGGCTCCGCGGGCGACGCGGCGCCGGCCGGCGCCGTCGTCGGGCAGCCCCGTGGCCGCAGCGGGGGCCGGGGCAGGCCCTCGGGGAAGCGCCGATGACGACGAGCACGCAGGACCTCCTGCTCAGCCGCATCCGGGACGTGCCGGACTATCCGAAGCCCGGAGTGATGTTCAAGGACATCACCCCGCTGCTCGCGGACCCGGCGGCCTTCACGGCCCTGACCGACGCCCTCGCGCAGCTGTGCGTGAGCTGCGGCGCCACGAAGATCGTCGGCCTGGAGGCGCGCGGCTTCATCCTGGCCGCGCCGGTCGCCGTCCGCGCGGGCCTCGGCTTCATCCCCGTACGCAAGGCGGGGAAGCTGCCGGGAGCGACGCTGAAGCAGGCGTACGAGCTGGAGTACGGCGCCGCCGAGATCGAGATCCACGCCGAGGACCTGGCCGACGGCGACCGCGTCATCGTCATCGACGACGTCCTCGCCACCGGCGGCACCGCCGAGGCCTCGCTGGAGCTCATCCGGCGGGCCGGCGCCGAGGTCGCCGGGGTCGCGGTCCTCATGGAGCTCGGATTCCTGGGCGGTCGCGCCCGTCTGGAACCGGCGCTCCGAGGGGCTCCGCTGGAGGCCCTGATCACGGTCTGACCAGCACGGCTGTACGTGGAAGGCGGGCCTCGGAGGAATTCCGGGGCCCGCCTTCCACGTTGTCCCAGGTGTCAGGCCGGGGGGGAACCGGAGGCCGGGCATCGTTACCATGGGCTTTCCGGGCCTGACCGGGGGACCCGGACCCGCACGAGGAGCGCTCTTGCCAGACGAGGCCCAGCCACTCTCCCCCAGCTCCCGTCCGGGGGACACCGCAGCCGCCAAGCCCGAGCAGCAGGCCGCGGCGGGCCCGGCCACGCCCGCGGCCGGCCCCGCGGCCACGCCCGCGAAGGGCGGCCCCCCGGCGAGCGGCGGCCCCCCGGCCACGAGCGGCCCTCCCGCGAGCGGCGCCCCGGCCGGCGGCGGCGCCCCCGGCAGGAATCCCGAGCCCACCGGCAAGCCGAAGACCGCCCCCGAGCGGGCCGGTTCCACGCCGCCGGTGTCCGGCCCCAAACCGGCCCAGGGCTCCGCCCCGCGCTCCGGCAGCGGCTCCTCCAACCGCGTGCGGGCCAGGCTCGCCCGGCTGGGCGTCCAGCGTTCCAGCCCGTACAACCCGGTCCTCGAACCGCTCCTGCGGGCCGTCCGCAGCAACGACCCGAAGATCGAGACGTCGACGCTGCGCCAGATCGAGCGCGCCTACCAGGTCGCCGAGCGCTGGCACCGGGGCCAGAAGCGCAAGAGCGGCGACCCGTACATCACGCACCCGCTCGCCGTGACGACCATCCTCGCCGAGCTCGGCATGGACCCGGCGACTCTGATGGCAGGGCTGCTGCACGACACCGTCGAGGACACCGAGTACGGCCTCGACACCCTGCGCCGCGACTTCGGCGACCAGGTCGCCCTCCTCGTCGACGGCGTCACCAAGCTCGACAAGGTCAAGTTCGGCGAGGCCGCGCAGGCCGAGACCGTACGCAAGATGGTCGTCGCCATGGCCAAGGACCCGCGCGTCCTGGTCATCAAGCTCGCCGACCGGCTGCACAACATGCGCACCATGCGCTACCTCAAGCGGGAGAAGCAGGAGAAGAAGGCCCGCGAGACCCTTGAGATCTACGCGCCCCTGGCCCACCGCCTGGGCATGAACACCATCAAGTGGGAGCTGGAGGACCTCGCCTTCGCGATCCTCTACCCCAAGATGTACGACGAGATCGTGCGGCTCGTCGCCGAGCGCGCCCCCAAGCGCGACGAGTACCTCGCCATAGTGACCGACGAGGTCCAGGCCGACCTGCGCGCCGCCCGTATCAAGGCGACCGTCACCGGCCGCCCGAAGCACTACTACAGCGTCTACCAGAAGATGATCGTCCGCGGCCGAGACTTCGCGGAGATCTACGACCTGGTGGGCATCCGCGTCCTGGTCGACACGGTCCGCGACTGCTACGCCGCCCTCGGCACCGTCCACGCGCGATGGAACCCGGTCCCCGGCCGGTTCAAGGACTACATCGCGATGCCGAAGTTCAACATGTACCAGTCGCTCCACACGACGGTCATCGGACCCAGCGGCAAGCCCGTCGAACTCCAGATCCGCACGTTCGACATGCACCGCCGGGCCGAGTACGGCATCGCCGCGCACTGGAAGTACAAGCAGGAGGCCGTCGCGGGCGCCTCCAAGGTGCGCACCGACGTGCCCAAGAACACCGGGCGCGGCCAGGACACCGTCAACGACATGGCGTGGCTGCGCCAGCTCCTCGACTGGCAGAAGGAGACCGAGGACCCCAGCGAGTTCCTGGAGTCCCTGCGCTTCGACCTGTCCCGCAACGAGGTCTTCGTCTTCACCCCCAAGGGCGACGTGATAGCGCTGCCCGCCGGCGCCACCCCCGTCGACTTCGCGTACGCCGTCCACACGGAGGTCGGCCACCGCACGATAGGGGCACGGGTCAACGGGCGGCTCGTACCGCTCGAATCGACCCTCGACAACGGCGACCTGGTGGAGGTCTTCACCTCCAAGGCGGCCGGAGCGGGCCCGTCCCGCGACTGGCTCGGCTTCGTCAAGTCGCCGCGCGCCCGCAACAAGATCCGCGCCTGGTTCTCCAAGGAGCGCCGCGACGAGGCCATAGAGCAGGGCAAGGACGCCATCGCGCGGGCCATGCGCAAGCAGAACCTGCCGATCCAGCGCATCCTCACCGGCGACTCCCTCGTCACGCTCGCGCACGAGATGCGCTACAGCGACATCTCCTCGCTGTACGCGGCGATCGGCGAGGGCCACGTCACCGCCCAGTCCATCGTCCAGAAACTGGTGCAGGCGCTCGGCGGCGAGGAGGCGGCCACCGAGGACATCGCCGAGAGCGCCCCGCCCTCACGCGGTCGCGGCAAGCGCCGCTCGAACGCCGACCCGGGCGTGGTCGTCAAGGGCGTCGACGACGTGTGGGTCAAGCTGGCCCGCTGCTGTACGCCCGTACCCGGCGACCCCATCATCGGGTTCGTCACCCGGGGCAGCGGCGTGTCGGTGCACCGCGCCGACTGCGTCAACGTCGACTCGCTGTCCCAGGAGCCGGAGCGGATCCTCGACGTCGAGTGGGCCCCCACCCAGTCCTCCGTCTTCCTGGTCGCCATCCAGGTCGAGGCGCTGGACCGGTCGCGGCTGCTCTCGGACGTCACCCGCGTCCTGTCCGACCAGCACGTCAACATCCTGTCCGCGGCGGTCCAGACGTCCCGCGACCGGGTGGCCACCTCGCGCTTCACCTTCGAGATGGGCGACCCCAAGCACCTGGGCCACGTCCTGAAGGCGGTGCGCGGCGTGGAGGGCGTGTACGACGTCTACCGCGTCACCTCGGCCCGCCGGCCGTAGCACGAACGCGCGAGGCCCCGGTACGGACATCCGTACCGGGGCCTCGCGCGTACCGCCGGGGTGTCAGCCGCCGAACTCCTGGAGACCCTTCAGGGCCTGGTCCAGCAGCGCCTGCCGGCCTTCGAGCTCGCGGGCGAGCTTGTCGGCCTTGGCGTTGTTGCCCGCCGCGCGCGCCTGGTCGATCTGACCGCGCAGCTTGTCCACGGCGTCCTGGAGCTGGCCCGTCAGACCCGCGGCGCGGGCGCGCGCCTCAGGGTTCGTACGGCGCCACTCGTTCTCCTCGGTCTCCTGGAGGGCCTTCTCCACCGCGTGCATCCGCCCCTCGACCTTCGGGCGGGCGTCGCGCGGCACGTGGCCGATGGCCTCCCAGCGCTCGTTGAGGGAGCGGAACGCGGCCCTGGCCGCCTTCAGGTCCTTCACCGGCACCAGCTTCTCGGCCTCGGTCGCGAGCTCCTCCTTGAGCTTGAGGTTCTCCGCCTGCTCGGCGTCGCGCTCCGCGAAGACCTCGCCGCGCGCCGCGAAGAACACGTCCTGGGCGCCGCGGAAGCGATTCCACAGGTCGTCCTCGGCCTCGCGCTGGGCGCGGCCGGCGGCCTTCCACTCGGTCATCAGGTCGCGGTACCGCGCGGCCGTGGCGGCCCACTCGGTGGAGCCCGAGAGGCTCTCCGCCTCCGCGACCAGCTTCTCCTTGGTCTTGCGGGCCTCCTCGCGCTGGGCGTCCAGCGAGGCGAAGTGGGCCTTGCGCCGCTTGGAGAACGCCGAGCGCGCGTGCGAGAAGCGGTGCCACAGCTCGTCGTCGGACTTCCGGTCGAGCCTCGGCAGGCCCTTCCAGATGTCCACGAGCGCCCGCAGCCGCTCGCCGGCCGCCCGCCACTGCTCGCTCTGCGCCAGCTCCTCGGCCTCGACGACCAGAGCCTCCTTGGCGTGCTTCGCCTCGTCGGTCTGCTTCGCCTTCTCGGCCTTGCGCTCCTCGCGGCGCGCCTCGACCGTCGCCACCAGTGCGTCGAGGCGCTTGCTCAGCGCGTCGAGGTCACCGACCGCGTGGTGCTCGTCGATCTGCTGACGCAGATGCCCGATCGCGGCCTGGGCGTCCTTGGCGGACAGGTCGGTGGTCTTCACCCGCCGCTCGAGGAGGCCGATCTCGACAACCAGGCCCTCGTACTTGCGCTCGAAGTAGGCCAGGGCCTCCTCGGGAGAGCCCGCCTGCCAGGAACCGACGACCTTCTCGCCGTCGGCCGTACGCACGTACACGGTGCCGGTCTCGTCGACACGGCCCCACGGGTCGCTGCTCACAGCGCCTCCTCCACATGATGCCCGCGAGGGCTGTTCACCCCGGGCATCGTCCACAGTTTCTTTCGCGGGGCTGCATGCGCCCTGCACACCGCCAACATAGGCGAACGGCAGGGCGGCTGTCCGCATCCCGCACTTCCGGATTTACTTGGTGACGGTCGCCTTGTCGATGACCACGGTGGCATTGGGCGCCCCGTCG
Source organism: Streptomyces albidochromogenes (assembly GCF_005981925.1). Lineage (GTDB taxonomy): Bacteria > Actinomycetota > Actinomycetes > Streptomycetales > Streptomycetaceae > Streptomyces > Streptomyces albidochromogenes. Next base: position 37,479 of record NZ_VBVX01000014.1, read on the forward strand.
CCCTGACCGGTCGCCTCACCCGCCGCGGCGATCTTCTTCAGCACGTCCTGACCACCCTTGATGGTTCCGAACGGTGTGTAGTTGGCGGGCAACTTGCTGTCCTGGTAGACGAGGAAGAACTGGCTGCCGCCGGTCCCCGGACCCGCGTTCGCCATGGCGACGGTGCCCGCCGGGTAGACGCCGCCCTTGAGCTTCGGGTCCTTCAGGTTCTCGTCCGGCAGCTTGTAGCCGGGCGTGCCCGAGCCCTGCGCCGTCGGGTCGCCGCACTGCAGGACGTAGATGCCGCTCGTCGTCAGCCGGTGGCACTTCGTGTGGTCGAAGTAGCCCTTGGCGGCGAGGAAGTTGAAGGAGTTCACCGTGCGCGGGGCCTTCGCCGGGTCCAGCGCGAGCGTGATGTCGCCGCAGGTGGTGTCGAGCTTCATCGTGTAGGTGGCCGACTTGTCGACGGTGAGCGCCGGCTCCTTCTTGTACGACAGCTTCTTGACCGAACCCGGCGCGGGCTCGGCACACGGGTCGGGCGCCTTCGAGGGTGTGGAGGTGGGCGTCGCGTCGGCGACGGTGTCGTCCTTGTCGTCGCCGCCCAGCACGCCCGTGGCGAACGCCGTCGCGCCGGCCGCGAGCACCACGGCGAGCGCCGAGGCGATCACGGCGTTGCGGCGGCGCGCCTTGCGCCGGGCCTCGGCGCGGCGCTGCTGCTGGCGTTCGAACTTCTCCCGGGCGAGCTGGCGCCGCCGCTGATCGCTGCTGACCACCGGTGTTCTCCTCGTACGTCTCGTCTGTCACTGCTGTCGCACTGCTGTCCGGCCGAGCCGAGCTTGCCCGTACCGTATATGGGTTCGCTGTGCGATGAGCGGCGCCGGTAGGCTCTGATCTGCTGCAATCGACAGCGGCATCTCCCGCCGGACGACATATTGAGGACGATCGTGCTTATTGCCGGGTTCCCCGCCGGGGCCTGGGGGACCAACTGTTACCTGGTCGCCCCCGCCGCGGGCGAGGAGTGCGTGATCATCGACCCCGGCCACCAGGCCGCCGCGGGCGTCGAGGAAGCGCTCGCGAAGCACCGCCTCAAGCCGGTCGCCGTCGTCCTCACCCACGGCCACATCGACCACGTCGCCTCGGTCGTCCCGGTCTGCGGAGCGCACGACGTGCCCGCGTGGATCCACCCCGCCGACCGGTACATGATGAGCGACCCCGAGAAGGCGCTCGGCCGCTCGATCGGCATGCCGCTGATGGGCGAGCTGACCGTGGGCGAGCCCGACGACGTCAAGGAGCTGGCCGACGGCGCCGAGCTGAAGCTGGCGGGCCTCGACTTCACCGTCTCGCACGCGCCCGGCCATACCAAGGGGTCGGTGACCTTCCGGCTGCCCGAGCAGTCCGACATCCCGTCGGTCTTCTTCTCGGGCGACCTGCTGTTCGCCGGCTCCGTCGGACGCACCGACCTGCCCGGCGGCGACCACGCCGAGATGCTCGAGTCGCTGGCCCGCGTGTGCCTGCCGCTCGACGACTCGACCGTGGTGCTGGCCGGCCACGGCTCCCAGACGACCATCGGCCGCGAGCGCGCCACCAACCCGTATCTCAACGGTCTGGCCGCCGCTCCCCGACGAGGAATGTGACGAGACTTCCTGTGAGCACCTTCAAGGCCCCCAAGGGCACGTACGACCTCATCCCGCCGGACTCCGCGAAGTTCCTGGCGGTCCGCGAGGCGATCTCCGCGCCGCTGCGGAACTCCGGCTACGGCTACATCGAGACGCCCGGCTTCGAGGACGTGGCCCTCTTCTCGCGCGGTGTCGGTGAGTCCACCGACATCGTCAGCAAGGAGATGTACGCCTTCGAGACCAAGGGCGGCGACCAGCTGGCGCTGCGCCCCGAGGGCACCGCCTCCGTGCTGCGCGCGGCCCTCGAAGCCAACCTGCACAAGAGCGGCAACCTGCCGGTCAAGCTCTGGTACTCCGGCTCGTACTACCGCTACGAGCGCCCGCAGAAGGGCCGCTACCGCCACTTCTCGCAGGTCGGCGCCGAGGCGATCGGCGCCGAGGACCCGGCCCTGGACGCCGAGCTGATCATCCTCGCCGACCAGGCGTACCGCTCGCTGGGCCTGCGCAACTTCCGCATCCTGCTGAACTCGCTGGGCGACAAGGAGTGCCGCCCCGTCTACCGGGAGGCCCTCCAGGGCTTCCTGCGCGATCTGGACCTGGACGAGGACACCCGCCGCCGCATCGAGATCAACCCGCTGCGGGTGCTCGACGACAAGCGCGCCGAGGTCCAGAAGCAGCTCGTCGGCGCGCCGATGCTGCGCGACTACCTGTGCGACGCGTGCAAGGCGTACCACGAGCAGGTCCGCGAGCTGCTGAACGCGGCGGGCGTCGCCTACGAGGACGACGAGAAGCTGGTACGCGGCCTCGACTACTACACCCGCACCACCTTCGAGTTCGTCCACGACGGCCTCGGCTCGCAGTCCGCGGTGGGCGGTGGCGGCCGCTACGACGGCCTGTCCGAGATGATCGGCGGCCCCGCGCTGCCGTCCGTCGGCTGGGCGCTCGGCGTGGACCGCACGGTGCTGGCGCTGGAGGCGGAGGGTGTCGAGCTCGACCTGCCGGCCGCCACCAGCGTGTACGCGGTGCCGCTCGGCGAGGAGGCGCGCCGCGTCCTGTTCGCCGCGGTCACCGAGCTGCGCAGGGCCGGGATCGCGGCCGACTTCGCGTACGGCGGCAAGGGCCTCAAGGGCGCCATGAAGAACGCCAACCGCTCCGGCGCCCGGTACACGATCGTCGCCGGCGAGCGGGATCTGGCCGACGGCCAGGTCCAGCTCAAGGACATGGAGACCGGCGAGCAGGAGCCGGTCGCCCTCGACGCTGTCACCGCGGAGCTGCGCCGCCGCCTGGCCTGAGCGCCCCCGCGCCGCACCAGGGGCCCGGCCGTCGCGACGACGGCCGGGCCCCTGCCCGTGCGGCATCCGCTCGCACACCCGCTCGTAACGTCAACCCGGCGCGCGCCGATTCGCCCGCCCGGGCCGCCGCGACGCCCCCCGGCCGGGGCCGGAGCCCTCGAACGCCGCTTCGCGCCGGTCACAGCCCTGCGGAAGGGCGCACGGCGGGGCGCGGGCCCGTATCCCTTTATGTCCATCGAACGGTGGACCGGGGTGACGGTGCGGCAGAATGAGCCTGTCCGGCAGCCAACACTCAGTGACGGAACGGCGATATGACGACTGCAGCGGTGGACGACCGCACCTCCAACGGCACGCAGGACGGCCCGAAGGGCGCGACCGGCAGTGGCCGTCCCCTCGCCCTGCTGCTGGTGATCACGGGTCTGGCCGGGCTGCTGGCCTCCTGGGTCATCACGATCGACAAGATCAAGCTGCTCGAGGACCCGGGCTTCCAACCGGGCTGCAGCCTCAACCCCGTGGTCGCGTGCGGCAACATCATGAAGAGCGAGCAGGCCGCGGCCTTCGGATTCCCCAACCCGATGCTCGGACTCGTCACCTACGCGATGGTCGTCTCCATCGGCGTCGGCCTGCTGGCCGGGGCGCGCTACCGCCGCTGGTTCTGGCTCGGCCTGAACGCGGGCACCCTCTTCGGCGTCGGATTCTGCACCTGGCTCCAGTACCAGTCGCTCTACAACATCGGCTCGCTGTGCCTGTGGTGCTGCCTGGCCTGGGTCGCCACCATCGTGATGTTCTGCTACGTCACCACGCACAACATCAAGCACCGGCTGCTCCCCGCCCCCAAGGGCCTGCGCAGTGTCCTCACCGAGTTCCACTGGCTGCCGCCGGTGCTGTGGATCGGGATCATCGGCATGCTGATCCTGACCCGCTGGTGGACGTTCTGGACCAGCTGAGCCGACGGCGTTGTCAGTGGGCTGACATAGGCTTCACACGTGGAGCCAGACCTGTTCACCGCAGCCGCCGAAGAGCGCCGGCTCAAGGATCCGTCCAGCAGCCCCCTCGCCGTGCGGATGCGTCCGCGCACCCTCGACGAGGTCGTCGGCCAGCAGCATCTGCTGAAGCCGGGGGCGCCGCTGCGCCGGCTCGTCGGTGAGGGCAGCGGCGGCCCCGCCGGACCCTCCTCGGTGATCCTCTGGGGCCCGCCCGGCACCGGCAAGACCACGCTGGCGTACGTCGTGAGCCTGGCCACCCAGAAGCGCTTCGTCGAGCTCTCCGCGATCACCGCCGGCGTGAAGGAAGTGCGCGCCGTCATCGACGGGGCCCGCCGCGCCTCCGGCGGTTTCGGCAAGGAGACCGTCCTCTTCCTCGACGAGATCCACCGCTTCAGCAAGGCCCAGCAGGACTCGCTGCTGCCCGCCGTGGAGAACCGCTGGGTCACGCTCATCGCGGCGACCACGGAGAACCCGTACTTCTCGGTCATCTCCCCGCTGCTCTCCCGCTCCCTCCTGCTGACGCTGGAGCCGCTGACCGACGACGACCTGCGGGCCCTGGTGCACCGGGCCCTCACCGAGGAGCGCGGTCTGGGCGGAGCGGTCACGCTCGCCGACGACGCCGAGGCGCACCTGCTGCGGATCGCGGGGGGCGACGCCCGGCGCGTGCTCACCGCGCTCGAAGCGGCCGCCGGAGCGGCCATCGCCAAGGGCGAGGAGGAGATCACCCTCGAAACGGTCGAGGAGACGGTCGACCGGGCGGCGGTGAAGTACGACCGTGACGGCGACCAGCACTACGACGTGGCGAGCGCCCTCATCAAGTCCATCCGCGGCTCCGACGTCGACGCCGCGCTGCACTACCTGGCGCGCATGATCGAGGCGGGGGAGGACCCGCGGTTCATCGCGCGGCGGCTGATGATCTCGGCGAGCGAGGACATCGGCCTCGCCGACCCGACCGCCCTGCCGACGGCCGTGGCCGCCGCCCAGGCGGTGGCCATGATCGGGTTCCCCGAGGCCGCCCTCACCCTGAGCCACGCCACCATCGCGCTGGCTCTCGCGCCCAAGTCCAACGCCGCGACGAACGCGATCTTCGCCGCCCGGGCCGACGTACGCAAGGGCCTGGCGGGCCCGGTCCCCGCGCACCTGCGCGACGGGCACTACCAGGGCGCGGCCAAGCTCGGCCACGCGCAGGGCTACGTCTATCCGCACGACGTCCCCGGCGCCATCGCCGCTCAGCAGTACGCGCCGGACGCCGTGCAGGGCCGCCATTACTACGAGCCCACGCGCTACGGCGCGGAAGCCCGGTACGCCGACGTCGTCGAGAAGGTGCGCGGCCGGCTGCGCGGCGACGGTCAGGCCGAAACCCGCCCCTGACGTGCCGCCGGTCCGCCCGCCGGGTCAGTGCGCGGCCGCCTCGAAGAGCTGGTGCATGGCCCGGCGCAGCCCGACGACGTCCCGCACCGGCTCGCGGAAGTCGAAGCGCGCGTCGAAGACCCGCCCCCGCTCGCCGCCGCTGAAGCGCACCCGCAGCCCGAACCGGTCCAGACCCAGGGGCACCGCGGCGGTGCCGTCGGCCCTCTCGCCGACCAGACCGCACAGCTGCCGCACCTGGTCGCCGTGCGCCGCGTGCAGATGCTGGAGCAGCTCCGCCTCGTGCTCGACGAGCGGATCGGCGGCCGCGGCCGCGAAGGCCTCGGGTTCGACCATGCCGGTGCCCCACAGATCGTCCACCCGCGCCTCGCCGACCTCCAGCCGCACGAGCATGCGCCCCGGCTCCGCGACCCCGCGTACGCAGGTCAGCCAGCCGGAGACCCAGGCGCGGCCCCGGATACGGTGGGGCACGGACACCGGGGCCACGTCCGTGATCTCCAGCACCGCCGGGAACTCGTCGTCCTGGGCGTGGGTGGCGGCCCGTACGACCGGTGAGTCGGCGGGGAAGACCAGCAGCACCTCGCCGTCGGGCCCCACGCTCCGCTCCTCGGGAACGAGCTGCTCGGGGAGGGCCGCGACGGGACGCGGGAGAAGCACTACCGCGGAGCAGGTACTCTGTACGAGAGTTCGTGTGCGCTCGGCTGCTGACGGCATCCGCGCGATTTCAAGTCCGCTGGGACGCGGCTGACCACGATCTGATCGGACCTCCGTCGCGTCGACACTCTTGATGTCGGCCTTCTTTGTGTTGTCCGTGACGTGACTGGTGTTCCCCGGACGAGACATGCGATCTCCTTGAGTAAGGTGAGCCTAACCTAACCTACAACGGAGGTCTGGAGAACGTGCCTAACCAGTCGCGTCCCAAGGTCAAGAAGTCCCGTGCGCTCGGCATCGCGCTGACGCCGAAGGCTGTCAAGTACTTCGAGGCCCGCCCCTACCCGCCGGGCGAGCACGGCCGTGGGCGCAAGCAGAACTCGGACTACAAGGTCCGTCTGCTCGAGAAGCAGCGTCTGCGCGCGCAGTACGACATCAGCGAGAAGCAGATGGCCCGCGCCTACGACCGCGCCAAGAAGGCCGAAGGCAAGACCGGCGAGGCCCTGGTCATCGAGCTCGAGCGCCGCCTCGACGCCCTGATCCTGCGTTCGGGCATCGCCCGCACGATCTACCAGGCCCGTCAGATGGTCGTCCACGGCCACATCGAGGTCAACGGTGGCAAGGTCGACAAGCCGTCGTTCCGCGTCCGTCCCGACGACGTCGTGATGGTCCGCGAGCGCAGCCGCGAGAAGCACCCCTTCCAGGTTGCCCGCGAGGGTGGCTACGACACCGAGGGTGAGACGCCGCGCTACCTCCAGGTGAACCTGAAGGCCCTGGCCTTCCGCCTGGACCGCGACCCGAACCGCAAGGAAATCCCGGTCATCTGCGACGAGCAGCTCGTCGTCGAGTACTACGCCCGCTGATCCAGCGGCCGCGGTAGTCGGGCACGTGCCTCAGCCCGCCGTCTCCTCGTTCCGCACGGAACGGGAGGCGGCGGGCTCGCGCGTGTGCGGGGCGGCGCCGCGCGTCGTCGTGGTCGCCGCGCGCGGCGACCACGACGA
>NZ_VBVX01000150.1 GCF_005981925.1 Streptomyces albidochromogenes
AGTCCATGAGGGCCAGGGCGGCGCCCGTCGGCCGCTCGGAGCCGCCCTCGGGTTCGACGGTGATCCCCATGCCGTCGGCCGTGCCGACGGGGCCGTCCATCAGCACCGCGAGCGCCGGCCCGGCGAGCGCCGAGTCGTCCATCAGCCCGGCCGGCCGCATCGTGCCGCCGTCGTCGAACCACAGCTGGTACACCTTGCCGCTGGGCGGCTCGGGCATCCCGGAGGCCAGGAAGGCCGCCTTGTCCCGTTCGCGCGAGACGACCACCGTGCCGGTCGCGCCGTCCGCCAGCTTGCCGGTGGTGACCTTGGCGTCCGGCGCTGCCAGCACCGAGGCCAGCTCCTCGGACCGCCGCTCGGAGCGCTGCGCCTCCTCGCGGGCGTCCCCCGCCTCCTGGTGCTGCCACACCGCGACGCCGCCGAAGGCGGTGGCCGCCGCGACGCAGGCGGCGAGAACGAGGCGGGGCAGTGCGCGTCCCCGGCGACGGGCGCCGGAGGCGGGGGAGGGTTCCTGGACCTTGGGCGGGTCCTGGCGTTCGGTGGTGATCCGCCGCATCACCTGCTCCTTGAGGGCGGCGGACGGCGTCACGTTGACCGCGAGCCCCAAGCGCGCTGCGGTGGCGGTGAGTTCGCGCACCTCCTGCGCGCAGGGCGCGCAGTCCTCCAGGTGCCGCTCGAACGCGGCGCGCTCCTCGGCGCTCAGCGCGTGCAGCGCGTATGCCCCGGTCAGCGTGTGCAGCTCCGCGGTGCTCATGCGCCGACCCCCAGACAGTCGCGCAGCCGGATCAGCCCGTCGCGCATGCGTGTTTTGACCGTGCCGAGCGGTACGGCCAGCAGTTCGGCCACCTCGCGGTAGGCCAGGCCCCGGTAGTAGGCGAGCGTCACCGACTGCCGCTGGAGTTCCGTGAGGGTGCGCAGGCAGCGCCGTACCTGCTCGCGTTCGAGACGGCTCTCCACCTCCTCGGTCACCTCGTCGAAGGCCGGTGTCCGGTCCAGCAGCGCGGCCTTCCGCTCGCGGTCCGACGAAGCCTGCGCCGAGCGCACCCGGTCGACCGCCCGCCGGTGCGCCAGCGTCAGCACCCACGTCATGGCCGAGCCGCGGGACGGCTGGAAGCGCGCGGCGCCCCGCCAGACCTCGATCAGCACCTCCTGGGCCACCTCCTCCGCCTGCGCCGGATCGCGGAGCACCGCGCGCACCAGCCCGAGTACGGGCCCGCAGACCGCGTCGTAGACGTGACTGAAGGCGTCGCGGTCCCCGCGGGCCACCCTGCCCAGCAGTTCCTGGAGATCGGGCGGCATCGGGGCGATGCCCCCGATGTGTACGACTTCGTTCACGCGGCTTTCCTCCACGGTGCGGACCGGCGGGCCCGGAGCAGGCTTCACTGCGCATTCGGAGCCGCCGGCCGCCCGGATTGGTCCTCGACGCAGATCGTCGCACCGTGCGTGGCCGGCCCGCCTCAGCCGCGCGCGAGACCGGGCGGTCGTTTCCGCCAGGACGTGCGGGCGGCTCGCGGCGGCCGGGAACGCCGAGGCCCCCCGCCGGACTGGGCGGGGGGCCTCGCGGAAGAAGCCGGGATCAGGCGGCGGACTCCTGCTCGCGCTCCACCTGCTCGTTCCACTCGCGCTTGACCGCGCGCCACGCGTCGTCGTCCTGGCCGAGGCGCCAGTACCCCGAGACGGAGAGCCGCTCGCGGGCGATCAGACGGTCCTTGCGCAGGTGGCGGCGCAGGTCCTTCACGAAGCCCGCCTCGCCGTGGACGAAGGCGTGGACGTCGCCCGCCGGGAAGTCGAGGCCGCGCACCGCGGCGATCAGGGCCTCGCCCACCGGCCTGTCGCCCCGGTGCAGCCACGTCACCGCCACCCCGTCGGGCGTGACGATCTTCTGCTCCTCCTCGGGGCCCGCCACCTCGACGAAGGCGTGCACGACCGCGCCCTGCGGCATCCGTTCCAGGGCGGCGGCGATCGCGGGGAGCGCGCTCTCGTCGCCGGCCAGCAGGTGCCAGCCGGCCGCCGGGTCCGGCGCGTAACCGCCACCGGGCCCGAGGAAGCGCACCCGCTCGCCGGGCCGCACCCGCGCCGCCCACGGGCCCGCGAGGCCCGCGTCGCCGTGCACCACGAAGTCGACCGTCAGCTCGCGCTGTACGGCGTCCCAGGCGCGCACGGTGTACGTGCGGGTGACCGGCCACTGCTCCGCCGGGAACTCCTCCCGGACGCGCGCCATGTCGAACGGCTCCGGGTAGGTCACTCCGGCCGGCGGGAACAGCACCTTGATGTAGTGGTCGGTGAACTCGTCGGCCGCGAAGCCGGCCAGCCCTTCACCGCCGAGGACGACGCGCACCATGTGCGGCGTGATCCGCTCGGTGCGCACCACCTCCGCCTCGCGGGCCTGCGGTGATGTGCGGGCCGGTCGTTCTGCCACGGCGCTCTCCCTGACTCTCGCTTGCTCCGACGCTGCTTAGGCTTACCTAAGTTAGCAGCCTAGCCGCGGAGTGTCGCGAGCAGCCGCTCCAGCGAACCGCCCAGTCCCCACCGCGCCGCAAGCGCGTCGAGTGCCGCCGGGTCGCGCGGTTCGGCCGGCAGCGCCGGGTCGAAGTCGGGCAGCGGCACGTCGGAGGCGACGCGCACCACCTTCGGCGCAACGGCGACGTAGTCCCGCGCCTCGTCGAGCCGCTTGCGCTGCGACGGCGTCAGCTTCGAGGAGGGGTCCGCGACCGCCGCCATGATCCCGGCCAGGTCGCCGTACGCGTCGATGAGCTTCGCGGCCGTCTTCTCGCCGATGCCGGGGACGCCCGGCAGTCCGTCGCTCGGGTCGCCGCGCAGGAGCGCCAGGTCGACGTACCCGGGGCCGTTCACGCCGTACTTCTCTCGGAGCCACGCCTCGTCGGTCACCTGGAGGGTGCCGACGCCCTTCAGCGGGTAGAGGACGCGCACCCCGCGGGCGTCGTCGACCAGCTGGTAGAGGTCGCGGTCGCCCGTGACGATGTCGACCGGACCGGTGGCCAGCCCCGCGAGGGTGCCGATCACGTCGTCCGCCTCGTACGGCTCGACGCCCACCCGGGCGATCCCGAGCGCGTCCAGGACGTCCTCGATGACCGGCACCTGCGGCGAGAGGGTGTCCGGGATCTCCTCCTCGTCGGGCCCGGTGACCGTCAGTTCGGCGACCCGGTGCGCCTTGTACGAGGGGATCAGCTCCACCCGCCAGTGCGGCCGCCAGTCGGCGTCCATGCAGGCGACGAGCTCGTCGGGATGGTGGTCCTGGACGAGCCGGGTGATGAAGTCGAGCAGGCCGCGCACGGCGTTGACGGGCGTGCCGTCCGGGGCGCGCACGGAGTCCGGGACCCCGTAGTAGGCGCGGAAGTAGAGGGAGGCGGTGTCGAGGAGCATCATGCGTCGCGTCACACCCCGATCATGCCGTACGCCCCCGTGCGCGTACGCCGTGAAAGCGGCCGGCCGGTGAACCGGATCACTCTTGTGTTTGGCCCATACATCTAAGAGCGGGCGCGGCCCCTGAGCGGACCCCATTGCGCTTTCAGCATCTTGATGGGGAAGCAAGGAAGGACGCCGTCCGTGCCTGGCTCGGGGAGAACCCGGGCCTCGCCGAGAAACTGGCGCCGACGGCCGGCTGAGCCCGCGCGGACGCGTCACCGCAGGTCCACCGAGGGGTGGGACTCGTCTTGTGGCGAGGCCCGCCCCTCGGTGCTGTCCTGGACAGGGGGGTCATCCCTGACGTATGTACGAAACCGGCGGGCGAAGCTGCGTAGGCTGCATTCAGCGTCGACGACCACGAGACAGGGAGGGAGCCGGAGCGATGGACGACAAGGAAACCCTTCGGGTCGGTACGGCCGTCCGGAGGCGCCGCAAGTCCCTGGCCCTGACCCTGGCCACGGTCGCGGCGCGCAGCGGGCTCTCGGTGCCCTTCCTCAGCCAGGTCGAGAACGAACGGGCCAGACCCAGCCCCCGCTCCCTGGAGCGGGTGGCCAAGGCGCTGGAGACCACGGCGGCCGAGCTGATCGCCGCCGCGGACTCGGGCCGTACGGTCGACGTCGTACGGGCCGGGCACTACGACGGCGCACCCGCCGAGGCCGTGCGGTGCGTGGTGCGCGGCAGGCACCAGCTGCGGGCCACCGAGTACACCGGCGAACAGGACACCGGACGCGAGTTCCAGCACCACGGCGACGAGCTGATGTACATCGCCGACGGCGCCGCCGAGGTGGAGGCGGAGGGCCGCGCGTACCGCCTGGAGCGCGGTGACACGCTGTTCCTGTCCGGTGGCGTACGGCATCGGTGGCGGGCCACCGAGGAAGGCACCCGGATCCTCGTCGTCGCGGCGGCCGGCACCGTCGGGCACGACGACGACACCGACGCGGGCCCCGGACTCGACGGCGGCGACGCCGTGCACGACGGCTGACGGGGGTGGCCCGTTGCGCGTCGTCTCCCTCGTGCCGTCGCTGACCGAGGCCGTCGCCGTGAGCGCGCCCGGCCTGCTGGTCGGGGCGACCGACTGGTGCAGCCACCCGGCGGACCTCGACGTCGTCCGCGTCGGCGGGACCAAGAACCCGGACGTCGAGGCGATCGTGCGGCTGCGCCCGGACCTCGTCCTCGCCAACGAGGAGGAGAACCGCGAACCCGACCTCGCCGCCCTGCGCGAGTCGGGGCTCGACGTCATGGTCACCGTGATCCGCGACCTGCCCCAGGCCCTCGCCGAGCTGGAGCGCGTCCTCGTCGGCGGCTGCGGCCTCGCCGCCCGCCCCGGCTGGCTCGACGCGGCCGAGGAGGCGTGGAGCGGTTCGGTGGCCGACGGCCCGCGGCGCACGGCGCTCGTGCCGGTCTGGCGCAGGCCGTGGATGGTCCTGGGCCGCGACACCTTCGCCGGGGACCTGCTGGCCCGGCTCGGCGTCGACCACCTCTACGCCGGCCACCCCGAGCGCTACCCCCGCGTCCCCCTCGACGCCCTGCGCGCCGCCGGGGCGGACCTCGTCGTCCTGCCCGACGAGCCGTACCGCTTCACCGCCGACGACGGCCCCGAGGCGTTCCCCGGGCTGCCCGCCGCGCTGGTCAGCGGGCGCCACCTCACTTGGTACGGGCCGTCCCTGGCCGAGGCGCCCCGGGTGCTGCGAGCAGCGCTCCGCTGACCAGGCCGCGCAGCGTCCGTACGCCCGCGACCGCCCAGGCGAGGACGAGCCCCGCGTACAGGGCCGCCGCGAGCCAGCCGAGGGCGTCGAGCCCGGTGTGGCGGGCGAGCCCGGCGGCGCCCGTCACGCACGTACCGACGGGGAAGGTGAACGCCCACCACGTCATGGCGAACGGCATGCCGTTCCTCGCCGCCCTGACCACCATCGCCGCCGCGAGCGCCAGCCACATCAGTGCGAAACCCATCACCGGCACGCCGTAGAGGACCGCGAACGTGCCGAGCGCGTCGGCGTACGGAGCGCCGATCGCGCCGGGGGCCACGTCCGCCAGGGAGTTGACGGCGGTGGTCGACTGCCCCAGGGGCCCGAGCACCAGGAACAGGGCGGGGGTCAGCGCGAGCGGCAGCGGCCCGCCATGGACGAGGCGGCCGAAGATCAACGGCAGCATCAGCAGCGTGGCGAGCAGGCTGAGGCCGAACATCGCGTAGCAGGCGAGCAGCATCGCCTCCCGCCACTGGCCCGCGGGCAGGTGGGGAACGAGCTGGGGGCCGAGCGCGGCCGAGACCATCGGCGCCACCACCGGGAGCAGCCACACGGGCGAGGCGCTGCCCGGCTCGACCCGGTGCCGTACCACCATCAGGTACGGGATCGCCACGGCGGCCGTCAGGCCCACGGCCGTCCCCAGGCACCACAGCGCAGCCCCGGCGCCGAGCGCGGCCGACGGGCCGACGACGTTCCCGCCGACCGTCACGGTGGCGCCGCCGACCGCGAGCAGCGCCATGGCGAGGCAGCCGTAGAAGGGGGCGACCGCCGGGTCGAGGAGATGCGCGCCGGCCTGGTCGCGGTGGTACGCCCAGTGGCCGGCCCGCGCGATCAGCAGCCCGCCGAGCAGCACGGCGGACAGCCCCCAGACGACGGTGAGCGCGGGCCGCAGGCCGGGGAGGGCGAAGGGGAGGGCGGCGCCCGCGTTGGCCACGATGGCGGTGCCCATGACCGTGGCGTACCAGTTGGGCCCGAGATGGCGCAGGGCGGGCAGGCGCGGGGCGGCGAGGAGGGGACGCGACTGCGCATACGTGGCCATGGGGCCAGCGTGGGCGTACCGGGCGGACCCCGCCAGGGACGATTGTTGTATGAGGTCATAAACTGACGTTATGAGCCTCGACGACCCAGGTCACGGTCACGCCTCCGGCCCCGATCCCGGGTTCGGCCAAGCCCCCGGCGACCGGGCGCCGCTCGCCCACCGGGTGCCCGACCTCGGCGCCATGGAGCTGCTGCTCGGTGTGGCCCGGCTCGGCAGCCTGGGGCGCGCGGCCCGCGAGCTGGGGATCAGTCAGCCCGCCGCCAGCAGTCGCATCCGGTCCATGGAACGCCAGCTCGGTGTCGCCCTCGTCGACCGTTCGCCGCGCGGCTCGCGCCTGACCGAGGCGGGCGCGCTCGTCACCGACTGGGCCCGCCGGGTCGTGGAGGCGGCCGAGGCGTTCGACGCCGGGGCGCAGGCGCTGCGCGGGCGGCGCGACTCCCGGCTGCGGGTCGCCGCCAGCATGACGATCGCCGAGTACCTGCTGCCGGGCTGGCTGATCGCGCTGCACGGGCAGCGCCCGGGCACGGCGGTCTCGCTGCTCGCGGGGAACTCAGCCGCCGTCGCGCAGCGCCTGCTCTCCGGGGAGGCCGATCTGGGCTTCGTGGAGGGCCTGTCCGTGCCGGACGGCCTCGACGGGGTCGTCATCGGACACGACCGGCTCGTCGTGGTCGCGGCCAAGGAGCACCCCTGGGCGCGCCGGCGCCGTCCGGTGGCCGCGCGCGAACTGGCCGAGGCGTCGCTGATCCTGCGCGAGAAGGGGTCCGGCACCCGGCAGGTCCTGGACGCGGCGCTGGGGGAGTACGGCGGCCTCGCCGTCCCGCTGCTCGAACTCGCCTCCACGACCGCGGTGAAGGCGGCGGCCGTCAGCGGCGCCGGGCCCAGCGTGCTCAGCGAACTCGCGGTACGGGAGGAGCTGGCCTCCCGCCGGCTGGTCGAAGTCCCCGTCGAGGGCGTACGGCTGAGCCGCGATCTGCGCGCGGTCTGGCCGACGGGGCCCAGGCCCACCGGGCCGGCCCGGGACCTGCTGGGGCTGACGCGTCCGGCTCCGGGCAAGGGTTGACCGTTTGTCACGGCCGGGAACGGATACCCGAAGGGCATGACTGAACAGGACAAGAACACCAAGACCAAGGCCACCGCGACCCGAGCCGCCAACGGCGCCACCGGCAAGGCCGCGAACGCGACCGGCGCCGCCAAGTCCGCCGCCTCCGGCACCACGGCCAAGGCCGGGTCCGCCGCCGGCACCGCGAAGGCCGCCGCGTCCGACACCACCGCGAAGGCCGCCGACATGGCCGGCTCCGCGAAGGCCGCCGGACTCAAGGGAGTCGAGGCGAGCCGCCAGGCGCTGGGCTCCGCGGTCGGCAAGGTCGCGTCGACCGCGTCCACCGCGTGGGTGCTTCTCAACGCGCGCAAGGCCGTCGTCGCGGGCGCGGGCGCCGGCGCGGTGGCGATCGGCGCGGCGTCGTTCGTCGCGGGCCGCAAGGCCGAGCAGCGCGCCATGGGCCCGGTCACGCGCTTCCTGTCGAGCCGCATCTGACCCGGCGTCCGGCGCGAAGCCGGTGGCCGTCACGCGCTCACGCCCGTGCCGCCGCCGTCCGGGCGCCGACGAGGAACGCGCGTACCCACGGCGCGGGCCGACGCGAGAACGGGACGGCGGCGGCCGGGTCATGGCCCCGCCACCCGTCCCGTCGGACCGCCGGACCGGCGAACTCCGCGCCAGGGCGGGCCGCCCCGCCCCCTCCCGCGTGTCAGGTCTGGAGCTGCCGCTCGCGCAGCGGCGCCCGGCCTAGGGCGGCAGCCGCCACCAGGGCCCGCATCACCCGCGGGTCCTCACCCATCTCCGGGTGCCACTGGACACCGAGCACCCAGTGTTCGCCGGGCAGTTCGAGCGCCTCGGGCGTGCCGTCCGCGGCGTACGCCGACACCACCAGGCCGTCGCCGATCCGGTCGGCGGCCTGGTGGTGGTACGTCGGTACGCCGGTCTCCTCCGGGACGACCGACGCGTAGCGCGTGCCGGGCACCGGGCGCACCGCGTGCCGCCCGATGACGCCGCGACCGCCGGTGTGGCCGTCCAGGTGCTGCACCAGCGTGCCGCCGTGGGCGACGTTCAGCAGCTGCATGCCCCGGCAGATGCCCAGCAGCGGCGTGCCGGACGCCAGAGCCGCCCCGATCAGGGCGAGTTCCCACGCGTCCCGCTCCCGGGCCGGCGGCCCGGTGCGGGGGTCCGGCTCCGCGCCGTACCGTACGGGCTCCACGTCCGCGCCGCCCGCGATCACCAGCCCGTCAAGGCGCGCCACCACGTCCTCGGCGCACGGCGGCGCGTCGGGCGGCACCATCGCCGCGAGGCCCCCCGCCGCCTGTACGAGGCGCGGGTACCCGGCCGGCAGCAGGGCGGCGGGCATGTCCCAGACACCCCACTTGGCGGGCTCCAGGTAGGTGCTGATGCCGATGAGCGGCTTGGACACGGAACCTCCGGTCGGTGCGACTTGCGGGTCGTACGGGACTTGCGGGTCGTGCGGGACTTGCGGGGCCGACGGGAACTCAGTCCCCGTTCACCGGTCGCGTTCGAGTTCCGCCTCGGCCTCCGCCAGGGCGGCGAACTCCTCCTCGGGCGCGGTGGCGACGAGCCGGTGGCGACTGTAGAACGCGAAGTAGGCGAGAGCGACGCCGTACACCGCGAGCGCGATGAACGCCGCGTCCTTGTCCACCAGGAACGTCGCCACCAGCGCGGACAGCGCGAGCGCGAACGCCACGGACGAGGTGAGGACGCCGCCCGGCGTGCGGTACGGGCGGTGGAGGCCGGGCTCGCGACGGCGCAGCACGATGTGGGAGAGCGCCATCAGGGCGTACGAGATGGTCGCCCCGAAGACCGCGATGTTCAGCATCCGGGCGCCGTCGCCCGTCCCGGCCGCCAGCGCGAAACCGATCGCCCCCGGGATCAGCAGCCCGAGGTACGGGGCCTTGCGGCGGCTCGTCAGGGACAGGAAGCGCGGCAGGTAGCCGGCCCGGGAGAGGGCGAAGAGCTGCCGCGACCCGGCGTAGATGAGCGAGAAGAACGAGGCGACGAGGCCCGCCAGGCCCGCGTAGTTGACGAAGCGGCTGAGCGGCGTCGGATCGCCGTCGCCCTGCAGCGCCACCACCAACGGGTTGCCCGCGTCCTGCACGGCGGCCGAGCCGCGCGCGCCGGTGGCGGCGAAGAAGGTGACCAGGGCGAGCAGCGCGAGGACGGCCATGGAGATGGCGAGCGCGCGCGGCATGGAACGCACCGGGTCCTTGGCCTCCTCGGCGGCGAGCGGAACCCCTTCCACGCCGAGGAAGAACCACATGCCGAACGGGAACGCCGCCCAGATGCCGAGCAGGCCGAACGGCAGCCAGGAGTTGGCGCCGAACGCCTCCTTGTCGACCGGGATGTCGTTGAGCCCGTCCGTGCCGAACTCGGTGAACGCGCCGACGGCGAAGATCAGCAGCGCCGCAACCGCTATCGCCGTCACCACCAGGCTGAAGCGCAGCGCCTCGCCGACGCCCCACAGGTGGATGCCGATGAAGACGGCGAAGCAGGCCAGGTAGACGGGCCAGCCGGCGGTGAGCCCGAACAGGCCCAGCGACTCGACGTAGTCGCCGATGAAGATGGAGATCGCGGCGGGCGCCAGGATGTACTCGATGAGGATGGCGGTGCCGGTCAGGAAGCCGCCCCAGGTGCCGAGCGCGCGGCGTGCGAAGCCGTAGCCGCCGCCCGCCGTGGGCAGGATCGCGGACAACTCGGCGAGGGAGAAGACCAGGCAGGCGTACATGACGCCCATCAGGAGGGTGGCGATGGCGAGTCCGCCGAAGCCGCCCTCGGCCAGGCCGATGTTCCAGCCGGAGAAGTCGCCGGAGACGACGTACGCGACGCCGAGTCCGGTCAGCAGCAGCCAGCCGGCGCTGCCGCGGCGCAGGGTGCGCCGTCGCAGGTACGCGGCGTCGGATCCGCCCGCCGGGGAGGCGGCGGCGGACGGGGGCGGTGGGGTGCGCGAGTCGGTGCTGTCGGCCATGAGCCGCTCCTGCCTCGGGTCAATGGTGGGATGCCATACCTTTGTGGTCCGGTCGGTCCGAGCGCAAGGGCTGTGCGTCAAGCCGCTGTTACGGATGCGTATCGCCCGGCGTCACGTCCGCCGCCCCCCGGCGTCGCGTGCGGCAGTTCCCGGCGTCGCGTGCGCCGGTCATGGCTCATGTGAGGAAGCCCCGCAGCAGCGCGGCCGTCCCCGCGCAGTGCTCGCGCATGACCTCGCGCGCCCCGTCCGCATCGCCGTCGAGCACCGCCTCGACCAGCGCGGTGTGCTGCTGCTGGGAGTGCTCAAGGTTGCGCACGAGCAGCGGGATGCAGTCGAGCAGCCCGTTCACCGTGGCCCGCACGGCGGCGTACTGCGCGGTCAGCGTCGGCGACCCGGACAGCTCCGCCAGCGTCAGATGCAGCAGGGTGTCCAGCCTGCGGTAGTCCGCCAGCGGCGCGTCGTGCGTCGCGGCGAGCGCCGCCCGCAGCCTGCCGGCGCCGTCGTCGGTGAGCCCGTACGCCGCGCACAGCCCGGCCGCGCCCACCTCCAGCACCTCCCGGAAGCGCAGCGCGTCCTCCACGTCGACGGCCGCCACGCGCCGGCGCAGCTCGCCCTCGCCCGAGGCGTCCGGACGCGGCAGCACGAACGTGCCGCCGTACCGGCCCCGCCGGCTCTCGACCAGCCCCTGGTCCTGGAGGACCTTGAGGACCTCGCGCAGGGTGACGCGGCTGATCCGCAGGCGGTCGGCGAGCTCGCGCTCGGCGGGCAGCCGCTCCCCGACGGGCACCAGGCCCAGGCGGAGCACCTGGAGGATCTGCTCCAGCGCCTCCTCGAACCCGTTCCCCGCCCGCACGGGCCGCAGTACGGGCGTCAGGCGGTCCGCGGAATCGATTTCGCTCGCCACGTTGCGGTTTCCCCTTCCCAAGCAATGGTCTTCAGCAATACCTTATGGCTTCCGGCTGACCGAAGGAGGAACTTTCCGTGGCAGACCGCACACCCCCGCTCGCTCTTGAGGAGCTCCGCGCCCTCGTGGCGAGCGGTGAGATCGACACAGTCGTCCTGGCCTTCCCCGACATGCAGGGTCGCCTCCAGGGCAAGCGGTTCGCCGCCCAGTTCTTCCTCGACGACGTACTGGACCACGGCACCGAGGGCTGCAACTACCTTCTCGCCGTCGACACCGAGATGAACACCGTCGACGGATACGAGATGTCCTCCTGGGACAGCGGCTACGGCGACTTCGCCATGCACGCCGACCTCTCCACCCTGCGCCGCGTCCCCTGGAACGACGGCACCGCTCTGCTCGTCGCCGACCTGGCCTGGAACGACGGCTCCCCCGTCGTGGCCGCGCCCCGCCAGATCCTGCGCCGCCAGCTGGAGCGCCTCGCCGAGCTCGGGTACACCGCCCATGTCGGCACCGAGCTCGAATTCATCGTCTTCAAGGACAGCTACGAACAGGCGTGGGACCGCGACTACAAGGACCTCGTCCCCGCCAACCAGTACAACATCGACTACTCCGTCCTCGGCACCGGCCGCATCGAACCCCTCCTGCGCCGCATCCGCAACGAGATGACCGCGGCGGGCCTCACCGTCGAATCGGCCAAGGGCGAGTGCAATCCGGGCCAGCACGAGATCGTCTTCAAGTACGACGAGGCCCTCGTCACCTGCGACCAGCACGCCATCTACAAGACGGGCGCCAAGGAGATTGCCGCGCAGGAAGGTGTCTCGCTCACCTTCATGGCGAAGTACAACGAACGCGAGGGCAACTCCTGCCACATCCACCTCTCCCTGCAGTCGATCGAGGAGGCCGGACGCAACGTCATGGCGGACGCCGCCGCCCCCGACGGCATGTCCACCGTCATGCGGCACTTCCTCGCCGGACAGCTGGCCGCGCTCCGCGACTTCTCCCTCCTCTACGCCCCCAACATCAACTCGTACAAGCGCTTCCAGCCCGGCTCCTTCGCCCCCACCGCCGTCGCCTGGGGACACGACAACCGCACCTGCTCCCTGCGCGTCGTCGGCCACGGCCGCTCCATGCGCTTCGAGAACCGGCTGCCCGGCGGCGACGTCAACCCGTACCTCGCCGTCGCCGGCCTGATCGCGGCCGGCCTCCACGGCATCGAGCAGCAGCTCGAACTGCCCGAGGTCTGCACCGGCAACGCCTACACCGGCGACTACGCGCACGTGCCCACCTCCCTGCGCGAGGCCGCCGAGCTCTGGGAGAACAGCCCCATCGCCAAGGCCGCCTTCGGAGACGAGGTCGTCGCGCACTACCGCAACATGGCGCGGGTCGAACTCCAGGCGTTCGACTCCGCGGTGACCGACTGGGAGCTCCGCCGCTCCTTCGAACGACTGTGAGGCCCGCCGTGTCCTACGAGCACCACATCCTCAACCCGGCCACCGAAGAGGTCGTCGCCACCGTCACGGCCTCCACCGCCGCCGACGTCGACGCGGCCGTCGTACGGGCCACCGCCGCGCAGCGCGCCTGGGCGGCCGCCGCCCCCGCCGACCGGGCCCGCCTGCTGCGCCGCTTCGCCGCCACCGTCGACGAGCACATCGAGGAACTCGCCCGTCTGGAGGTCCGCGAAGCCGGCCACACCCTGGGCAACGCGCGCTGGGAAGCGGGCAACGTACGCGATCTCCTCGACTTCGCCGCCGGGGGAGTGGAGCGGCTGAACGGCCGTCAGATCCCCGTCGCGGGCGGCCTGGACATCACCCTCCTCGAACCGCTCGGCGTCATCGGCGTGATCGCGCCCTGGAACTTCCCCATGCCGATCGCCGCCTGGGGCACGGCCCCCGCCCTCGCCGCCGGCAACGCCGTCCTCCTCAAACCCGCCGAGACGACCCCGCTCACCGCGCTGCGCCTCGCCGAGCTCGCGCGCGAAGCGGGCCTGCCCGAGCACCTCTTCCAGGTCCTGCCGGGCGCGGGCGACGTGGCGGGCCACGCCCTCGTCGAGCACCCCGGCGTGGCGAAGATCGTCTTCACCGGCTCCACGCGCGTCGGCAAGCGGATCATGGCCGAGTGCGCGGACCGCGTGAAGCGCGTGACCCTCGAACTCGGCGGCAAGAGCCCCAACATCGTCTTCGCCGACGCCGACATCGAGGCGGCGGCCCTCGCCACCCCGATGTCCTTCCTGGACAACTCCGGCCAGGACTGCTGCGCCCGTACCCGCATCCTCGTCCAGCGCACGGCGTACGACCGCTTCATGGAACTGCTCGCGCCCGCCGTCGAGGCCGTCGTCGTGGGCGACCCCCTGGACGACAAGACGCAGATGGGCCCGCTGATCTCCAGGTCCCAGCTGGAGCGGGTACGGGCGTACGTCCCCCAGGGAGCGGACGCGATCCGCGGCAGCGCACCCGAGGGACCCGGCTTCTGGTTCCCGCCGACCGTCCTCACGGGCACCGCCCCGGACGCCCCCGTGGCGACGGAGGAGGTCTTCGGCCCGGTCGCCGTGGTCCTGCCCTTCGACGACGAACAGGACGCCGTCCGCCTCGCCAACGCCACGGAGTACGGCCTGTCCGGCTCCGTCTGGACGCGGGACATCGGCAGGGCCCTGCGCGTCTCCCGGGCCGTCCGGGCGGGCAACCTCTCCGTCAACTCCCACAGCAGCGTCCGATACTCGACGCCCTTCGGCGGTTACAAGCAGTCCGGACTGGGCCGCGAACTGGGCCCCGACGCGCTCACCGCTTTCACCGAAACCAAGAACATCTTCATCAGCACGGAGGCCTGAGACCATGACCGAGATTGTTGAGAGCGCCGACGCCGCCGTCTGCCGCCGGCTCGTCGGCCGTACCGCCGTGATCACCGGCGCCGGCAGCGGCATCGGCCTGGCCGCCGCGCGCCGCCTGGCCTCCGAGGGCGCGCGGGTCGTCTGCGGCGACATCGACGAGACGGCGGGCAAGGCCGCCGCCGACGCGGTGGGCGGCACGTTCGTACGGGTCGACGTCACGGACCCCGAGCAGGTCGAGGCGCTCTTCAAGGCGGCGTACGACACCTACGGCTCGGTGGACATCGCGTTCAACAACGCCGGCATCTCGCCGCCCGAGGACGACTCGATCCTGACCACCGGCCTGGAGGCGTGGAAGCGCGTCCAGGACGTCAACCTCACGTCCGTCTACCTCTGCTGCAAGGCGGCCCTGCCCTACATGCGGCGCCAGGGCCGGGGCTCGATCATCAACACCGCGTCGTTCGTCGCGATCATGGGCGCGGCGACCTCGCAGATCTCGTACACGGCGTCCAAGGGCGGCGTGCTCGCCATGTCGCGCGAGCTGGGCGTGCAGTTCGCCCGCGAGGGCATCCGGGTCAACGCGCTCTGCCCGGGGCCGGTCAACACCCCCCTGCTCCAGGAGCTGTTCGCCAGCGACCCGGAGCGGGCCGCGCGCCGGCTCGTGCACATCCCGGCCGGGCGCTTCGCGGAGGCGGATGAGATCGCGGCGGCGGTGGCGTTCCTGGCCAGCGACGACTCGTCGTTCATCAACGCCACCGACTTCCTGGTCGACGGAGGCATCGCGGGCGCGTACGTGACCCCGCTCTAGCCAAGGCGCCGCGGGCCGGGCCCGGTGACCGGGCCCGGCCCGCGGCCCTACAGGAAGGTCCGCCCTTCGCCCCGGTACGTCGGTACGGTCGCCACCACGGCGTCCCCCTCGACGAGCTGGAGCTCGTCGAACCGCTCGCACAGCTCGCCGGCCTTCGCGTGCCGGAACCACACCTTGTCGCCGATCAGCAGATCGTCGGCGGCCGACCCGTGCAGCGGCGTCTGCACCTCACCGGCCCCCTCCTGCGGGTCGTACCGCAGTCCCTCGGGGAGGTACGGAACGGGCGAGCGGTCGGGCCCGGCGACCCCCGAGGCCGGATAGCCGCCGCCGAGGACCGTCACCACGCCCACCCCCGGCCTGCGGACGACCGGCTGGGCGAAGAGGGCGGCGGGCCGCCCCGTGAACGACGAGTAGTTGTCGAAGAGCCGCGGCAGGTACAGCCCCGAGCCCGCCGCGATCTCGGTCACGGCGTCCTCGGCGGCGGTGTGCTGGACGCTGCCCGTCCCGCCGCCGTTGACGAACTCCAGGTCCGGCGCGACGGCCCGCACCGCCCGCACGACCGCCGCCCGGCGGGCCGCCAGCTCCTTGCGCGCCGCGTTCTGCATGACCCTGACCGCCCGGGAGCGCAGCGGACGCCCCGCGACCAAGTCGCCGACCCCGGCGACGTGCCCCTCGTACGCCATGACGCCGACCAGGCGGAAACCAGGACGCCGGACCACCGAGCGGGCCATCTCGGCGAGCTGGGCGGGTTCGCGCAGCGGCGAGCGCAGCGCGCCGATCCGCACGCGGCCCCCGAGCAGCCGCAGCGAGGTGTCCAGCTCCAGGCAGACCCGGATCTCCTCCCGGCCGCCGTCCCTGGCCCGGTCGATCAAGTCCAGCTGCGCCGGGTCGTCGACCATCACGGTGACGGCGGCGGCGAGCTTGGGATCGGCGGCGAGCTCCGCGTACCCGCCCCGGTCCGCCGAGGGATAGGCGAGGAGCACGTCCTCGAATCCCGAGCGCGCGAGCCACAGGGACTCCGCCAGCGTGAACGACATGAGGCCCGCGAACCCGTCGCGCGCCAGCACCCGCTCCAGCAGCGCCCGGCAGCGTACGGACTTGCTCGCCACCCGGACGGGTTTGCCGGCGGCCCGGCGGACCAGGTCGGCCGCGTTGTCGTCGAACGCCTCGAGATCGACGACGGCGACGGGAGCGTCGAGGTGGGCGGTGGCCCGGTCGTACCTGGCCCGGTCGGCAGCGCGCGGTGTCATGGCCAGAGCTTGCCAGAGCGGATTACCACTGGGTAGGGGGATCATCCGGTCAGATGCCGCAAGGCCGGGGACTGGTTCCCATCGGGCCCCCACCAGCCCGTAGAGTGACGCCCACGCGGTGAGGACGGCTCGAACGAACCTGCCCCGAAAGGCGATCGGGCACCGCGGGGGGACAGGCCGGGCG
>NZ_VBVX01000151.1 GCF_005981925.1 Streptomyces albidochromogenes
CGCTTCCTCGGCGGACGCGACCGGCTCCGGGGAACGGGAGCGGGACGAGGCGGCGCACTGCGCCGCGTATCTCGCGCCCGGCGGCCGCCCGGGCCCCGGACGCGGCGCCGCTGCCGAGCGGCTGTCGGCGGCCGCCGATGTCGCGGGGCTGACGATCGAGGCGTACTGCGAGGGCGTACTGGCGGCGGAGGAGCGGCGTCCGGGGCGGGGCGACGACAAGGACTCCACCAAGCCCGGGAAGACCCCCGAGGCCCCCGGGGACACGCGGGCACCGAAGGCCCCCAAGGACCGGAAGGGCGCGAAGGAGACGGACGCCCAGGACGGCAAGGACGCGCAGAACGGCAAGGACGCGCAGGGCCCCGGGCGCGCACCGGACGCCCAGGCGTCGAAGGGCGCCGCGTCCCCCCAGCGCCCGAAGGCCCCGAAGGCCCCGGCCACCGGGACCCAGCAGGACGAGCAGGCGCCGAAGGGCTCGAAGCCCGCGCAGTCACGGAAGGGCTCGAAGCCGGCGCACGCGCCGAAGGACTCCACACCCGCGCGAGCGCAGAAGGAGACGAAGCCGGCGTACGCGCCGAAGGACACCCGGCCCGCGCACGCGCCGAAGGACGCCCGGCCCGCCCACGCGCCGAAGGGCTCCGGGGCCGACCGGTCCGCCGAGGCCGCCCCTCCCGCCTAGCCCTGGGGACGAGGCCCCGGCGACGGCGGTCGCCGGGGAGGGGTTCCCGGGCCACGAACCCGCACTCGGACCCGTGCCTGTCGGCGCCCGACGGGCCCGGAACGCACAAAAGGACCGCCGCCGGCCGAGGAAGGACGACCGGGGCCGCCACCCCCCACAGGAGAGGCCCCGGTCGCCGTCCGCGGACCGTGCGGCGGCCCGTACTACTCTCAGCGTCGGGCCTGCGTTTTCTGTCACACCGCTCTGCGTCAGCAAACGGTTGCACGTTGTACAAGACGTGGACGCGACCCCTCGGAACGCCGTAGCGTGCAGTTTCGCGCTGGCTGCGCGGCAGTGGTGACCAGCTGCGACTCGGGACAGGTTGAGGGAGTGCTGGGGGACGACGCGGAGCTGACCGCCGCGGTGCTCGCGGCACAGGACGGGGACGAAAGCGCCTTCCGTACTGTGTACCGCGCCGTGCACCCACGGCTGTTGGGCTACATACGAACGCTGGTCGGCGACCCGGAGGCCGAGGACGTCGCCTCCGAGTCGTGGCTCCAGATAGCCCGCGACCTCGACCGGTTCAGCGGGGACGCCGACCGGTTCCGGGGCTGGGCGGCGCGCATCGCGCGCAACCGCGCCCTCGACCACATCCGGATGCGCGGCAGGCGCCCGGTCGTCGGCGCCGACGAGACGGAACTCGCCACCAAGCCCGGCGCCTCCGACACCGCCGGCGAGGCGATGGAAGCCCTCGCCACCGGTGACACCCTCGCCCTCATCGCCCAGCTCCCGCAGGACCAGGCCGAGGCGGTCGTCCTGCGCGTGGTCGTCGGGCTCGACGCGAAGAGCGCGGCCCAGACCCTGGGCAAGCGCCCCGGCGCCGTACGGACCGCCGCGCACCGCGGTCTGAAGCGGCTGGCCGAGCTGCTGCACGCGGCGGACGCGGGGGCCCGCGGCGAAGGCGGCGGCGCGGGTGGTGCCGACGGCGGCCGCGAGAGCGGCGAAGGCGTCAGCGGTACGGTTGCGGGCCTGGCCGGCGGGCGGCCGGAGCTCGAAGTCGTACCGCCGCAGAGGGGCCCGCGACCCGGGCAGGTCACGTCCGCCGGTGTGACGCATTCGCGCGTGCGGACGCAGAAGGACATGTGATGGCCGACGAGCGGTACGAGTGGCTCGACAGGGACGCGGCGGAGCGACTGCTGCGCGGAGAACCCGTCGGGCCCGTCGGCGAAGACGCGCGCGCCCAGGCCGAGCGCCCCGCCCTCCCGCGCCGCGAGAGGCGTGGCCGGACCGCTGCCGCGGGCCGCGCTCGCCACCGCACGGGGCTCGCCGGAGCCGCCCCCGCCGATCCCGAACGGCGCCGGGACCGCCCCCGTACCGGCCGCGAGCGCGACCCCGCCCAGGGTCACCGTCGCCGCCAGGGAGGCGAACGCCGCCCGCGCCGGCAGCGCGCCGCGCCACCGCCGGGACGGCCGCCAGTCGTCGCGCCCGCGTGAACACCACCACCGCCGGCGCCCGGGGGCCGCGTGCAGCCCGGCGTCGCGCGCCTCCCGGAACGCGGCCAGCGCCGCCCGTACACCGGCGTCGGCGTTCGTCCCGCCGGCTCCGGGCGCGGATCGGCTCACGGCGGCCAGCAGCGCCTCGACCTCGGGCGTGGCCGGCTCCTCATCCACCGCTGCCCGTCCCCGCGCGTCGGCACCGCCGGCGCGCCGTGCTCCCGACTGCGCCCGCGCGTGTGCTCGTTTCCATACCCGTCTCATGTCTCATCCTCCAGCGTGCGCGGCGCCGCAGACGTCACAGTGCCCGCCCGGCCGCCGCCCGCCAGCTGCTCGGCCAGCCGTTTGAGTCCCCGGTACGCCGACGTCCGCACCGACCCGCTGCGCTTGCCCAGCACCCTGGCCGCCGCGGGCCCGTCCAGTCCGACGACCACGCGCAGCAGCACCGCCTCCGCCTGCTCGCGCGGCAGCGTGGCGATCATCTCCAGCGCCCGCCCGGTGGACAGCGCCTCGATCGCGTCGTCCGCGGTGTCCTGCCCGCCGGGCAGATCGAGCACGTCCTGCTCGATCAGCGACGTACGGGGTCTTCGCTTCTGCTTGCGCAGATGGTCCAGCGCCCGGTGCCGGGCGATCGTCGCCGTCCAGCCGCGGAACCCCGCTCCGTCCCCGCGGAACCGCCCCAGGTCCCGGGCGATCTCCAGCCACGCGTCGGACGTCACGTCCTCGGCGTCGTCCCCGACGAGCCCCCGCACGTAACCGAGCAGCCCCGGCTGCACGAGCCGGTACGCCGCGGCGAACCCGTCCTCGTCCCCCTGCTGGGCCCGCGCGACGGCAGCGCCCAGTTCCGCGTCGCACTCCTGGGTACGACGCCGCTCCCCACCCCTGACCACACGTCCCTCTTCGTGCCGACTCGGCACTGGTCACCGTGCCCATGCCCCCCGGGAGCACCAGGCCCCCCCTTGCTCTGCGCCCCGGGGCACGGAAACGTCACACGGTCAGGCCTCCGGGCCGCCCATGCGCGCCTTGATGTGGCCGATCACCTCGTTGAACTCCGCGGTCGGCGAGAAGTCGACGTACTCGCAGTCCTCCAGGGCCTGAGGCACATGGCCGGGCGCCCAGTAGAAGGCCTGCCCCGCCTCGTAGATTTGCTCGCCGTCCTTCGTGCGCATCCTCAGCCGCCCCTTGAACAGGTAGCCCCAGTGCGGGCACTGGCACAGGTCGTCGGGCAGGCCCTCGGCCAGCGGGCCCATGTCGGTGCCCTTGGGGAAGCGGGCGAAGGCGACGGTCATGTCTCCCCCGACCTCCGTCATCCGCAGTTCCACTCCGCCGCCCTCGATCGCGACGGGCGTGTCGTTCCGGGTCGTTGCCTGCATGGATCCTCCCTGGCGGGACCGTGGCGAGGCCGGAACATCGGCCTTCTTCCAGTCTGTCCCCGCCCGGACGGCCGTGCGACACAACCGTCCGCGGCCGTCACAGCGCCGCCTGCCACACGGTCTCCCCCTCGTGCTGCCGACCGGTGGGCGCGAGCCCGGCCGCCGCGGCGACGGCGGCCGACGCGTGGTGGTCCGGACGGACGTGGGCCACGACTGTACGCACGGACGCCTCCCGCGCGAGCCACCGCACCAGCCCCGACGCGGCCTCGGACGCGATGCCGCGCCCCTGCCACGGGGTTCCGACGACCCACGCGATCTCGGCGGCGGGCCCGCCGGCGAGATCGCGCACGGTGGCCTGGACCGTCCCCACCAGGCAGCCCTCGGCGCGCTCGCGCACGACCCAGTTGCACCAGGAGACGGCGGGATCGGGCGACCCGGCGGTCAGGCGCGCGTACCGCAGGCGCAGTGCGTCCGGCGTCGCCGGGGCGCCGCCGATGAAGGTGTGCAGGCCCGGGTCGGACAGTACGGCGGCCATCTCGGCCGCGTGCGAGACGCGCAGCGGCAGAAGGTCGAGCCGGGTGGTGATGACGGGCCGGGGCTGGAGGGGGCGCATGCCGCCACTCTCGCCGAGCGCCACCGGATCTCGCGGTGATCTGCGCCACAACGCGGGCTGTCCGCGTGACGATCACGCGGTGGCGGTCGCTGGGTAGTGCGGGTTACCTCTGCGAGAGGTGCGGCGAGGACACCGGGACCGGCACCGTCCTGCAGCTCGACAACAGCAGCACGTCGGGCATCGTCACCGGCTCCGGCGTCTACTACGGCCGCACGGCGCTGGGCGCCCCGGCGGGCGTGAACATCGGCAAGGTGCTCGCCCCGTAGTGCGCACCGGCCTGCGCGCCTCCCGTGCGGGAGGGGCCCCGGTCAGCCGTTGCTGCGGGCCCGGCGGGACGCGGCGGCCCGCAGGACGCGCTTGCCCTCGTTCGACAGCTGGAGGGCGTGGTTCAGGCCGCCGCCGGAGTCTCCCGAGAGCATGTCGAGGAGCTGGCACTGGCGGCGCAGCTCGCCGGCCGTCAGCGGGCTGATGCCGTCGGTGTCGCCGGCCCGATACGCCTCGACCCGCGCCTCGTGGCCGCCCGGCGCCGCGCCGTCCAGCCGCAGATGGACCTCCAGTACGGCGGCCGAGCAGTCCTGGGCCCAGGCGCGCAGCGCGGCCTCGTCGTAGGCGGCGGGGACGGCGGCGGCCATGCGGATGGCGAAGCCGGCCAGTTCGCCGGGGGCCGCGCCCGCGACGCGCTCCACCACGGCGGCGACTCTGCGCAGCCGGCCAAGCCACGCGTCGCCGCCCTCCACCGCGACCCACAACGGCCTGAGCGCCTCGTCCGTGTCGAGACCGATGCGCTCGGCGCCCTCGACGTACTCCAGCAGCGGCAGGCAGCGGTCCAGGCAGGCCACCGCACTCGCCGCCAGGGTCCGCTCGTCGGCGCGGCCGATCAGTTCCACCAGAGTCACGGTGCCTCCCTCGGCACTGCAGGGCCCGCTCGGTGCGGACCTTCTGCTTCCGACTGCGTACCGCGCCGCGATTACGTCACAGTCCGCTCATCGCCGCTCACAGCCCCAGGCGGTCCAGGAAGGTCGCGAAGAGCTCCTCGGCGACCGGATCGGCCTCTTCGCGCAGTACGTCGAGGAGCGCGCCCGGGGCCACGGTCCGTCCGGTGGCGGCCGCCCACTCGACCGCCTTCGCCGCGGCCTGCTCGGGCGGCAGGAACAGGTCCTCCAGGACCAGCCCGTCGGCGCTCAGGTAGCCGGCCATGGCCTGGCGCCCCAGGCAGCCGAACCAGGACCCGGCCGCCGTCTGCGAGGTGGCGGCCTCCACGACCACGCAGGCGCTGTCCATGACGAACGCGAACAGGGCCGGCGTCCCGGTCTCCCCGCACACCCCGCGGGCGAGCGCCCCCATGTCGCCGACCTGCGGCTCGCTGGGCCGCGCCCACACCTGCCAGCCGTCGCCCCGCGTCTCGTGGAGCGTCAGCCCCTCCCGTACGTCGGCCAGGGCGGCCAGCTCGGAAAGCGGCCGCGAGCTGCGGCCCACGACGAAGTAACCCCAAAAACCCATGCCCCGCTCCCCCCACGGACCTCAACAGTGCTGTCACATTCTGCCCCCATCAAGTCGCTTGATGGGCAGCTCCGTTGAAGCGAGGAGCGGGGCGGCGGCCCTGCGGCGCCGCGTGCGGGTCAGCGCACGCCGGTCAGCCGGTCCGCTGCGCCAGGGCCTTGAAGCCCTCCCAGTCCAGGGCCGGCGTGCCCGCGTCCCAGGTCTTCTGGGCCAGCGCCCGCATCGGCAGGTGGATGCCGCGTGCGACCTGCTCCTGCGTCTGCGCGTTCGCCAGGTCGCACCAGATGGCCAGGCGGCCGCCGAGGATCTGGTCGGCGTAGCGGGCGGGCACCGGGGTGGTGCCGCGCAGGACCTGCGGGGTCCAGGACTCGTAGATGCGGCGGCCCGTCGGGTAGGTGAAGGTGTTGGGCTCGCCGAGTACGTAGTAGAGGTACTCGTCGTTGGCGTTGACCACCTTGCGGCCCTCGCTCAGGTACTCCTGCGGCTGCCGGGCGCCGATCTCCTTGCCGGTCCAGTACTCGACCTCACGGTCCTGGTCGGCCTTGACGACGCCGCCGGAGTGCAGGCCGTCGTTCCACGCCTTGAGGACCTTGCCGTGCGGGCGCAGGGCCGCGGCGCGGTCGTTGAGCCAGCCGGTCGCCAGGTCCTGGACCTTGGCGTTCGGGCCGTACTTGCGGACCGCCTCGCGGGCGAGGCCCGGGTACGAGACCTCCGGGTTCCGCTTGAGCAGGGCCGCGTACTCGTCGCCGCCGAGGTGCACGTACTTGCCGGGGAAGACGTCGGCGTACTCGCTCAGGAGCTCGTCCACGATCCGCGCCGACTTCGGGTTGGCGATGTCCACCGCGCCGGGCGTCGCCACGCCGCGGGTGTCGCGCAGCTGGAGGTCCGGGTGCGCGTCCATGACCGCGCCGAGGTGGCCGGGCGAGTCGATCTCCGGGATGACGGTGATGTGGCGGCTCTCGGCGAGCTTCACGATCCGCCGCACCTCGGCCTTGGTGAGGTGCTGCTCGGACACGATCTCGGGGTGGCTGTCGGACTCGATCCGAAAGCCCTGGTCGTCGGAGAAGTGCAGGCCGAGCTGGTTGAGCTTGAGGTCGCCCATCTCGCGGACGGTGTCCTCGATCCAGTCGGCGGTGAAGTGCTTGCGCGCGGTGTCGAGCATCACTCCGCGCTGCGGCTTCGCCGGCCGGTCCCGTACGACGCCCTCGGAGAGGCGGCCGTCGGCGGCCAGGGCCTGCTTGACGGTGCGGGTCCCGTAGAACACGCCGGCCTGGTCGGCGCCCGTGACGCGGACCCGGCCGTCCCGGACGGTCAGGGTGTACGACTCGGGCGCGCCGCCGGGGGCGAGCGCCAGCTCGATGTCCCCCGCGCGGCCGGACCCGGCGGCGGAGTATCCGCGCTTCAGTTCCTGGGCGAGGAGCTTGCCCTCGTCGCCGAGCGCCCGGCTGTCGCCCGGGGCCACGACGACCCGCGTGGAGGGCTGCGGCTTCCAGCCGGGGCCGGAGGCGGCGTCGTAGTCCCGCACCGACGGGACGGCGCTGGGCGTCTTCGTCGGTCCGGGCTTCGCGGACGGCTTCGCTGACGGCTTCGCCTGCGGGGCGGTCGGCGCCTGCGGCGCGGCCTGCTTCGGCTGCGCCGCCGGACCGGCCGGCGTCGCCGCCGGCGGGGCGGACCGGGCGGATGGTTCCGAGTGCGTGACGGTGGCGACGAGCGGGACGGTCAGGGAGACCGCGGCTATGGCCAGCGGCCCACGGAATTGCGACATCATTGGACGAACGATGCACAATCAGCCCCCCAATCGTCCACCATTCGGCCAGTATGTGTGTCCAACCTCTCCCGTTCGAGTGAGGTTCGCGCGACCGTCGGACAGCTGTCCTGAAGCCTCGATAGCGTTGCGTCACACCCACCCCACCGTTCCCGCCGGTCCCCTTCCGAGGAGCTTGTGCTGTCCAGCGAATCGCCGGGACGTACGGCCGTACCCACGCAGCACCGCGGGCCCGGCCCGGCGGGCTCCGCGGACCCCGCCGCCGTCGCGGCCGGGCTCCACCGGTTCAACGCCGCGCCCGCCGGCGCCGCCGAGGCGGCACTGCTCGCCTGCTGCGCCAGTCCCCGCTGGGCACGGCGCGTCGCCGCCCACCGCCCGTACCCCGACCTCGACGCGCTGCTCGCCGCCGCCGACGAGGCGTCGTACGACCTGTCGCACGACGAGATCGCCGACGCGCTGAGCGGGGAGTCCTCCGCCGGACTGGGCGCGGGAGCGCCCGCCGTCGCGCACACCGCGCTGCGGGCGGCCCACGCGGCGTACGAGAGCGGCTTCGGCCACGCGTTCGTGATCTGCCTGGACGGCTTCCGGCCCGAGGAGCACCGCGACCAGGTGCTCGCCGGGATCAGGTCCCGGCTCGGCAACGAACCGGACGAGGAGCGGGCGATCGCCGCCGACGAGCTGCGCGGGCTGGCGCGGGGACGGCTCGCCCGTCTCGTTTCCGATCCTGGTAAAGCGGATGTTTGTCCGACAAACACCGATGTCGCAGGTCACACCGACTGCGAGGAGCGGCCCGATAGCCCGTCCGTGCCCGTTTGAGTGCCACTTTGATCACACGTGTGGACCCCGCGCGAGGGAACCGACAAGTCGTCGCTACGATGACCGGGGCCGGTGGACCGTACCCGGCCGGGTCAGACCGACATCGAAGCCGGCCGACCCTGATCCCCGCTCCCGGAGGGTTTTTCCGTGCCGGCTGGAACGCTGTACCGCGGCCGGGAAGGTATGTGGTCCTGGGTGGCTCATCGAGTCACCGGCGTCCTCATTTTCTTCTTCCTGTTCGTGCATGTCCTCGACACCGCTCTCGTCCGCGTCTCCCCCGAGGCGTACGACGATGTCGTGGCCACCTACAAGACCCCGCTCGTAGCGCTGCTCGAGTACGGCCTCGTCGCCGCCATCCTCTTCCACGCCCTCAACGGCCTTCGGGTCGTCGCCGTGGACTTCTGGTCCAAGGGCACGCGGTACCAGAAGCAGATGCTCTGGACCGTGATGGGCATCTGGATCGTGCTGATGGCAGGCGCGCTGTACCCCGTGCTCGGCCACGCCGTACGCGAAGTCTTCGGGAGCTGAGGCACATGTCCGCTGAGACCACATCCGCTGTTGGTCCCGTCGAGGGCGCGAGCCTGTACGACGTGGACAATCCGGCTCCGCTGATCGAGCCGCCCCGCAAGCGCACCAAGAAGTCGCCGAAGACGACGCGCACGAACTTCGAGCTGTACGGCTGGCTGTTCATGCGGCTGTCCGGCATCGTGCTGGTCGTCCTGGTCCTCGGCCACCTGCTGATCCAGCTCGTGCTGGACGGCGGCGTGTCCAAGATCGGCTTCGCCTTCGTGGCCGGCCGCTGGGCCTCGCCGTTCTGGCAGACCTGGGACCTCGTCATGCTGTGGCTGGCGATGCTGCACGGCGCCAACGGCCTGCGTACCGTCATCAACGACTACGCGGAGCGGCCCACCACCCGCTTCTGGCTGAAGAACCTGCTGTACACCGCCACGGTGTTCACCGTCCTTCTGGGCACGCTGGTGATCTTCACCTTCGACCCGAACATCCGCTAGGCCCGGGGCTGAGGCAACCACCATGAAGATTCACAAGTACGACACCGTCATCGTCGGCGCCGGTGGCGCGGGCATGCGCGCGGCCATCGAGTCGACGAAGCGCAGCCGCACCGCCGTGCTGACGAAGCTGTACCCCACCCGGTCCCACACGGGCGCCGCGCAGGGCGGCATGGCCGCCGCGCTGGCGAACGTGGAGGAGGACAACTGGGAGTGGCACACCTTCGACACGATCAAGGGCGGCGACTACCTGGTCGACCAGGACGCCGCCGAGATCCTGGCGAAGGAGGCCATCGACTCCGTTCTCGACCTGGAGAAGATGGGCCTGCCGTTCAACCGCACGCCGGACGGCACCATCGACCAGCGCCGCTTCGGCGGTCACTCCCGCAACCACGGTGAGGCCCCGGTCCGCCGGTCCTGCTACGCCTCGGACCGCACCGGCCACATGATCCTCCAGACGCTGTACCAGAACTGCGTCAAGGAGGGTGTGGAGTTCTTCAACGAGTTCTACGTCCTGGACCTGCTCATGCAGGAGGTCGACGGGGTCCGCAAGTCGGCGGGCGTCGTCGCCTACGAGCTGGCCACCGGCGAGATCCACGTCTTCCAGGCGAAGGCCGTCATCTTCGCCTCCGGCGGCACCGGCAAGTTCTTCAAGGTGACGTCGAACGCCCACACCCTGACCGGTGACGGCCAGGCCGCGGCGTACCGCCGCGGGCTGCCGCTGGAGGACATGGAGTTCTTCCAGTTCCACCCGACGGGCATCTGGCGCATGGGCATCCTGCTGACGGAGGGCGCCCGCGGTGAGGGCGGCATCCTCCGCAACAAGGACGGCGAGCGCTTCATGGAGAAGTACGCGCCGGTCATGAAGGACCTCGCGTCCCGTGACGTCGTCTCGCGCTCCATCTACACGGAGATCCGTGAGGGCCGCGGCTGCGGTCCCGAGGGCGACCACGTCTTCCTCGACCTCACGCACCTGCCGCCGGAGCAGCTCGACGCGAAGCTCCCGGACATCACCGAGTTCGCGCGTACGTACCTGGGCATCGAGCCGTACACGGACCCGATCCCGATCCAGCCGACCGCGCACTACGCCATGGGCGGCATCCCCACGAACGTCAAGGGTGAGGTCCTCGCGGACAACACCACGGTCGTTCCGGGCCTGTACGCCGCCGGTGAGGTCGCCTGCGTCTCGGTGCACGGCGCGAACCGCCTGGGCACCAATTCGCTGCTCGACATCAACGTCTTCGGCAAGCGCGCCGGCATCGCCGCCGCCGAGTACTCCGCCGCGAACGACTACGTCGAGCTCCCGGAGGACCCGGCCTCGCTCGTCGTCGCCCAGGTCGAGCGCCTGCGCGGCAACACCGGCAGCGAGCGGGTCCACGACATCCGCCGCGAGCTGCAGGAGACGATGGACGCCAACGTGATGGTGTTCCGCACCGAGCAGACGATCAAGACGGCGGTCGAGAAGATCGGCGAGCTGCGCGAGCGGTACCTCAACGTGTCGATCCAGGACAAGGGCAAGCGGTTCAACACCGACCTGCTGGAGGCCATCGAGCTGGGCAACCTGCTCGACCTGGCCGAGGTCATGGCCGTGTCCGCCCTGGCGCGCAAGGAGTCCCGCGGCGGTCACTACCGCGAGGACTTCCCGAACCGCGACGACGTCAACTTCATGCGCCACACCATGGCGTACCGCGAGGTCGGCGACGACGGCACCGAGTCGATCCGTCTCGACTACAAGCCGGTCGTCCAGACCCGCTACCAGCCGATGGAGCGTAAGTACTGATGGCTACCCCGACTCTGGACAAGGTCGAGGGCGCGAAGCCCGCGTCCGTCGCGTCCCCGTACATCACGGTCACCTTCCGGATCCGCCGCTACAACCCGGAGATCTCCTCCGAGGCCGAGTGGCAGGACTTCCCGATCGAGATCGACCCGAAGGAGCGTGTGCTCGACGGTCTCCACAAGATCAAGTGGGAGACCGACGGCACGCTGACCTTCCGTCGCTCGTGCGCGCACGGCATCTGCGGCTCCGACGCGATGCGGATCAACGGCAAGAACAGGCTCGCCTGCAAGACGCTGATCAAGGACATCAACCCGGAGAAGCCGATCACGATCGAGGCCATCAAGGGCCTCACGGTCCTCAAGGACCTCGTGGTCGACATGGACCCGTTCTTCCAGGCGTACCGCGACGTCATGCCCTTCCTCATCACGAAGGGCAACGAGCCGACGCGTGAGCGCCTGCAGTCCGCCGAGGACCGCGAGCGCTTCGACGACACCACCAAGTGCATCCTGTGCGCCGCGTGCACGTCCTCGTGCCCGGTGTTCTGGAACGACGGCCAGTACTTCGGCCCGGCGGCGATCGTCAACGCGCACCGCTTCATCTTCGACTCGCGCGACGAGGGCGGCGAGCAGCGCCTGGAGATCCTGAACGACAAGGACGGCGTGTGGCGTTGCCGTACGACGTTCAACTGCACGGACGCCTGCCCGCGCGGCATCGAGGTCACCAAGGCCATCCAGGAGGTGAAGCGCGCGCTGATCACGCGTCGCTTCTAGTCCTTCCGGCTGTACGCACGAAGGCCCCGGCCCCCGGTTCTCACCGGGGGCCGGGGCCTTTCGCCGAGTTGTGCCACTATCAGGGCATTGCAGGCGCGCCGAGGGGAGCACCGGGAATCATGAGCGATCAGCATCCGAACCCGTACGCGGCGGACGGCGAGCCGAAGGGCGACTACCAGTGGGGCCCGGTCCCGGGGTACGGCTACCCGCAGCAGCCGATGCCCTGGGCCGGCTCGCCGGCCGGTTACGCGCCCGCGCCCGTGCTGTCGATCGGTGACATCACTGTCACGCACGACTCCGTCGTCACCCCGTCCGGCACGATGCCGCTCAAGGGCGCGGTGTGGACGGTCACGGACATGTCCCGGACGGAGGAGAAGATGCCGACGGTCGCGGTCGTGCTGGCCGTCGTGTTCGCCGTCTTCTGCCTGCTCGGCCTGCTGTTCCTGCTGATGAAGGAGAAGGTGACGACCGGCTGGGTCCAGGTCACGGTGACCAGCGGCGGCCTGCACCACTCCACGGTGGTCCCGGCCTTCGGCCCGCACACCTTCCCGCTGGTCATGGGCCAGGTCAACTACGCGCGTGCGCTGGGCGCCTGAGCGCGCCCGCGTCAGCTTCCGGCCGGCATGTCGAGCGCGGTTCCGTAGAGGCGGGACACCTGGATCCGGATCTCCACGCGCCGGCCGGGGTCCGGCTCCTGGCCGGCGGAGGCGGCCGCCTCGCCCGCCGGGTCGACGATCTCCGCCGCTCCCTCGGCGACCGCGAACGACCATACGTCGGGGCCGCTGACGTGCAGCGACGCGTGGGGGTCGCGGAGCAGTTGGCGGACTTTCAGGCGGGCGGCCGTGGACGAGACGCTCAGGGTCCGCCGCTCCTGGTCCCAGTGGTAGAGCACAGTGGACAGGTGCGGGTGGCCGGTGCTCCGGACGCTCGCGAGCACGCCGAACCGCTGCTCGCTCAGCAGCCTGGTCAGCTCGGCGTCCGTGAGCGCCCGGGGCGGCACTCCGTCGTTCTTCGTGGGGGCGGAAGCGTTCGCGTTCATGCGGGGCGGCCTTTCCTGTGACGGTCGGTCAGACAGTAGGACCGTAGCAGATAGTTTTGTTGCAGAGTATTTGCTTCGGTCCTACTTCTGGGACTGGCGCGCCCGGCGGGCCGGGCGGGATTTCCCGGCGGGAGCCGACAGGCCGTCGCCGGCCAGGCGCCCGAGGGCGCGCAGGAGCGCCTCGCGGTCCCCGTCGGGGAGCGCGGCCAGCGCCTGCTCGTGCACCCGGTCGACGATCTTCTGGCTGCGGCCGGCGACGCGGGCGCCCTCGTCCGTGACGGCGACGATCCGGGCCCGCCGGTCCGCACGAGAGGGGCGGCGCTCGGCGAGGCCGGCCTTCTCCAGGGCGTCCACCGTCACCACCATCGTGGTCTTGTCCATGTCGCCGATCTCGGCGAGCTGTATCTGGGTGCGCTCCTCCTCCAGGGCGTGGACGAGGACGCAGTGCATGCGGGCGGTCAGGCCGATCTCGGCGAGCGCGGCCGACATCTGGGTGCGCAGGACGTGACTGGTGTGGTCGAGGAGGAAGGACAGGTCCGGTTCGGTGCGGGCCGGCGTCATGGCGGTCATTCCCCCAGCGTAGCAATTCGATCCGTCGTGGATTATCCAGAAGAGAACGTCCATCGACGTCCGGCAACTGTCTTGAACATGTTCAAAAAGAGGTCTAGATTCATTCCTGCCAGCCTTTTGAACACGTTCAAGAAGGGGTGGGGTATGGACCTCACTGTTGTCGCCTACGCCGTCTACCTGCTGATCAGCGTCGCGCTCACCGTCTGGGTCGCGCGCACCCTCAGCCGCAACGGGCGCATCTTCATCGCCAGCGTCCTGCGCGGGGACGAGAAGCTCGCCGACGCGGTCAACCACTTGCTGGTCGTCGGCTTCTACCTCGTCAACCTCGGCTTCGTCACCCTCTACCTCAAGGCGGCGGACGCCGTCGAGAACGCCCGCGGCCTCTTCGAGGCGCTCTCGGTGAAGGTCGGCGTCGTCCTGCTCGTCCTCGGCATCATGCACCTCGGAAACGTCTGGGTCCTCAACAAGATCCGGCGGCGCTCCATCATGGAGCGCGAGCAGCTGCCCCCGGTCCCGCCGCAGGGCTGGACCACCACCGTGCCCGCCGGGGCGTGAGCACGATGAGCCGGCTCCCGGTCAGCAGACTGACGATCCTGTACGACGCCCAGTGCTCCCTCTGCGTCCACCTGCGCGACTGGCTGCTGCGCCAGCGCAAGCTCGTGCCGCTGGACCTGGTGCCGGCGGGGTCGGTCGAGGCGCGGCGCAGGTTCCCCGTTCTCGACCACGACCGCACCCTGCGCGAGATCACCGTCATCGGCGACAAGGGCCAGGTCTACGGCGGCATCGCCGCCTGGGTGGTCTGTCTCTGGGCCCTGGCCGAATACCGGCCCAAGGCGCACTGGCTCGCCACCCCGGCGGGCGCCCCCTTCGTACGGATGACGATGCTCGCGGCGGCCAAGTACCGCGACGTGAGGACCGCCGGGGCGGGGGTCCCGGTGCCCTGCGACGACTGGTGCGCCGCACCCGGTTAGGCTCGGACACCGTGACTGAAGACAAGGCCCCCAAGAGCGAGCAGACCCGCACGCTCATCCTCGAAACCGCTCTCCAGCTGTTCCAGGACCGCGGTTACGACAAGACGACCATGCGGGCCATCGCCAAGGAGGCGGGGGTCTCCGTAGGCAACGCGTACTACTACTTCGGCTCCAAGGAACACCTGGTCCAGGGCTTCTACGACCGGATCGCCGCCGAGCACCAGGCGGCGGTCCGCCCCGTACTGGACCGGGAGACGGACCTGGAGGCGCGCCTGGCCGGGGTGCTGAAGGCGTGGCTGGACATCGCGGCGCCGTACCACGAGTTCGCCGCCCAGTTCTTCAAGAACGCGGCGGACCCCGAGAGCCCGCTGAGCCCCTTCTCCGCCGAGTCGGAGCACGCCCGTGAGGCGGCCATCGACGTCCACCGGGAGGTCCTGGCCGGATCCAAGGCCAAGGTCCCCGAGGAACTGCGGGGCATACTGCCCGAGTTGATGTGGCTCTCCCAGATGGGACTCGTCCTGTACTGGGTCTTCGACCGGTCCGAGGGCAGGGAGCGCAGCCGCCGCCTCGCCGAGCGCGGCGCCCGGCTCACCACGCGCGGGGTCGCGCTCGCCCGCTTCCGGGTGCTGCGTCCGCTCGTACGGGAAGTGCACGAACTGTTCACGGACTTCCTGCCGGGCATGGCCGAGGCCGCGGCCGCCCGCAGGACGCGCTGAGCCGCGGCCCGTGGAGCCCTGCGCCCGGCATGCCGGGAGCAGGCCCACCGCCTACGCCTGGCGGGACTGCAGTTCCACCACCGTGATGTCGGACTCGGCGCCCACCCGGACCGGCGGGCCCCACGCGCCCGCGCCCCGGGAGACGAACAGCTGGGTGTCGCCGTACTTTTCGAGGCCGGCGACCGTCGGGTTCGCCTGGGCGGCGATGTAGTTGCCGGGCCAGAGCTGGCCGCCGTGCGTGTGGCCGGACAGTTGCAGGTCGACCCCGTGGCGCACCGCGTCGTGGATGACGATCGGCTGGTGCGCGAGCAGCACGGACGCGCGGGTACGGTCCCGGTCGCCCAGCGCCCGTACGAAGTCGGGGCCCTGCCCCTCCCGCTCGCCCGCCACGTCGTTGACCCCGGCGAGGTCGAAGCCGGCGATCTCGACGCGGTCGTTCTCCAGCGGCCGCATACCCAGCTCGCGCACGTGGTCGACCCACTGCTCGGCGCCGGAGAAGTACTCGTGGTTGCCGGTCACGAAGAACATGCCGTGCCGGGCCCTGATCCGCGCCAGCGGCTCGGCGGCGTGGCCCAGGTCGGCCACGCTCCCGTCGACCAGGTCGCCGACGACCGCCACCAGGTCGGGCTGGGCGGAGTTGATCGTGTCCACGATGCGCTGGGTGTGCGCGCGTCCGAGGACCGGCCCGAGGTGCACGTCGCTGACGACGGCGATGCGGAACCCGTGCGCGCCGCGCGGCAGCTTGGCCAGCGGCACCCGGACCCGCTTCAGCTTCGGTCCCCGCAGCACCCCGTAGGTCCCGTACCCCACGGTCCCCAGCGCCGCCGCGGCCGCGCCCGCCCCGACCACGCGCGAGACGAACAGCCGCCGTGAGAAGTCCCCGGAGGCGCTCGAACCGGCCGGCCCCTCGGGGGC
>NZ_VBVX01000152.1 GCF_005981925.1 Streptomyces albidochromogenes
GCGGAACCCGCAATGGACTTGTGGCGCATTCCCTTTTCTTTACACTTTTTGGCCAAGGGGGGGGGGTGGGGGACACCCGACAGGGGGAAGACGATGACGTTGCAGCAGCCCGGTGCGTACGCGACGACAACGGGGACCGCGCACCGCGCGGTGCCCGCGCAGCAGGCGGTGCCCGTCAGGGCGGCCGCCAGGACCGTGCCCGTGGTGCGTGATCTGCGCGAGCGCGCGGGACGCGGCCCGCGCGCCCTCGCCTTCGCGACCGGTGACACGGTGGTCGTGTCCGGCCTGCCGGGCAGCGGCAAGAGCACCCTGATCCGGCGTACGGCGAGCGCGGTGGCGCACCGGATCGACTCGCAGGACGTGCGCGAGCGCTGGGAGGCGATGATGCCCCGCCTCCTGCCGTACGCCCTGTACCGGCCGCTGGTGCGCCTGGCGCACTACGCCGGCCTGTGGCGTGCCCTGCGCTCGGGCGACGGCGTCGTGGTGCACGACTGCGGTACGCAGACCTGGGTGCGGCGCTGGCTGGCGCGCGACGCCCGGCGCCGGGGCGTCGCGCTGCACCTGGTGCTGCTCGACGTGACGGCGGACGTGGCGCGGGCCGGCCAGCAGGAGCGCGGCCGCGGGGTCTCCGGTTACGCCTTCGCCCGGCACCGGCGGGCGGTGGGCCGGCTGGTGCGGGACGCGGAGGCGGGGCGGCTGCCGGCGGGCTGCGCGTCGGCGGTGCTGCTGGACCGGGACGCGGCGGGTGCGCTGAAGGTGATCGACTTCCCGGCCCCGGCCCCGGCCGGGCCCTAGGGGCGTCCGGCGGAGCGCCCCGCCGGACACCCCGCGCGCCGCGTTAAAGTCGTCCCGTGGACTACCCCGACTTCCCCATATCCGCCTCGCCGCAGGGCGGCAGCGGCTGGCCCGGCAACGAGCTCGAAGAGGTACTCGGCGCCTCGCTCGGCAACCCCGCCGCGGGCGGCCGCATCGTCGAGGTGCTCGGGCGCAGCCAGGTCTGGGTGCCGCTGCCGAACGGCGGCGGGCCCGACTCCCCGAACCTCGACCTGCCCACGGTGCAGATCAACGGCGAGGCGTACGTCCCCGTCTACAGCTCCGAGGAGCAGTTGCGCCACTGCACCGGGCCCCACATGTCCTTCACCGTCGCCCCCGCCCGGGAGTTCGCCCGCGGCCTGCCGCCGCAGCTCGGCATCGCGGTGAACCCGGACGGCGCCGTCGGCGTGCCGCTGCCGCCGGCCGCCGTCGCCGAGCTCTGCCGGGCCGGGCGCACACCGCTGGACGGACCGGCGAGCGGGGGCAGGGTGCGGCTCTTCGAGCCGGACTGGCAGGAGGAGCCGGTCGACTTCCTCGCGGCCGCCGCCGGGGAGTTCCAGGAGAGCGGTGTGGTCGTGAGCGCCCGCCGCGCCCTCGCGAGCGTCGAGGGCGCACCCCCGAGCCTGTTCGTCGGCGTACAGCTGTCGAACTGGGAGGGCGCCGACCCCAACGCGCCGATGGACGCCCTCGGCCGGGCCCTCGGACGCGTCCGGGTGCCCTGGGAGGTCAACCTCGTCCTGCTCGACGTGGCGCGCGACCCGGTCGCCGACTGGATGCTCGAAAAGGTGCGGCCGTTCTACACGCGCGCCTGACTCGTGCCCGACCCGTGCTCGGCGCCGGTGCTGCCGCTTAAGCTGGTCGACGAACGACACGGTGAAATCGAAGAGGGGCGGGACCCAGGGTGAGCGCGTCAGGCACTGCGGCGGCCGGGCAGGTCGAGCACATGCTGCGCCAGGTGACACCCGGGCGCTACGACGCGTACGAGGCGCTCCTGCGCGCCCTCGCCGACCCGGCGGGCGGCAAGCTGTGGATGCTGCTCTGGCACGGCCAGGCGGGTTCCCCCGACGCCCAGTACGGGAACATGGACGTCGACGGCCTCGGCTACGCCCCGTGCGTCACCTCCGCGCAGGAGCTGTCCGCGAGCGGCTGGAGCCGGGCGTACGAAGTGGTGTCCGCCCATGACGTCGCGCGGGCGCTCTTCCCCGACCGCTGGGGGATCTGGCTCAACCCGCACGCCCCCGGCGGCGGCGTGGGCATCCCCTGGCTGGACCTGCGGCGCATCGCGACCGGCCTCGACCGGATGCCCGCCGGACCGCTGCGGCTGTCCGAACCGGCCGTCGAGATCCCCCAGTTCTACGCGCTGCTCACGCAGAACGCCCACCGGACCCCCGCCGTCCGCGCGCTGCGCCGCGCCTGGGTCCAGCCGGCGCTCGGCGCGCCGTACCTGGCCGTAGGACTCGATCTGTACGACACGAGCCAGCAGTCCGTCGACGCCGTGCGCGCCATGATGCAGCAGTCGATCGGCGTGGTCCCCGAGGGGCTGCCCGTGTCCACCGTCGCGATGTCCGACGAGTACGACCCCGTGTCCATGTGGCTGCGCGCCAACGCCCGCCCGTTCTACGACCGCGAGGCCCACGCGCCCGCTGCCCTCCCTTCCGCCCCGCAGGGCGGCTACGGCTACCCGGCGCCCCGCGCCTACTGAGGCGACCTCGCGATACGGCGTACATAGCCCAATTCGGCGCGCCATGAAGGCCGTTGGGCGGCATGTCCGGTCTGGTGCTTTGGGCCGCTTCTGATCCGCTCAGCCGATCGCGGCGTCCGGATAACGGAAGACCACAGGCCACATCACGGTTGCGCATCCATTGCCCGCCAGGGCTGGCGGGTGATCGCGCGCTCATTGAAGACTCCCGCAACAAGGAACGTCGGTCCTGTGTACGACCCGCTTTCCCCGTGTCAACTGCGTTTGTCCGAGCACCTTCTGCACGTTTCCGCACCACTTGCACCTGCGATGCGAACAAGCCGCCACAGCGGCAGGCGCGGGCCGACCACCCGTCGGCCGAGCCGAGAGGGGTCCCCACCACGATGACGGCACCACTGCACGACACGAGCGC
This sequence comes from Streptomyces albidochromogenes, assembly GCF_005981925.1. Lineage (GTDB taxonomy): Bacteria > Actinomycetota > Actinomycetes > Streptomycetales > Streptomycetaceae > Streptomyces > Streptomyces albidochromogenes. The sequence goes on from NZ_VBVX01000152.1 coordinate 2,925, forward strand.
GGCAGAGACCGCCGCCGTTGACGTAGCGGCCGATGTTCCGGCGAAAGCCATCGAAGGCCGCTCGCCCTGGAAGATCGCATGGGTGCGTCTGAAGCGCGACAAGGTCGCGCTGGCCGGCGGCGTCGTCGTGTTGTTCCTGATCCTGGTCGCGGTGTTCGCGCCCTTGATCGTCAGCGCGCTCGGCCACCCGCCGAACGAGTTCCACGAGGACAAGATCGACCCGCTGTTCGGTACGCCGATCGGCAGCTGGGGCGGCATGAGCTCCGACTTCCTGCTGGGAGTCGAACCGGTCAACGGCCGCGACGTGTTCAGCCGCCTCGTCTACGGCGCCCGCATCTCACTGCTGGTCGCCTTCCTCGCGGCCCTCTTCGCCGTCGCCCTCGGCACGGTCTTCGGGATCATCGCCGGCTACTTCGGCGGCTGGGTCGACGCGGCGATCAGCCGGGTGATGGACGTGCTGCTGGCCTTCCCGCAGCTGCTCTTCATCATCGCGCTGGTCTCGGTACTGCCCAACTCCCTCTGGGGGTTCAGCGGTTCAGGTGTGCGCATCGGCGCCCTGATCGTCGTGATCGGCTTCTTCGGATGGCCGTACGTGGGCCGGATCGTCCGCGGCCAGACGCTCTCCCTCAGGGAGCGCGAGTACGTCGAGGCGGCACGCAGCCTCGGCGCCGGCCGCACGTACATCCTCTTCAAGGAGCTGCTGCCGAACCTGGTCGCCCCGATCACCGTCTACACGACGCTGATGATCCCGACCAATGTCCTCAGCGAGGCCGCCCTCAGCTTCCTGGGCGCCGGAGTCAAGCCGCCCACCGCCTCCTGGGGGCAGATGCTCTCCAAGGCCAAGGAGTACTACGAGGCGGACCCGATGTTCATGATCGCGCCCGGCGTGGCCATCTTCGTCACGGTCCTGGCCTTCAACCTCTTCGGTGACGGCGTGCGTGACGCGCTGGACCCGAAGGGCTCCCGCTGACCGTTCGTCCCGTCCCACCGCACGTTCCCACCGCGCCGCCCCTGCCGATGTGTCAGGAGGCCACCCAAACCGTCGGTTCCGCAAAGGACCGGCACTCTTACGGAGGTTGCTGATCGTGACAGCCAACAGTTCTTCCAGGCGACGGCTCGCCGCAAGCGCGGCGCTCGTCGTCGCCGCGCTCGTCGGAACCGCGGCCTGCGGTGGCGGCGGCAAGGACGAGACCGAGGGCAAGGGCAAGGCCCCGGGCTTCAACGCGGCCGTCGGCAAGATCGCGAACGCCTCGGACAAGAAGGGCGGCACGATCAAGTTCATCGGTACGCAGGACGCCGACTCCTGGGACCCGCAGCGCGGTTACTACGGCTTCATGTGGGACTTCGCGCGCTACTACACGCGCCAGCTGATCACCTTCAAGCCGGCCGCCGGCACCGAGTCCACCGAGCTCGTCGCCGACATGGCGACCGACACGGGCAAGGTCTCCGCGGACAAGAAGACGTACACCTTCACGCTGAAGGACGGCGTCGCGTGGGAGGACGGCAAGCCCGTCACCTCCAAGGACATCAAGTACGGCATCGAGCGCATCTGGGCCCAGGACAAGATCTCCGGCGGTCCGATCTACCTGCAGCAGGTCCTGGACCCGAAGAAGGAGTACAAGGGCCCGTACAAGGACAAGTCGGCGGACAAGCTGGGCCTGAAGGCCATCGAGACACCGGACGACAAGACCATCGTCTTCAAGCTCCCGAAGCCCAACGGCGACTTCCTCCAGATGCTGGCCATGCCGGCCGCCACGCCGGTCCGCCAGGACAAGGACACGGCGGAGAAGTACGGCCTGAAGCCCTTCTCCAACGGCCCGTACAAGATCGACTCGTACACGCCCAACAAGGGCATGGAGCTGAGCCGCAACCCCAACTGGAAGAAGGGCACCGACACCGTCCGCAAGGCGCTGCCGGACAAGGTCTCGCTCAAGCTCATCACCAACGCCGACGACATGGACAACCGCCTGATCGAGGGCGACTACGACATCGACATCAACGCCACCGGCATCAGCCCGGCCGGCCGCACCAAGGCCCTGCGCGACCACAAGGGCAACGTCGACAACCCGCAGACCGGCTTCATCCGGTACGCGGTGTTCCCGCAGACGGTCAAGCCGATGGACAACATCCACTGCCGCAAGGCGGTCATCTACGGCTCCGACCACAAGTCGCTGCAGACCGCGCGCGGCGGCCCGATGGCGGGCGGCGACATCGCCACCAACATGCTGCCGCCGAGCATCAAGGGCTCGGACGCGAAGTACGACCCGTACAACGTTCTCAAGGACACCACGGGCAACGTCGCGAAGGCCAAGGAGGAGCTCAAGGCCTGCGGCAAGCCGAACGGCTTCGAGACCACGATCGCGGTCCGCAACAACAAGCCGCAGGAGATCGCCACCGCCGAGTCGATGCAGGCGTCGCTGGGCAAGGTCGGCATCAAGGTGCAGATCGACCAGTACGACGGTGCGCAGACCTCGGGCATCATCGGCGCTCCCAAGAACGTCGACAAGAAGAAGTACGGCATCATCATCATGGGCTGGGGTGCCGACTTCCCGAGCGGTCAGGGCTTCTCGCAGCCGCTGGTCGACAGCCGCTTCATCCTCGAGAGCGGCAACAACAACTTCTCGATGCTGAAGGACAAGTCGATCGACGGCCTGTTCGACAAGGCGCTGCTGGAGACGGACCCCGACAAGGCGGCCGAGTTCTACAAGCAGATCAACCAGAAGGTCTCCGAGCACGCGGTCTACCTGCCCTTCACCTTCGAGAAGAACGTGATCTGGCGCAGCTCGCGGCTGACCAACGTCTACACGGCCGACTCCTACAACGGCCGCTACGACTACGCCTCCCTCGGCGTCAAGTGACCGTCCGTTCGCTCCGCCGGCACACCCGCCGCTAAGCCCGAAGGGCAGGTGATGGCCGCGTGCGGCGGCCCGGGGATCCCCCACCGGATCCCCGGGCCGTCGCCGGGCCGACCGTAGTGCTCGCATACCTCATCAGGCGGCTGACCGCCGTCGTCGTGATGCTGCTCGTGGTCACTCTCGTGACCTTCGGCATCTTCTACGTCATCCCGAAGCTGACCGGCAGCGACCCCGCCGCGATGTTCATCGGCAAGCAGGCGGACCCAGGCGCGGTCGAAGGCGTCCGGGAGAAACTCGGCCTCGGCGATCCCATCCTGGTGCAGTTCTGGAACTTCATCAGCGGAATTTTCGTCGGCCGGGACTACACCGGCGGCGGTTCGTCGTTCCACTGCGACGCCCCGTGCTTCGGCTACTCCTTCCGTACGGAGCAGGAGATCTGGCCCGTACTCACCGAGCGGCTTCCCGTGACCCTGTCCCTTGCGGCCGGCGCGTGCGTGCTGTGGGTCATCGTGGGTGTCACGACCGGCATCATCTCCGCCCTCAAGCGGGGAACCGCGATCGACCGCACGGCGATGACCATCGCCCTCGCGGGTGTGTCGCTGCCGATCTACTTCACCGCGCTGCTCTCCCTGGCGATCTTCCGCACCCAGCTCGGCTGGTTCGACGCCGAGTACGTGGACATCGCGCAGGACCCGCTCGGCTGGTTCAGCGGCCTCGTGCTCCCGTGGGTGACGCTCGCCTTCCTGTACGCCGCCATGTACGCCCGGCTCACCCGGGCCACCATGCTGGAGGTCCTGGGCGAGGACTACATCCGCACCGCCCGCGCCAAGGGTCTGAGCGAACCGGTCGTGGTCGGCAAGCACGCCCTGCGCTCGACGATGACGCCGATCCTCACCATCCTCGGCATGGACCTCGGCGCCCTGGTCGGCGGCGCGATCCTCACCGAGACCGCCTTCAGCCTCCCCGGCCTCGGCCAGGCGGCGGTCAAGGCGATCGGCGACTTCGACCTTCCGCTCATCCTGGGTGTCACGCTCATCGCCGCCGCGGCCGTCGTGCTCGCGAACCTCGTGGTGGACATCCTGTACTCCGTGATCGACCCCCGAGTGAGGCTCTCGTGACCACTGTGCCTGTGCCGGGGGAGGCCCCCGGGGCCCCCTCGACGAAGACCGGTGCGGTCGGCGAGCCCGTACGCGCCGGCTCCCCGCAGCCGGACGCCTTCCTCGACGTGCGCGACCTCAAGGTGCACTTCCCCACCGACGACGGCCTCGTCAAGTCGGTGGACGGCCTGTCCTTCAAGCTGGAGAAGGGCAAGACCCTCGGCATCGTGGGCGAGTCCGGCTCCGGCAAGTCGGTCACCTCGCTCGGCATCATGGGCCTGCACACGGTCGGCCAGTACGGCCGCCGCAAGGCCCAGATCTCCGGCGAGATCTGGCTGGACGGCACGGACCTGCTGTCCGCCGACCCCGACGAGGTGCGCAAGCTGCGCGGCCGCGAGATCTCGATGATCTTCCAGGACCCGCTGTCCGCGCTGCACCCGTACTACACGATCGGCCACCAGATCGTGGAGGCGTACCGCATCCACAACAAGGTCGACAAGAAGACCGCCAAGCGGCGCGCGATCGAGATGCTCGACCGGGTCGGCATCCCGCAGCCCGACAAGCGCTTCGACGGCTACCCGCACGAGTTCTCCGGCGGCATGCGCCAGCGCGCCATGATCGCGATGGCGCTCGTCAACAACCCCGAGCTGCTGATCGCGGACGAGCCGACCACCGCCCTGGACGTCACCGTCCAGGCGCAGATCCTCGACCTGATCCGGGACCTGCAGAAGGAGTTCGGCTCGGCGGTCATCGTCATCACGCACGACCTGGGCGTCGTCGCCGAGCTGGCCGACGACATCCTCGTGATGTACGGCGGCCGGTGCGTCGAGCGCGGCCCCGCCGAGAAGGTCTTCTACGAGCCCCAGCACCCGTACACCTGGGGCCTGCTGGGCTCGATGCCGCGCATCGACCGCGACCAGACCGACCGTCTCATCCCGGTCAAGGGCTCCCCGCCCAGCCTGATCAACATCCCGAGCGGCTGCGCCTTCCACCCGCGCTGCCCCTACGCGGACGTCCCCAAGGGCGGCATCACCCGTACCGAGCGGCCGGAACTCAAGCTGCTGCCCGGCAAGGAATCCGAACGGCACTACTCCGCCTGCCACATGGCGGCCGAGGACCGGACGCGGATCTGGACCGAAGAGATTGCGCCGAAGCTGTGAGCGAGACGAAGGATCCCGACGTGACGATCCCGGAGCAGGCGTCGTCCTCGCCGCTGTCCCCCTCGACCGAGCCCCTGCTCAAGGTCAGCGGTCTGGTGAAGCACTTCCCCATCAGGAAGGGCGTGCTGCAGCGCCAGGTCGGCGCGGTCCAGGCCGTCGACGGCCTCGACTTCGACGTGCGCCCGGGGGAGACCCTCGGCGTGGTCGGTGAGTCGGGCTGCGGCAAGTCGACGATGGGCCGGCTGATCACGCGGCTGCTGGAGCCGACCAGCGGGAAGATCGAGTTCGAGGGCCAGGACATCACCCATCTCGGCACCGGGCGGATGCGCCCGCTGCGCCGCGACGTACAGATGATCTTCCAGGACCCGTACTCCTCGCTGAACCCGCGGCACACGGTCGGCACGATCATCAGCGCGCCCTTCAAGCTGCAGAACATCACGCCCGAGGGCGGGGTGAAGCGGGAGGTTCAGCGGCTCCTGGAGCTGGTGGGGCTCAACCCCGAGCACTACAACCGCTATCCGCACGAGTTCTCCGGCGGCCAGCGCCAGCGCATCGGCATCGCGCGGGCGCTCGCGCTCAAGCCGAAGCTGGTCGTCGCCGACGAGCCGGTGTCGGCGCTGGACGTGTCGATCCAGGCGCAGGTGGTGAACCTGCTGGACGACCTCCAGGACGAGCTCGGTCTCACGTACGTGATCATCGCGCACGACCTGTCGGTCATCCGGCACGTCTCGGACCGCATCGCCGTGATGTACCTCGGCAAGATCGTCGAGCTGGCGGACCGCAAGGCGCTGTACGAGGCGCCGATGCACCCGTACACGAAGGCGCTCCTGTCGGCCGTCCCGGTGCCCGACCCGCGCAGCAAGCACAAGCGCGAGCGGATTCTGCTCAAGGGCGACGTGCCCTCGCCGATCTCGCCGCCCACCGGCTGCCGGTTCCACACGCGGTGCTGGAAGGCCACGGAGATCTGCTCGACGCGCGAACCGGCGCTGACCACGCTCAAGACCGGTCACCAGGTGGCCTGCCACCACCCGGAGAACGCGCCCGACCAGGCACCGGAATCCGGTCCGGCGTCCGGGTCCGCGAGCACGGGGGACACCGGCAAGGTCTAGAACCGGCACAATTGCCCGGTGTTCCAGGAACTCTTCACGCCCTCCGTCCAGCATTCGCTCGACCTCGTCGGGATCTTCGTCTTCGCGATCTCCGGCGCGCTGCTCGCCGTGCGCAAGAACTTCGACGTGTTCGGCATCGCGGTGCTCGCAGAGGTCACCGCGCTGGGCGGAGGGCTGTTGCGTGACCTGATCATCGGCGCCGTGCCGCCGGCCGCCTTCACCGACCTCGGCTACTTCACCACGCCGCTGATCGCGGCGGCCCTCGTCTTCTTCCTGCACCCCGAGGTCGAGCGCATCCAGGGCGCCGTGAACGCGTTCGACGCGGCCGGCCTCGGACTGTTCTGCGTGACGGGCACCACCAAGGCGTACGAGTACGGGCTGGGCCTGACCGCTTCGGCCGCGCTGGGCCTGGCGACCGCGGTCGGCGGCGGCGTACTGCGCGACGTGCTCGCCAACGAGGTGCCCTCGCTGCTGCGCTGGGACCGTGATCTGTACGCCGTCCCCGCCATCGTCGGCGCCTCGATGGTCGCGCTGTGCATCCGCTTCGACGCGCTGAACGCGGTGACCAGTGGCATCGCCGTCGTGACCGCCTTCGTGCTGCGGCTGCTGGCGATGCGCTTCCACTGGCGGGCGCCGCGCGCCTGGCACCGGAGCTCGGCGAAGGCCGAGGGGGAATCCGAGTCCAGCACTTAGCTACCGCTTAGTAACGTCTGGGTGTACCGTGCATGCCATGGCACAGGCACGCATCGGGGACAGTGAGTTCGACCGCGACACCGCCCTCACGGAGCGGTCGCCCGGCGTCTACGACGCCGAGCTCTCCGCCGGCTGGACGATCATCCAGGCCGTCAACGGCGGCTACCTCCTCGCCCTCCTCGGCCGGGCGCTCGGCGACGCCCTGCCGCATTCCGACCCGTTCACGGTCTCGGCGCACTATCTGACGCCGTCCGTGCCCGGCAAGGCGGTGATCCGGACGCAGACCGTCCGTACCGGACGCACCCTCTCCACCGGCCAGGCGTCCCTCTTCCAGTACGCCGACGACGGCACCGAGGTCGAGCGGATCCGCGTCCTCGCCTCCTACGGCGACCTCGACGCCCTGCCCGACGACGTCCGCACGACGGCGAAGCCGCCGGTCATGCCCTCGTACGAGCAGTGCCTGGGCGCTGAAGCCGGGCCCGCCGCGATCCCGGGCAGCTCGGCCATCACCGAGCGGCTGAACATCCGCCTCGACCCCGCCACCGTCGGCTGGGCCGTGGGCGCGCCCTCCGGCAGGGGCGAGATGCGCGGCTGGTTCGGACTCGCCGACGGCCGGGACGCCGACCCGCTGTCGCTGCTGCTCACCGTCGACGCCCTGCCGCCGACCTCGTTCGAGCTGGGGCTCAAGGGCTGGACGCCGACCGTCGAGCTCACCACCCACGTGCGCTGCCGGCCGGCCCCTGGCCCGCTGCGCGTCTCCATCACCACCCGCAATCTCGCGGGCGGCTTCCTGGAGGAGGACGCGGAGGTCTGGGACAGCGCGGACCGCCTCGTCGCCCAGTCCCGGCAGCTCGCCCGGGCGCCGCGCGGCTGAGCTTCCCGAGCCCTGTTCCTGGACGGCCGTCCTCCCGGACGGCCGTCCGTTCGCGTGCGGAGCCCCGCCCGGCCCGTCAGTCCAGCCAGTGGCGGCGGCCCAGTCCGATCAGGCGCAGCTGGCGGCGGGCCAGGGACGCGGCCGCCTCGACGCGCTCCTCGCCGTACGGTCCGGCCTCCAGGAACGCGGACGCGGTCATCACCATGTGGTCGACGTAGACGTGCGCGAGCATCCGGCGGTCGTCCTCGCTCCATGCCGCGCAGTCCGGCTGGGTGGCGAGCCAGGCCGCCACCTCGTCGGCGAACAGGCCGAGTTGCCCGCCTATCGCGTCGCGCACCCGCCGCACACCGCCGTGGCGTTCACGCGTGACGAAGCGGACGTGGGCGGGGTACGCGTGCACGTGGCGGGCGATGAGCCCCACCGCGGCGTCGATGCGCACCGCGCTGTCGCCGGTCGCGGCGAGCGTCGCGCGGATCACCGCGTGCAGGCCGCCGAGCGCCTCCTCGACCAGGGCCACGCCCAGGTCCGCCGTGTCCCGGAAGTGTCGGTAGAAGGCGGTGGGGGCGACGCCGGCGGCGCGCGTGACCTCGCGCAGGCCGAGGCTGCTCAGGCTCTGGTTCTCCAGCAGGACGAGCGCCGCCTCCATGAGGGCCTGGCGGGTCCTCTGCTTCTGGGCCTGGCGGGCGCCGACGATGTGACTCATGACATTCAGTAAACAACCGTTCTCTGATTGCGGGGAACCCTGGGGGGCACTCTAGACTGAGTAGTCAGTGAACAGTCGTACTCCCAGGAGGGGTTCACGTGTTCGTCCTCGTAGCGGCTCTGCTGTTGCTCGGGGTGCTGATGGGCTCGGTCGCGCATGTACCGGCCCCGGTGTCCCTCGTCGCCGCCGCGCTCATCGGCGTCTGGCTTCTCGTCTTCGCCGCCCGTGAGCGTCACTCGCGACGTACGACCCGAAGGAGCTGAACGCGCCATGGAGTTCACCGCATCCGCACGCGCCCGCACCGGCACGCGGGACGCCGACGGCATGGCCGTCGCCTCGTTCGTGCTCGGACTCGTCGGGCTGCTCGTCCTCAACGTCTTCCTCGGCCCCGTCGCGATCGTCCTGGCGTCCCTGGCCCTGCGGCGCGGCACCGAGCGCCGGGGCAGGGCGCTGCTCGGCCTCGGCCTCGGGGTGGCCGACCTGCTGGTCCTCGCGGTGCTCGCCTCCGCCGACGGCACCGTGTCCTGGACCTTCGGCGGCTGAGGGAGCGCGCCGCGGGCCGGCCGGGGGAGAGGGCGTGAGCGGGGAGCGGCCCGCGGGCTCGTAGAATCGAGTGCACCATGGCCTACCTCGACCACGCCGCGACCACCCCGATGCTTCCGGAAGCGGTCGGGGCGATGACCGCCCACCTCGCCGTCACCGGCAACGCGTCGTCCCTGCACGCCGCCGGCCGACGCGCGCGGCGCACCGTCGAGGAGGCCCGCGAGACGCTCGCCGAGTCCCTCGGCGCCCGCCCCAGCGAGGTGGTCCTCACCGCCGGCGGCACCGAGGCGGACAACCTCGCCGTCAAGGGCCTGTACTGGGCGCGGCGCGACGCCGATCCGCGCAGAACCCGCGTCCTGGCCAGCCCCGTCGAGCACCACGCGGTGCTGGACGCCGTCCACTGGCTGGGCGAGCACGAGGGCGCGACGGTCGAGTACCTGCCGGTCGACGCGTACGGCAGGGTGCATCCGGCGGCGCTGCGCGAGGCCATCGCGCGCGACCCGTCGGACGTCGCCATGGCCACCGTCATGTGGGCCAACAACGAGATCGGCACCGTCATGCCGGTCCGGGAACTGGCCGACGTGGCAGCCGAGTTCGGCGTACCGCTGCATGCCGACGCGGTGCAGGCGTTCGGTCAGCTCGACGTGGACTTCGCCGCCTCCGGACTCGCCGCGATGACCGTCTCCGGGCACAAGATCGGCGGTCCGTACGGCATCGGCGCGCTGCTGCTCGGCCGTGAGTACACCCCCGTCCCCGTCCTGCACGGCGGCGGTCAGGAGCGGCACGTGCGCTCCGGCACGCTCGACGTCCCGGCCGTCGCCGCCTTCGCGGTGGCCGGCCGGATCGCGGCCGAACAGCGCGAGTGGTTCGCGCGCGAGATCGGCGGGCTGCGCGACGAACTGGTGGCCGCCGTACGGGCGGCCGTGCCCACGGCGGTCCTCGGCGGCGACCCGTCCCCGGGCGGCCGGCTGCCGGCCAACGCCCACTTCACCTTCCCCGGCTGCGAGGGCGACTCGCTGCTCCTGCTGCTCGACGCGCAGGGCATCGAGTGCTCCACCGGCTCCGCCTGCACGGCCGGAGTGGCCCAGCCGAGCCACGTCCTGCTGGCCACCGGGACCGACCCGGACCTGGCCCGCGGCACCCTGCGCTTCTCGCTCGGGCACACCTCGACCGCCGACGACGTGGCCGCCGTGGCGGAGGCGATCGGCCCGGCCGTCGAGCGGGCCCGCACGGCGGGGCTCGTCTGAACCGCTGGAGGGCTACGCCCGGGCGGCCGGCCGGCCCTCCAGCTCCGCCCGTACGAGCTTGAGGTAGCGGGCCCAGTTCCAGTGCGGGCCCGGGTCGGTGTGGTCGGTGCCCGGGACCTCGACATGGCCGATGATGTGCTCCCGGTCGGCGGGTATCCCGTACCGCCGGCAGATGCCGGCCGCGAGACGGGCCGACGAGCGGTACATGACGTCCGTGAAGTCCTCCGGGCGGTCGACGAAGCCCTCGTGCTCGATGCCGACGCTGCGTTCGTTGAACGAGCGGTTCCCCGCGTGGTACGCGACGTCCAGCTCCCTTGCCATCTGTGTGATGTGGCCGTCCTTCGCGCGCACGATGTAGTGCGCGGCGGCCGCGTGCAGCGGGTTCTTGAAGACGCGCACGGCCGACGCGAAGCTGCCCTGCGTCACATGGATCACTATCCGGTCGATGGTGTAGTCGGCGGGGCGGTCCGCGGTCCGCAGATTCGCCGCCGACGCCGCCACCCACCGGGCGCCCTTGTGATCCACCTCTCCCTCCGTGCGCTGCTTGTCGATGCCCGGCACGAGCCACCACGTCCGGGCCAGCTCATCGCCGTACACGGCGGCCGTCCCGCCCACCAGGGCGGCGCCGCCCCCGATGAACAGCGCGCGTCTGCTCAGCCCTGCCGCCTTCTTCTGCTCCATGAGCCCTTTAACGCTTTCGGCCCTGTCGGTGGTTCCGTCTACCCTGGTGGAGCTATGACTGAGACCCCGCGCCGCCTCCGTGTCCTCGCCGCCATGTCCGGCGGGGTCGACTCCGCCGTTGCCGCCGCCCGAGCCGCCGAGGCCGGGCACGACGTGACCGGCGTGCACCTCGCGCTGTCCGCGAACCCGCAGTCGTTCCGTACCGGCGCGCGCGGCTGCTGCACGATCGAGGACTCGCGCGACGCCCGCCGGGCCGCCGACGTCATCGGCATCCCCTTCTACGTCTGGGACCTCGCCGAGCGCTTCCGCGAGGACGTCGTGGAGGACTTCGTCGCGGAGTACGAGGCCGGGCGCACCCCCAACCCGTGCCTGCGCTGCAACGAGAAGATCAAGTTCGCTGCGCTGCTCGACAAGGCGCTGGCCCTCGGCTTCGACGCGGTCGCCACCGGCCACTACGCGACGGTCGTCCTGAACGAGGACGGCAGCCGCGAGCTGCACCGCGCCTCCGACATGGCCAAGGACCAGTCGTACGTCCTCGGCGTCCTCGACGAGCGGCAGCTCGCCCACGCGATGTTCCCGCTCGGCGACACCCTCACCACCAAGGAGGAGATCCGCGCGGAGGCGGAGCGCCGCGGGCTCGCGGTCGCGAAGAAGCCCGACAGCCACGACATCTGCTTCATCGCGGACGGCGACACCCAGGGCTTCCTGGCGAACCGCCTCGGCGGCACGGCGCAGGGCGACATCCTCGACGAGTCGGGCGCCAAGCTCGGCACCCACGACGGGGCCTTCGGCTTCACCATCGGCCAGCGCAAGGGACTGCGCATCGGCCACCCCGCCGCCGACGGCAAGCCGCGCTACGTCCTGGACATCTCCCCGGTGAACAACACGGTGACGGTGGGCCCGGCCGAGGCCCTCGACGTCAGCTCCCTGACCGCGATCAGGCCCCGCTGGTGCGGCACGGCCCCGGCCGGCAGCGGCACGTACACCGCCCAGCTGCGCGCCCACGGCGGCGAGACGCCGGTGACGGCGGAGCTGGTCGACGGCGAGCTGCGCGTCGCCTTCGGCGAGCCGGTGCGCGGGGTCGCACCCGGCCAGGCGATCGTCCTGTACGACGGCACGCGCGTCGTCGGCTCGGCGACGATCGCGACGACGGTGCGGGCGACGGCCGCCCTGGCCTGACGCTCCGGGGGCCGGAGCGGGCCCGCCCTACCGGAAGATGGCCATGGCCTGCACTTCCAGCACGCCGTCCTCGGCGTTCCAGTCCTGCACCTTGCCGAGGCAGCGGGCCGAGAAGGTGCCCCGCGGGACCTCGTTGCGCAGCCCTTCGGTCGCGCAGGTGACCCGTACGCGCGCACCCCGGGACGGGTCCTCGTGATCGCCGTAGGGCGCCAGGAACACCGTCGACTCCGGTGTCTCGCTGATCTTGCGGAACCGGCCGCGTATGAGCACGAAGTCGTCGATGTCGCGCAGCCGCACGGTCGTCTGCGGGCCGGAGCCCGCGGCCGGGGGCCGGTCGGCGAGCGCGCGGGCCAGTGCGGCGTTGCGGCGTATCGTCCCGCCCGGCAGGTCGACGTGGACGATGACGTTCCGCTCCTCCAGCACATCCATCACCACGCCGATCACCGAGATGGGCTCGGCGACCTCCAGGTACTTGCTGACGATCTCGCTGTGGTCCTTGCGGCCCGCGCCCGCGTCGGCGAGGGTGTCGGCGTACTCGCGGTAGGTGGCCAGCGAAGTCGCGCTTGGAGGCCATCTTGCCCTCCAGGGTGATCACGCGCTGGGCCGGCAGCAGGATGTTCCCCGACACGGCCAGCGCGGCCGTTCCGGTCAGCACGACCGCGAGCAGCGGCAGGAACGTCACGAGAAAGCTGCGCCGCGACCGGGCCGAGCGCGACGCGCGCCTGATGCCCAGCCGAGGTTCTTCGACTGCCTGTCTTTCCCCCACCGCCACGGACGCCTCCCCCGCCGGCCTGGTCAGCCTGGCCGTCGTGGTGCTCGTCGGGACGGCCCGCCGGCACCGCTGGAAGCAGGGCCTGCTGCACGGCGCGGTCGACCTCCTCGGCATCGG